>NZ_CP053844.1:1238834-1548543 GCF_013201685.1 Campylobacter geochelonis | reverse complement strand
GCAGCGTTTCTTTAAACTCGCTAGTTTGTAAAAGTGATGAGTCAAGTTTAAGCTCATCAAGTGCTGATAAGAGCGCATTTGCGTCGCATTCATGCACGACTTCTAATTCTCTTGTGCCAAAGTTAGCGCTGATTTGCAACACGCCTTCAATCTTGCTAAATTTCATTCGTATTAACCGCTCTTCGCACGGACAATCCATCTTTTTAACTTTAAAAACTGTTTTTTTCATTTTTCTCCAAATTTAACTAAAATTTATCGCATCTACATCGACTTCAGCATTTGCGATATTAGCACAAGCTCTAGCAGCTTGAATAATGGGCTTGTGTGAATCAGCGCGCACAAGAATTTCATAGCGATATTTTGATGCGATATACTCTATGGTTGCTCGCCCATAGCCGATGATTTCGATGTTTGCGACATTTTTTAAATTTAGCAAACAGCTATCCATAGAGTTTTTTGCCGTTTCTGCATTTTTATGCGAGATAAGAACCCTCAAAAGCCGTTTATAAGGCGGATAAAGCCCATCTCTAAACTCATCTTCATCGTTTAAAAATTTATCATAGTCGCTGATATAATTTTTAAAAAATTCCTCTTGTTTAGTTTGGAGTAGCACTCTTCCAACCCCAGCACGCCCAGCACGCCCAGCTATTTGTATAGCAAGGGCGAGAGTTTTTTCTCTAGCTCTAAAATCAGCGTAGCTTAAATTCTCATCAATGCCCATGATAACGGCAAGTTCGACATTGTGATAGTCGTGTCCTTTGCTAAGCATTTGAGTGCCGACTAAGATATCGATTTTTTGCTCGTTAAAATCTTTTAGTAAATTTACAAGTTTTTTTTGTGTAGTTATCTCATCACGGTCAAATTTAGCGATATTTGCGGTTGGAAACAGCGCTCTAAGTTCATCTAAAACTTCGCTTGTTCCCATTCTTTTAGCTTCTAAAATTTCACTTCCACACTTAGCGCAAGTTACTTTTGCGTAGGTGCTAAATCCACAGTAATGGCACTTAAGAGCATTTTTGTCTTTATGAAAACTCATACCAACGCTACAAAACGGACAAGTTACGATGGCGCTACATTTTAAGCAGATCATATACTTAAAATTTGCTCTTGTTGGCAAAAATACGATGGCTTGTTTGCCTTTTTCAAGGGTTGTTTTTAGCTCATTTTTGATTTTACTTGTGATTTTTGTTTCTGAAATATCATATAAAAAGCTCTTTTGGCTTTGAAAAAATGTCTCATTTAAGCGAAAAGTTGGCTGCTTTTTATATGTCGTAAGAGATGGCGTTGCTGAGCCAAGAACGACTTTTATATCAAGCTTTGATGAGAGAAAAAGCGCTAAATCACGTGCATTATAGCGTGGTTTGTGGGCTGATTTGTAGCTATCATCATGCTCTTCATCGACTATGATAATGCCTAAATTAACAAATGGTAAAAACAGCGCCGAACGCGCTCCTGCTATAAGTTTTATCTCACCATTTTGAAATTTTTCTAAGATTTGAGTCTTTTTTTTAGGAGTTATTTTGGAGTGCCAAATCCCAATATGACTTCCAAAATACTCCTCCAAGCGCTTTTGCATCTGTGGAGTTAGTGAGATTTCTGGCATTAAAAAAAGCGCTTGTTTGCCTTGATTTAGTGTCTTTGTAATAAGCTTTATATAAATTTCACTCTTGCCACTTCCCGTATCGCCAAAAAGTAGCGATGAGTTATGTGTATTAGCAAACTCGTAAGCTTCTTGTTGTTTTTGGCTTAAATTTGGCTCTTTTGTAAACTCGATTTGTTTGAATTTGGGTTCAACCAGCGGCTCGAAAATCCCAAAAGCAACACCGATTTCACAAACGTAGTAGTATGAGATAAATTTAGCTAGCTCGATTTGTATGAATGAAAATTTAGAATTTAAAATCTCTTCTATCTCTTTTGTAATAAAGTTTGTTTTTTCAACTTTTTCTAATACAACTGCTGTTTTTAAAGAGGTTTTAAGCAAGACTTTTACAAGGCAATAAGGCGCGATATCATTGTTTGATGAGTAAGTAAGCGGTTTTAAAGATGAGCTTAAAACCGCAACTTTATAATAAAACATTAAAAAATATACTTGCTATAACGCTATTCACTTAGCATTTTGCATACAGATTCTGCTGGTGGGCATGAAAACGTTCCAGCCGGAGTTGTTACGGTGTCTGGTTTGCCATTTTCACCCTTTTTTACTACACCTTTTTGGTAATAAGTAAAGTTTGTACATTTTCCAGCTACGCAAACTTCAAAAGTTGGTTGATCGGCTGTTCCCGAAGTTTTCTTCCAGCCATTTCTGGCATCGCCTTTGAATTTTATAGGAGATTGTAAAACTTCTGAAAAACCACCAGTTAGAACTGGCCAATTAGGATTTCCACTCATTAAATTTTGTTGTCTTTGCAAAGCTATACCGCTTCTTATAGCTGCTATATCAGCTCTTAGTTTTGAAACAGTTGCATCATCTCTTGTAACTACAAGTTTAGGTATGGCAACACCAGCTAAAATCCCCAAAACAACTATAACGAAAACCAACTCTATCATCGTAAAAGCAGATTTTAATCTCATAACACATCCTTTTTTGAAATACTTCTATACACTTATAAAAGTTTTGTATATTTTACAATTATTCTAGTAAAAAAGATATAAATTTAATGCGCCAAAGGCTTTCCAAGAAGAATATATCTTCCTTGTTTGATATAGTTTGATACCATAGGCGATTCTTGAACTCTTTTACAAAATGCATTATTTTGATTTATCGCGATAAGTTCAGCAGTGCCACCTCTTATGAGATTATCTTTTTCATCTTTTATATCATCATTATAAATTTTAATCTTCAAGCACCCAACACCACGAGTTGGAAGCGTAGCACTAAAATCGCCATCATCAACGACTTGAACTAAGGTCATAGATGAAATTTTTGGATTATATCCATTTTGCGATAGATAATAACCTGATAAATCACTTAGTAAAACTGATAAATTCTTAGCATAAGCAGCGATTTGCGCATCATCTCTAGTAGCTGCTAAACGTGGGATTGCAAATGCTGCTAAAATCCCAAGGATAAGTATAACAAATATAAGCTCGACCATTGTAAATCCGTGTTTTAACCCTTTCATCACAAATCCTCATTTTCTAAATTTATTTTTCCTATGATATCGCCAAATTTAACTTTTTGCTCACTTGTTAGCTCAAATTCCAAAGCACCGTTTTGAGCTAGTAAAACTATAGTTGAGCCAAGTTCGAAATTTCCGATATGCTCACCTTTTTTAATATACAGATTCTCATACTCGTAAAACTGCGTGTAGCTTGCGTTTGCGTTTGTTTGTATACGGTTATCAAAGTCAAATTTCATCTTTCCTACATTTAGCGCTCCAACAAAAACAAGCCAGAGAATTTTGCCATTTTCTAGCCTTGTTTTTAGCACGACTCGCTCGTTTTTACAGTATAAATTCGGCACTTTTATAAGCCATTTTTTAGCCACGCTATAAAGCTTTGCAGGAACATAAAATGCACTTAAAATCTCCAAATCACAAGGTGCGTGATAGTGATGATAATCGCTTGGCGAAAGATAGATATTTGTATAAATAATCTCGCCTTTTAGCTCATCTTTACTAGCGCTCATTCCAAGAAGTCTATCTATACTATAGTTATGGTTTTTTACACAAAGCGCTTTTAGACTATCGCTTTTGCCAACTTCAAAGATAAGCCCATCGCTTGGGCTTATAAGTGTATTTTTTTGACTTGAAAAATCTCTAGGTTTTACAAAAGTCCTTGTAAAAAGAGCGTTTAAACTCTTATAACTACTAGCATCATCAAACTCGCTCATATCGATTTTAAACGCTTTAATGTAGCGTTTGTTTATAAAAGTTTGAAGCTTTTTTGGGAATTTGATGTTTGCGATAAGTCCAAAAATTTGCGATATTAAATTTGTCATTTTATCCTCTTTTTAATTTTAAAAGTGTGATTTCAGATGGTGCGAAAACTCTAGCTTGCGGACCCCAAAATCCAGTGCCACTGCTTACATAAATTTGCTTTACGCCATCGTTATAAAGCCCAGCTACATAGGTTTGATCAAGTCTTACTAAAAAAGAAAATGGGAAAATTTGCCCGCCGTGAGTATGCCCACAAAGCGCTAAGTCAATCTCATCTTTTACATTTTGAACTACGTATTTTGGTTGATGGGACATTAAAACCGTTGGCAAGCTTTCATCTTTTCCACTAAGCGCTTTTTTCAAATCAGGCTCTAAGTAGCCAAATTTAAACCCGCTGATATCATTAACTCCTGCTAAATTTATACCTTCAAATTTAACATTCTCATTTGCTAAAACTCTCACGCCGTAGCTTCTTAAAGCTTGCATAAGCTCATTTGCACCGTTGTAATACTCGTGATTTCCAAGTGTAAAAAAGGCTGGAATTTTTAACTTTTTTAGCGGTTCTAAAACATCTTTTAGCTCATATGATTTTAAATCAAGCATATCGCCAACGATTAAAAGTGCCTTAGTATCAAGCGTGTTTACTTTATCTATGATAAATTCCAAAAAATCTTTGTTTAAAAACTCACCAAGATGAACATCTGCAATCATGGCTAAATTTAGCTCATTTGGCAAGTTTTTAAGCTTGATTTCTACCTCTTTAACGGCAGGTTTTTTAAGTCCATTATAAAATCCAGTCCCAACATATAAAGTACTAGCTGCTACAAATGCAGAATCTATGCTAAATTTAGCAAATTTTCTTCTTTTTTCACTAAATTTTATCTTACTGGTAAAAAAACTTATCAAGTCAAAAAGTATGCATATAGCAAAAAGCATAAAAGTAACTGCTATCGTAGCGACTGAAATTTGATATAAAATTCCATCTAAATAGTTAAATCTAAGTGAAAAAAAGTAAAGAATTTCAAGCATGGTTAAAAGAGTAAAAATTAGCCAAAAAATCGGCTTTAAAAAGAGAAAATTTCGCTCTTTTATAAAGCGATTTTGAAGCGATTTTAGAACATAAAGGTTTATAAACAAAAAAATCAAGCTTGCAACGATGGGGAAATAATACATCTTCATATGACAAAAAACTCTTTTAATCTCTCATTAACTCCGATAATCTCGCCATTTTTATCATATTTGAAAAGATTATCTTGCCTAAATTTAGCCAAAGTTCTTGAAAGCGTTTCTGGCGCGACATTTAGTATCGCTGCTACTTGAGACTGTTTTAACGTTTTAAAAAGTTCTAAATTTTCATATACAAATTTAGCTATCTTTCCGTCTGCATCAAGAACTATCTCACGGACAAAAACATCGTTCATAACTTTTAGTTTTTTAGCTAAAGATTTTAAAAACTCAAGCGAAATTTCAGGTCTAGATAAAAAAAGCTCTTTAAATTTAGCATAATCTATCCTTAAAATCTCACTATTTGACGTAAAATACGAACTAGCAGGATAGGGAATATCTTCAAAATTCGCTAACTCGGCTATAAAATTTATGGGGCGAATTTCGTGCATAAAGACATTTTTGCCTTTTGGCGAACTTTTATAAATTCCAATTGTCCCTTTTAGAAGGATATTTAGCCATTTTGACTCCTCTCCTTCTAAAAATAGAACTTCGCCTTTTTTATACTTTTTAAATATACTTATATCGTTTAATTTTTTGCAACTTTCATCATCTAAGCTGCTAAAAAAAGGAATTTGTTTTATCATTTATTTTTTAAAAGATCTCTAATCTCTGTTAAAAGCACAACATCTTCAGCTGGTGCTGCTGGTGCTTCTGGCACTTTTGGCTCTTCTCTTTTTAGTTTATTTATACCTTTAATAACGATAAATATACAAAATGCGATGATTAAAAAATCAACTATAGTTTGGATAAAAGTTCCATAGTTTATAGTCACAGCAGCAGCTTCGCCAACGGCATCCTTAAGTGTGATTTTAAGATCTGTAAAGTCCACGCCACCAGTTAAAACTCCAACAACTGGCATAATCACATCGCCAACAAGTGAGCTTACAATTTTACCAAAAGCTCCGCCTATAACAACACCAACTGCCATATCCATGACATTGCCACGCATAGCGAATTCTTTAAATTCCTTAACAAAACTCATAAATTCTCCTTTAAATAATTATAAATTTGTAAGATTTTAGCCAAATTTTGATAAAATTGGCATTAAAATTCTTATTGCTTTTTATTAGCCATTTGGATATATAATTATAAAAAATTTAAAAGGATGTTTAATGTATCGTTTTGCGCCATCTCCAACTGGAGATATGCATATTGGAAATTTACGAGCTGCTATATTTAACTACATTTGCGCTAAAAAGGACAAGTGCGGCTTTATACTTAGAATCGAAGATACTGATGTGGCAAGAAATATCGAGGGAAAAGATGATGAGATTAAAGAAATTTTGACTAAATTTGGTATTTCGTGGGATCAATTTTACCGCCAAAGTAAAAATTTGAAATTTCACCAAGAATTTGCAAACAAACTTTTGATAGAAAAAAAGGCATTTTGCTGTTTTTGCACCGAAGAAGAGCTTGAAGCTAAAAAAGAGCTTGCAAAGGCAAATGGCGAAGCATATCGCTATGATGGGACTTGCGAGAGACTAAGCGATATGGAAGTTTTAGAATGCGAAAAACCATTTGTCGTGCGTATGAAAAAACCAAACGCTGCGGTTGGTTTTAGCGATGCTATAAAAGGCGAGCTTGTTTTTGAACCTGAAAATATCGATAGTTTTGTCGTAATGAGAGTGGATAAAACTCCAACTTACAACTTTGCTTGTGCGATTGATGATATGCTAGAGGGCGTTACATTCATAATTAGAGGTGAAGATCATGTTTCAAACACACCAAAGCAAGAATGGATCAGACAAAGTCTTGGATATACCGAAAAAATGGGCTACGCACACCTTCCAATCATACTAAATCACGAAGGCAAAAAGATGAGTAAAAGAGAAAATAGCTCATCTGTTAAGTGGCTTTTGTTTAGTGGATACTTGCCTGAGGCGATTGCGAATTATTTGATTTTACTTGGAAATAAAACTCCGTGTGAAATTTTTACCATAAATGACGCTATAGAGTGGTTTGATATCAAAAATATTTCAAAAAGCCCAGCTAAATTTGATATAGATAAACTTTCTCAAATCAACCGTGAGCATATCAGGCGAGCAAGCGATGAGCGTTTGGCTGAAGTTTTTGGTATGGATAAGAAATTTGCAAATTTGATAAGATTTTACACACAAGAAGCGAGCTTAGTCGTAGAAATTTCAGAAAAAATAGCTCAAATTTATGGTAAAAAAGATATCCCAGATGAGTTTAAAGAGAGCGCTGAAGTTTTAAAAAAGGCGATTTTAGATATGGAAATTCCTGTAAATTTTGATGAGTTTAAAGCAAATTTAATGCAAATTTCAGGACTTAAGGGCAAAAACTTTTTTATGCCACTTCGCGTTTTACTAACAAACCAAACGCATGGTCCAGAGCTAAAAGAGCTTTACACACTTATAAAAGATGATATTAAGGAGATAGTAAACGTATGATTTTAAAGACATTTTTACTTGCGATTGCGCAAATTTTACAACTTGTGATATTTGCTTATACTTGGGTTATCATAATTGGCGCAGTTTTAAGCTTTGTTCGCCCAGATCCATACAACAAGCTTGTTCAAGTGATTTACCGTTTGACTGAGCCAGTTTATCAATACATTAGAAAATACATACCAACGACTTTTGGTGGGCTTGACTTTGCCCCATTAATCGTGCTTTTAGGACTTCAGTTTTTGGATAAATTTTTAGTAACTTTGGTGCTTAGATATGCTTCTACGATGTAGTTTTGTGCTGATGTTTTTTATCTCTTTGAATGCTTCGGTTTTAAGCTATGAAGAGATAAAAAAAGAGCCAAAATCTTTAGCAAAAGATTATTATATTTATCGTTTGATAACAGAGACAAAGTATGATAAAAACGAGATTAAAGAGCTTAAAAAAGATATTTTTAGAAACAAAGGAAAGCTTCAAACACAAATCGATAAAATCTTACCGCCTTTTAAAAAACAAGATAATTGCAACGGTATCGGCTCAAAAAACATCTTAGATGCAAATTTAAGTTGCAAACTAGCTAGAATGTTCCCAAATTTTATAAAAAGCATTTCGCAAGGTGATCGCGAGGCGCTTATAAAGGAGTTTGCTAGCAGGGCGGATTTGATAAATTTATTACAAGGCTATAACCAAAAAAACCCAGCTAAATACTACGCTAAAACGCAAAATGCGAAAAACTTTTTCATATACTATAACTCTATAAATCAGCAAGAGCAAGATGATAAATTTAACTTCGCTTTAGAGCCTGAATTTGCTCAAACTTTAGCGACTAAAGGATATTTTAAAACCTTTGTTGTAAATTCTGTACTCCAAAAAAAGCATGAGGTTTTAACAAAGTCATTGCTTGAATTAAATACTACAGTTTTATCTGATGACTCTGCGTTTTTTTTAGGACTTCAAGCGCTTAAATTTAATAAGCCTAAAAAAGCAAATGAGCTATTTTTTCAAGCAAAAACAACCTATAAAAAGCAGTTTGATAAGGATAAGTCAAGCTTTTGGATGTATCAAACTTCAAAAGATATAAATTTGTTAAAAGAGCTATCAAATAGCCAAAATATCAACATCTACTCACTTTATGCAAAAGAGATGACTGGAAATAACCAAGTTGAAGTAGTTATCCCGCAACCAACTAAAAAAAGCGTTAAGGGATATGATAGTAGCGACCCTTTTGCATGGGTAAAGCTTAAAGAAAAAGTAAAAACGCTAGATTTAAAAAATTTAGAAAAATATGCAGATAAATTTGATACTAAAAATACAGTTGGCGAGTATATTTATATAGCAAATATCTTATCAGGATATAAAGATAACTTTTATCCTATGCCGTTTATGGACTATCTAAAAGATACAAACATCCATAGAAGGGCACTTATCTTTGCTTTGGCAAGGCAAGAAAGCCGCTTTGTTCAAAGTGCGGTTTCCACCTCATACGCGCTTGGTATGATGCAGTTTATGCCGTTTGTTGCAAATGATATAGCTAAGAAAAACAAGCTTAAGGATTTTGATCAAGATGAGATGTTTAAGCCAGAAGTTGCGTATAAATTTGCTAATATTCATCTTGATTGGTTAGAAAGATATCTTTATAATCCAGTTTTTATAGCTTATGCTTATAATGGTGGTTTGGGATTTACCAAACGCACACTTTTAAGAGGGGATTTGTTTAACGATGGCAAATACGAGCCGTTTTTAAGCATGGAGTTAGTGCCAGTTCAAGAAAGCAGAGAGTATGCAAAACATGTTTTAGCAAACTATGTTATTTATCTTCAAGCTTTATCCGTGGAGTCCAATACATCGATTTTGACACTTTTAAAAACCTTAACGATACCTTCTCTAAGTGATTCGTTTCGTAAGTGATAGTTAGATAATCACTTTGTTTTTCTGGAGCAATTATCTCATAATGGTTGCTCCAAGGCAAATTTATGTTTGTTAGTTTAAGTAGTTCATCATCTTTTTGAAGCTTGTTTATAGTTAAATTTTCATCACTTCCATTTACTTTTAAACTTTTTAAATTTATATCTATATTTTTTGGATATGATGATAGGATAAATCTTTCTTTTGCGCCTTGTTCAAGCTTTAAAACAGGGTTTAGATAGGTTGCTACTGCTAGGTATTTTTCATCTTTTTTTATAATTTCAAATTTTTGCGTATATGCCAAAAGCTCATTTTTAAACGGTTCGTGAAATGGTTTTTTATCTGAACAAGAGATAAAAAGTAGGGCAAAAGATAGTATTAAAAGAGTTTTTTTCATTTTTCAACCTTGATAAATTTGGTTAATTTTATCTAAATATAATTAATTTTTAACCAAATTTAGCCTTTTTAAAAGACGAAATAGATATAATTAAAAACTTTATTTAAGGAATGTGAATGAAAAGAGTGGCGATTGCCTTTTCTGGACCTTCAAACACCGGTAAAACAACGCTTATACTAAAGGTTGCAAAGAAATTTATCGATGATGGGCTTAAAGTTGTGATTATAAAACACGACCCATCAGATAAGGCGAAATTCGATGTTGAGGGAAAAGACAGTTATAAATTTAGCCAAATTGGCGCTGATGTTGTCGTAGCAAGTCCTACAAGGACGACATATTTTAGTAAAGAGATGAAAAGTTTAGCTCAAATGGTGGATATGGTTGGCGAGTTTGATCTTTTGATAGTAGAGGGTTTAAAAACGCTGCCACTTCCTAGAATAAGCCTATTTAGAGAGCATATAGATGAGAGTTATCTTGAGTTTTCAGATGCTATAGCAACTGATGGACTAAAATGCAGTGTAGATATACCAAATTTTGATATAAACGATGTCGAGTCAATCTCAAAATGGGTCATAGATAATGCAAAAAAAGTATAAAGAAGGTAAAAATGCAAGAGATTTTTAAAACTATAGAAAACATTGCTATAAAGATAAGCGATGCGCTAAAATATGCAGATTTAGGCTATACAGATCACAAAAACCAAACAGGCGACACGCAGTTAAAACTCGATGTTTTAAGCGATGAGATTATAACAGCTGAGTTTAAAGATGTAAAAAGCGTAAAATCCTTAATAAGCGAAGAAAAAACAGATGAAGAGCTTTTAAACGAAGATGGCGAGTATATCGTAGCTTATGATCCGCTTGATGGCTCGAGTTTAGTTGATGTAAATTTTGCTGTTGGTTCGATTTTTGGAATTTATAAAAAAAGTTTAAGTGCTAAAAATTTAGTTGCTAGCGTTTATACCATATACGGACCACGCCTTGAAATGGTAGTTTGTAAAGACTCGCCAAAACTTTACCGCTTAAAAAGAGATGGAGAGTTTGGCTTTGTAAGAGAGCTAAAACTACAAGAAAAAGGCAAACTAAACGCAACTGGAGCAACTCAAAAAGGCTGGAGTGATACTCATAGAAAGCTTGTAAATACGCTATTTGAGCGTGGATATCGCTTGCGTTATAGTGGCGCTATGGTTTCTGATTTGCACCAAGTTTTACTAAAAGGCGGCGGGCTTTTTAGCTATCCAGCAACAAGCGATGCGCCAAAAGGCAAACTTAGAGTTAGCTTTGAAGTCTTGCCATTTGCTTTTATATATGAAAAAGCTGGAGGAGCTACAAGTGATGGCTTTTCAAATTCGCTTTTTGATATAGAGATTAAAGAGCTTCATCAAACAACTCCATGTTTTTTTGGGTCAGTCGATGAGATAGAAACTCTGCATCAAATTTATGGTAAGAAGAGTTAGAATGCAAGAAGAGAAAGATAAATTTGACGCTCATCTTGAAAATATGATAAAAACTTTGCAAGAGTGTCAAGAAAAGCATTCACTTAAAAGCTGTTTTGAGTGTGAAATGCTTTTAGAGTGTGAAACTAGAAAAAACTATGTAAACGCTGTCTATCTTAGTATGTCTAAGGGAGCAGAGGGCGGATTTGATTTTTAAAATTTGATAAGGGAAAAGATGGAAAAGAGATTTATAACTACACCGATTTATTATGTTAATGATGTTCCACATATAGGACATGCTTATACAACCATTATCGCAGATATGATGGCTAGACTTTATAGGCTTCAAGGGCATGAGACATACTTTTTAACAGGAACTGATGAGCATGGTCAAAAGATAGAAGAAGCGGCTAAATCACGTGGCTTTTCGCCAAAAGAGTATGCAGATGAGGTAAGTGGTAAATTTAAAGCTTTGTGGGATGAGTTTGAGATTTCATATGATCATTTTATAAGAACAACTGATGAATATCATATAAAAACCGCGCAAAATGCTTTTGATATAATGTATAAAAATGATGATATTTACAAAGGCGAATATGAGGGATTTTACTGTGTTAGCTGTGAGACCTTTTTTCCTGAATCTCAGCTTATAGATGGCGAGTATTGCCCAGACTGTGGTAAGCAAACTAGGCTTATTAAAGAAGAAAGCTACTTTTTTAGACTATCAAAATATCAAGATAAGCTTTTAAAATGGTATGAAGATGAAGAAAAATGTATTTTGCCAAAAGGTAAGAAAAATGAGGTTGTAAGCTTTGTAAAAGGCGGGCTAAAAGATTTAAGTATAACTCGAACTAGCTTTGAGTGGGGTATAAAACTGCCTGAAAGCTTAAATGAGCCAAAACATGTGATGTATGTTTGGCTTGATGCTCTTATAAACTACCTTTCAGCGCTTGGTTATACAAGAGATGAGAAAAATATGGACTTTTGGAACAACGCTATGCACATCGTAGGAAAAGACATCTTGCGTTTTCATGCGGTTTATTGGCCAGCGTTTTTAATGAGTTTAAATCTACCTTTACCAAAACACGTTGCAGCGCACGGCTGGTGGACAAGAGATGGTAAAAAAATGAGTAAATCTATAGGAAATGTTGTAAATCCAAAAGAGGTTGCTGATACTTATGGGCTTGAGCAGTTTAGATACTTTTTGCTTCGTGAAGTGCCATTTGGTCAAGATGGCGACTTTTCTCAAAAGGCGTTTATAAACCGTATAAATAGCGAACTTTGCAACGATTTAGGAAATTTACTTAACAGAATAATTGGCATGAGTAGCAAATACTCAAATTACGAGATAAATTCAAAAGATGTTTTAAAGTATTTTACCGATGAGATAGAAACTGCAAATGCGCTTTGTAAAAATGCGCTTTTAGCAAGCGATGAAGTGGCGACAAATCGCTATTTAGAAGAGCTTTGGAAAGTGCTAAATTTAGCAAATGCCTCGATAGCAAAGTATGAGCCGTGGAATTTGATTAAAGATGGTGAAAAAGATAAAGCACTAGCGCTTGTTGCGATGGTTAGTAATCTTCTTGCAAAAGTTGCTGTTCTTTTAAGTCCAGCTATGCCAAAAAGCGCAGATAAGATAGCAAAGGCACTTAGCTTTGATGTCAATACAAATTTATATAATAAACTTATAAAAGATGGTGGCATTATAGATTTTATGGCGGTTGCGACTGAGCCGTTGTTTGCTAAGGTTGAAGTTCCTAGCTTGGAAAACGTAGTTGAGGTTAAAAAAGAAGAGAAAAAAGTTGAGGTTATAAACATAGATGAGTTTAAAAAATGCGTTATAAAAGTAGGAACGATTTTAGAGTGTGAAAACATCGAAGGAAGTGATAAACTACTTAAATTTCAAATTGATTTAGGCGAGGAAAAACCACGTCAAATCATCTCGGGAATAGCTAAATTTTATAATCCATCCGAACTTGTTGGCAAGCAAGTGTGTGTTTTAGCAAATTTAAAACCAGCTAAAATTTTCAAACATCTAAGCGAAGGTATGATACTAAGCGCAGAAGATGGCAAACTAACGCTTCTTAGCACTTTAAGCAAAGTTCAAAACGGCGCTATAGTCGGATAAGGTAAATATGACGATACAAAATCTTGTTAGATTAATCGGTGCAAAACTCCTAAATGAGCCATCTATTTCAAATGTAGATAGCTTTACTTTTAATCTAAAAGATATAAGACATGCAACTGCTTTTATAGCTATAAATGCTAGTGAAGAAGATGTTGAAGAGGCTATAAATTTAGGCGCTTACGCTGTGATTTTTGATAGTGAATTTGAAGTTAAAAACAAAGAGGTTGCTTACATAAAAGTGCAGAATTTAAACTCTGCACTTTTTAAACTTATGCGTTTTACTCTAGCTTTAAATTCGGTTAAATTTGTGCGCTTAAGTACTATTGAAAGTGCGATTTTATCTAAATGTAGCGTTGATAAAAAGGCTATTTTTGCAAGTGAAAATGTGCATGAGCTTTTTATGCAAGTTATGAACGCAAAACAAGATGAGATTTTTTTTAGTCCAAATTTAGAAACTATAGAAAAAATAACCTCAGTTTATGAGAGTATAAGTCCAAATTTAGAGGTAAAACCAGATATAGACGGTTCGATTTTTTACCTAAATTTTATATATGAAGATGGCTATTTTAAGTTAAATTTTCCTCAAATTTTCTTACCAGAGATTTATGGAATTTTAGATTATATGAGAGAAAATGATATAGAGATAAAATTTAAAGATGGTAGAAATTTAGGGCATTTTGAGCCGATTTTTGTCGATAGGTTTTATGATGTTAGGCACTTTGGCGATAGTTATCGAGCCTTTATAGTAGAAAGCGATGAGAGACTTTTTTTGCGTGAAGCTAAATTTTTAAAAAATAAATTTAAAGGCGAAATTATCACTTTTTCACCTTTTTCTAATGATATAGAAAGCGATATAAAGTATAGAAATTTAAGCGATTTAAAAGTAAATTATAACTTCAGATATGCACTTGTTCTAGGAAATCACGACGAAATTTTAGCAATGTTAAATCAAAAAGCCGAAGAAGTGACGCTATTTGATGAAATAGAAGAGTAGAATTTTAAAGAAATTTTGCTCTAGTGTAACAAATTTACCCACAAATTTTTACTAATAAATAGTTAAATTTAACTTTAAATATAAACTAAAATTATCATTTCAATATAAAATCTATTTAAATAAATTTAAACTATAATAAATAATTAGTTTAAATTTGGTTATCATATATAAGAAATCCCACACATTGGCACTAAAATAATTAAATGGTTATTAAAAAAAGCGTATTTTGATAAAATTAAAAACAATTTAAGTTTTCAAACTATATTCAAATCCAGCACATTGCTTTAAGTCTAGTTATAATAAAATCAAAAATTCCAAAAAAGTTGTTATGATCTAACAGCTTAAAATGTCAATTTAAGGAGAATTTATGGAAATTTGGGAACAGGTCTATAATCCGTTGGGAAATATCTGGCTGAGTGCTTTTGTGGCATCTTTGCCGATACTACTTTTTTTTGCATCTCTTGTTTTGTTTAAGCTTAAAGGATGGGTTGCGGCGGCTTTAACTGTTGGTTTAAGCTGTATTATCGCCATCGCAATGTATGGCATGCCGATACAATCAGTTCTTTCTAGTTTTGTTTATGGGTTTATCACTGGTATGTGGCCAATCGCGTGGATTATCTTAGCTGCTATTTTCCTATATAAACTATCTGTTAAATCAGGTTATTTTGAAACACTAAAACATAGTGTTATGTCTATAACTCCAGATCACAGAATCCAAGTTATACTCATAGCTTTCTGTTTTGGTGCGTTCTTAGAGGGTGCGATTGGTTTTGGTGGACCAGTTGCTATCACAGCTGCACTTTTAATGGGTCTTGGACTTCGCCCACTATACGCTGCTGGTTTATGTATGATAGCAAACACAGCTCCAGTTGCTTTTGGTGCGGTTGGAATTCCAATTATTGCGATGGGTAAAGCAGTTGGCGTTGATCCTGTGCATATATCTGCAATGGTTGCTCATATGCTTCCTCCTATAACTATATTTGTTCCATTTTTCATAGTATATTTAATGGATGGATTTAAAGGCGTTAAAGAGACATATCCAGCTATTTTAGTAGCTTCTTTAACCTTTGCTATAACTCAGTTTGTAACCGCTAGTTATGTTGGGCCAGAGCTTCCAGATATCACTTCAGCGGTTGTTTCGCTTGTTTGTACTACGGCGTTTTTAAAGATTTGGAAACCAAAAAATATCTTTAGAGTCGAAGGAAGTGAGCCATATGTTGAAAATGAGCAAATGAGCGCTAAACTTGTTATAAAAGCATGGCTTCCGTTTGTTTTTCTTATCCTTACGGTTGTTTTATGGACTATGCCATTTTTCAAAGCTTTGTTTGCAAAAGGTGGCGCACTATCGTTTACAACATTCCAATTTACAGTGCCATTTATAAATGAAATCAACCAAGTTGCACCGATAATCAAAGAGGGTCAAAATGCTGCTTTAAGTGGTGTATTTTCTGTGCCGTTGATTTTAACTGCCGGAACTGCTATTTTAGCGGCTGCTTTCCTAACAGTAGCAGCTTATAAGCTAAAAACTTCTATGATAAAAGAGGCTGCGACTGAGACAATTAAAGAGATGAGTATTCCTATTCTTACGATAGGTTTAGTTGTTGCATATGCATATGTTGCTAAAAACAGCGCGCAAGCTGCAACTATGGGTCTAGCTCTTTCAAATACCGGTCAAGCGTTTGCCTTCTTCTCGCCAGTTATTGGTTGGCTTGGAGTTTTCTTAACAGGAAGTGATACAAGCTCAAACTTGCTATTTGGTCCACTTCAGCAAGTTACAGCTCAACAACTTGGAGTTCAAGATTATGTATTTTTAGCAGCAAATACTGTTGGTGGTGTTGTTGGTAAGATGATAAGCCCACAAAGTATAGCTATAGCTTGTGCGGCGGTTGGTCTTGTAGGACAAGAGAGTTCGTTGTTTAGATTTACTCTAAAGTATTCGATATTTTTCATCATTATAGCAGGCATTATTTCATGGTCGATAGTTCATATCGTGCCAAGTCTTATACCGCTATTTTAAATAAATTGTTTAAAGTGGATAAATTTATCCACTTTAATGTATAATACTTATATATTTTTTTAAAGGATTTACATGTCACAAAAAGTTTATCTTTTTGCTACCTGTTTGGGTGCATCGATGATGGGCAAAACGGTGGTAAATGCTATTAAGCTTTTGCAGCGAGAAGGAATTGAGGTAATCTTTAAAAAAGATCAAACATGTTGTGGACAGCCATCTTACAATACAGGATATTTTAACGATACAAAAGAAGTAGCACTTTATAATGCTAAGCTTTTTAGCGAAAATTATCCCATTTTAGTTCCTAGCGGATCTTGTGCTGGTATGATGATGCATGATTATGTTGAGCTTTTTAAAGGTGAAAAAGAGGAAGAGAAAATCAAAGAATTTAGCTCTAAAATAGTTGAACTAAGTGTGTATTTAGACAAAGTTTTAAATGTGAAGTATGAAGATGCTGGTGAGCCTATAAAAGTAACTTGGCACAGCAACTGCCACGCTCTTAGAGTAGCAAAAAGCATAGAAAGTAATTTAAATCTTTTAAAAAGATTTAAAAATGTCGAGCTTGTGCAACTAGAGTATGAAAAAGAGTGCTGTGGTTTTGGAGGAACTTTTGCGGTAAAAGAGCCTGAAATTTCAAATGCAATGACGCTTGAAAAGATTAAGCATATAGAAGAAACAGGCGTAAAATACCTAATAAGTGCTGATGGAGGCTGTTTGATGAACATAGCTGGAACTATGTCAAAACATGGTAAAAATATAAAAGCGCTTCATCTATACGATTTTATACTCTCAAGACTCAATGGAGATAAGATATGAAACATGAAGAAATAGTAAGAGAAAATCTTGCAAACAAACAACTTAGAGAAAATTTAAGCAAAGCTATGCACACTCTTCAAACAAACAGAGCTAAGATGGTGGAGAGTAAATTTGTTAATTGGGAAGAGCTTAGAGAACAAAGTAAATATGCAAAAAACAAAGCTTTAAATTCTCTTGAAGAAAGACTACTTGAGTTTGAAGCAAATGCTACGAAAAACGGCTTTATAGTGCATTGGGCTAATGATGGCGATGAAGCTTGCGAGATAATATACAACATCATGCTTGAAAAAAAGGCTAACAAAATCCTAAAAGGTAAATCTATGGCAAGCGAAGAGATAGGACTAAACCACTATCTTGAAAAAAGAGGCATTACAGCTATGGAAACAGACCTTGGAGAGGTTATAATACAGCTAATCCACGAAGCGCCAGTTCATATAGTAGTGCCGGCGATTCACAAAAATCGCTATGAAATAGGCGAAATTTTTCACGATAAACTCGGAGTTGAAAAAGAGAGCGAACCAGAGAAACTAAATGCTATCGCAAGAGAGTATCTTAGAGGTGAGTTTAAAGAGCTTAGTATAGGGCTAGGTGGAGTAAATTTTGCTTTATCTAAAGAGGGCGCTATATGGATGATTGAAAATGAGGGAAATGGTAGAATGTGTACTACTATATCTGATGTTTTAATCAGCGTTTGCGGTATAGAAAAAGTTCTTGAAACTGTAGAAGATGCAGTTAGCGTAGATAGTATGCTAACACCTTCAGCTACTGGTCAGTTTATAGCAAACTATAACAACATCATCTCAGGTCCAAGACGAGAAGGCGAACTTGATGGCCCAAAAGAGTGTCATATAGTGCTTTTTGATAACAGACGAACAGATATGCTAAGACATGAGGACTATCATGAAGTTTTAAGATGTATTAGGTGTGGAACCTGTATGAACTTTTGTCCAGTATATGATAAAATCGGCGGACACAGCTATCAAGCAACTTATCCTGGTCCTATAGGAGATGTAATCGATCCTCAAATTTTTGGTATGGATGAGCATGGCGATGTAGTAACTCTATGCAGCCTTTGTAACAGATGTAGTGCGGTATGTCCGGTAAAAATCCCGCTTGCTGATATGATAAGAAAGCTAAGAAGAGATAAGGTCGGAGATGGAGATAATCCACCTTTTGGAACACAAAATTTAAGTAAAAATATAGCCGAAAAGATGGTTTTCAAAGCCGTTACAACTGCCTTTACTAACGGATGGATATTTAGAAATGGCGTTAAAGCCGCTAGGATGTTTAACACTCCTATTCATATGGTTTCAGGCTTTGTTCCTGTTGTAAACAAATGGACTAAGTATAAAAATCTATCAAATTTTGGTATAGATGTTTATAAAGAGGTTTCAAACATGCAAGGAGTAAGATATGAGTAGTAAAGAAGATATACTATCTCGCATAAGAGAGGCGAAAAAAATCGAAGGGCTTGTCGTAGAGCCAACGCCAGATCCGGTTAAATTTATAAAAAATGCAAACGAAAATAATGATTTGCTAAGCGAGTTTAAAACTCGTGTGGCTGAAAATAGAGCGTTTGTAATCGAGTGTGATAAGTCGGAAATAGAAGAGAAAATCAACGAAATTATCAAAAAAGAGGAGGTAAAAAACCTACTTTATCCAGTAAATTTACCTATAGATGTAGAAAAAGTTGATATAAGTACTAAATTTGCTTTTGATAATGAGATAGAGAATTTCAAAGAAAGACTTTTTGAGTATGATTTTTCTATCATACAAGCTAGAATGGGCGTTAGCTCGCATGGAGTTTTTTGCGTAGCATCAAGCAAAGAGCAACCACGACTTTTAAGTCTAACTCCAAAAGTATGCGTTGTGCTACTTAAAAAAGAGAATATGACTAAAAGTATGAGTGGGGCGCTAAATCAGATAAAAGAGGAAGATGGAAGATTTCCAACTAATATAATCTTCATCTCTGGCCCATCAAGAACGGCTGATATAGAGCTTATAACTGTTCTTGGAGTTCATGGTTCGCAAATCGTTTATGTGATTTTATACTAAAATATGGGGCTAAATTTGGCTGAGTGCTAAATTTAGCCCATTTTAACGGCTTTAGAATTTTAAATTTAAAGATTTTATTTTTAGTTGTTTTGACACATCTTGCAAAAATATATAAAATATTTTACTAATGCTATATTTTTTATTTTTATTAACCAATATTTTCTTCCTAAATACATGCCACTTTCGTAAAGAATTTAAAAAAATATGCTATGTAGAGTAGTTTATAATTTTAACAACTTAACTTTTATAAATTTATAGGTTAAAAATAACGCTGATTTAAATTTGATTTTTAAGTATTGTTTTTTATTAAATTCAAGGCTCAAAACAAGTTAAGCGGATTTTCTCTTATCAATTTAAGTAAAATTTGATATAAGTTTTCTCTGTTATTAAACCTAAATTCACACTCTTTTAAGTGCAATATAAAATTATCTTTTTTATGCCTTTAAATTTACTTAACCTATGCTTTGCATAACCCCAGAAATTCTCTATACCATTTATGTAATTTTACCATTAGCGAATTCATTTTTGCAGTGTTTTATACGGTAATGAGCTTTTGCTCCATAATCCACTAAACCATCATAAGCTCTGCAACTATCAGAGTAAATAATACTCTCATTTAGCTCACTAAACTCTCTTAATATTGACACTAGCTCACTTGCACTGCAGTTTTTAACTACTTGTGTATAGACCTTACCATTCTTGTTTTAACATACCAAATACTAGTTGTTTATTAGCTGCACCTATGCCTCTTTTGCCTCTTACTCTTTTAGCTCCTTCTATTTACAGTTACTAGCAAAGCGAAGTAAAAAGTAGCTTTCATCTATTTCTATCTCGCCATCAAATTTAGAAATTTCCTCGCATTCTTGTGCCATTAAAATTCTTATCTCTTTTAGAATTTTATTGATAGAATTTCTAGAAGTATTACAAATTTCAGCTATCTTTACAGCTTCTAAATCAAGGCAAAAATACTTGAGAATTTCACAAAATTTCTTTTCAGAAATTAGGGAACGGTATATGTATTTGTTTTTCATCGATAGCATAGTAGTTAAAAACCCCTTTAAAAGTTTTTAACTTGTCTTGAGCCTAAAAAATTATTAAGATAAAAGCAAAAAAGAGAAGCATTGAATTTGAAAACTAAGCCTAGAAAAGAGCTAAATTTAGCTTCAAATTTAGGTAAATTTTACCTTTTAAGCAAAATTTACCTATTTTTATAAAGATTTTATTTTAGATTTAGCTTAAACATTAAACCTAAAGTGCATTACATCGCCATCGGCAACAACATACTCTTTGCCCTCTAACCTCATTTTTCCAGCCTCTTTTGCCTTGCTTTCGCCACCGCACGCTACATAGTCATCATAAGCTATAACTTCAGCTCTGATAAATCCTCGCTCAAAGTCATTATGTATAACACTAGCCGCTTTTGGCGCTTTCCAGCCCTTTGTTATCGTCCATGCACGAACTTCTATAACTCCAGCTGTAAAGTAGCTGATTAAATTTAGTTTTGCAAAAGCCGTTCGTATGATATGCTCAAGCCCACTCTCGCTAGATCCAAGGCTTTCTAACATCTCTTTTGCCTCATCATCTTCAAGTCCTACAAGCTCTTCTTCGATTTTAGCGCATAGTTTTATCACTTCGTGGTTGCTTTTTGCGGCGTATTCTTTAAGTGTTTTTACATACTCATTATCTTGTGCGATTCCTTCTTCATCGACATTTGCTCCATAAACCACCTCTTTAGCAGAAAGCAAGCGAAGCTCTTTATTAAGTTCGCTAAATGCATCGCTTGTAAACTCTTCAAAGCTACTTGCACTCTCTCCATTATTTAAATGCTCAAGTAGTTTTGTAGCGATTTCAAGTTGCTCTTTTGCCCCTTTTTGGTTTGATTTTACCTCTTTGTTTAGGCGTTCTATTTTTCTGCTTAGTTGCTCGATATCGGCTAAAATAAGCTCGGTTTGTATGATTTCGATATCGCGAATCGGATCGATTTTGCCCTCAACATGAGTGATGTTTTCATCATCAAAGCAACGAACTATATGAAGGATGATTTCGGTTTCTCTAATGTTTGAAAGAAATTTATTCCCAAGCCCTTCGCCCTTGCTAGCTCCTTTTACAAGTCCAGCAATATCGACAAATTCGATAGTTGAGTATTGAATTTTGTTTGGAATCACGATTTTAGCAAGCTCTTTTAGCCTTACATCAGGCACTGGCACGATGGCTTTGTTTGGCTCGATTGTGCAAAATGGATAGTTTTGCGCTTCTGCGTTTTGTGCCTTTGTAAGAGCGTTAAAAGTTGTTGATTTGCCCACATTTGGGAGTCCTACGATGCCTACAGCTAGTCCCATTAAGACTCCTTTGCTAAGTTATATAGATAGTATAAATTTGCTCTTACTCCAGCTCCAGTAGCGCCGATTTGGTTATATCCCCACGCTTTTTCAAGATACGCAGGTCCTGCGATATCAAGATGAAGCCATCTGTCTTTATACTCATCTTTTATAAATTTATCCAAAAACAGCCCAGCTGTCGTTGTTCCGCCGTATCTGCTTGAAGCGGTGTTGCTGACATCGGCGATGTTGCTTTTGATAAGCTCTCTTAAATAATCATTAAATTCCAATACACTCATAAGCTCGCCACTTGCTTTGGTTACTTTTTTATACTCTAGTTTAAACTCTTCGTTGTTGCCTAAAAGCCCGATTGTAAACTCACCAAGCCCCACAACGCAAGCCCCAGTTAGTGTCGCCATATCGATTAGTAAATCAGGTTTTAGCTCTTGAGCCCAGCTTAGACAATCAGCTAGCACCAAGCGCCCCTCAGCATCTGTGTTTCTAACCTCGATAGTTACGCCACTTCGAGATATTAAAACATCATCAGGTTTATATGAGTTTCCGCCTATCATATTTTCAGTTGCACCGATAACGGCGTGAATTTCAAATGGCAGCTCAAGTTCTGCCGCACCTTTTATAATGCCCATTGCAGCGAGCGCACCACTTTTGTCGCACTTCATCGTAAGCATATAATCGCTTGGCTTTAAACTTAACCCGCCACTATCATAAGTTAGCCCTTTACCGACAAAAACGACTCGTTTTTTAGCCTCGCCATCTGGCTTGTAAACTAGATGTATAAGGCGTGGAGGATGAACTGATGAGCGATTTACCGCTAAAAATGCGTTCATGTTCTGTTCTTGTAAAAACTCCTCGTCGTATATTTCGCACTCTACGCTATCATAACCAGCAGCTAGAATTTCAGCCTCGCTTGCCATTTTTTGTGGAGTGTAAATTTCTGGGATTTCATTCACGCCATCTTTTGCGTAGTTTGTCGCATCTGCTATGATTTTGCCAAATTTAAGTCCATTTTGCGCTTTTTGTAAGTTGATAGTTTTGCCACTAAATTCGCTTGATGAGATAAAAATTTCTTTTAGAGTATATTTTTTCTTTTCGCTTTTGTATTTGTTAAACTCATAACTTCCAAGATAAAGCCCCTCAGCTAGCGCCATATAGCTTTTTGTGGTGCATTCGCCAAGATATGATGCGACTTTAAAATTTGTTATATTATAAACTTTAAGCGTGTTATAAGCACTTGCTAGTGCTTTTCTGATTTGATCGCTTTCTAGCTTTTTAATGCCGATATATAGGCGTTTTGATTCAAGAAGTAGTAAATTTGTATCACCTTTATAGTTTAAAAGTTCAAATTTATCACTATCTTTTATGAATTTATGCTCTAAGTTTTTATCAACTACCAAAATCACTTCAAAATCAGCCGAAATTTCATCTATCGGCTTATCAACTAATGTTAATTTCACTATTTTTTCCTTTTCTTTCGTTTAATATTTTCTTTTCAATCTCTTTAAAAATATAGTAAATCACCGCAAAAAAGCACGCTATAATCGGTATAGCCGCATACCAGTGTTTTTCCATCCAGCCAACTGCTTTCCAAATTTCTTGCCCAAAATACCAAGCTAAAAGTATAGTTATAGCAGCCCAAACCCAACCGCTGATTAAATTTATAATGGCAAAAGTTTTAGCGCTATATCTTGTGATACCGATACTCATCGGAATTATCGCACGAAACCCATAGATATAGCGTTGTAAAAATACAATCGGCCAGCCGTATTTTTGAAGCATCAGATGAGCGACTGCAAATTTGCGTTTTTGCTTGTTTAGTTTTTTTGTAATGTATTTTTTGTTATATCTGCCAATATAGAAGTAAATTTGATCTCCTACAAAAGCTCCAAGCCCAGCTACAAATATAGCAAAACCTATATCAACATGACCCTCATGTGCTAAAATTCCACCTAAAATAAGCGCTAACTCGCCTTCTAACAAACACCAAAAAAATAGTATTATGTAGGCGTATTGATGATAATTTATCATCCATTCTTTTAAAATTTCCTCCATCTAAACCTCTAAAATAGAGTAAAGCGGAGTTAGTTTTGAGACTAAATTTGCACCATTTAAGTCTTTTAAATCGATTAAAAAACAGGCTTCAACGCAAGTTGCATTTGTTTGGTTTATAAGTTCAACAGAAGCTTTTGCCGTTCCTCCAGTTGCTATCAAATCATCAACTAGCAAGACTTTCGCATCTTTTACACTTGAAAACGCATCGATATGAATTTCAATCTCATCGACACCATACTCAAGTGAGTATTTTTGTGAAATTGTTATATATGGAAGCTTTTTTGGCTTTCTAATCGGCACAAAAGGTAGGCGAAGTCTTGAAGCAAGGGCAGCCCCAAAGATAAAACCACGACTTTCAATACCGGTTATAAAGTCAAGATTGTAGCTTTTATAACGTTTTTCTAAATGATCCATTAAAAAGTTAAATGCATCTTTGTTGTTTAAAAGTGTCGTTATATCGCGAAATACAATACCAGGTTTTGGGAAGTCGTTTATGCTTCTAATCGTGCTTAAAAGGTATTTTTTCTCTTCATTTGTCATTTCTATCATCTTTTGCCTTTTGAAATTTTTTAAAATTATCGTTTTGGAGTTTTAGTTTTGTGTTTCTGATTTGTAAAATTGTAGTTTTGTTTTCTAGCCTTTTTCTATGCTCTTCAAGTAAAGCCATAGTATCGATGCTAGTTTTTAAATTTAGTTTAAGTTTTTCTACTATTTCATTTAATGCTTCTATGTCTTTGGTTAAACGGCTAATCCTAGTTTCAAGCTTTTTTCTTTTTAGAAAATTTAGCACAACAACCACAAATAAAATAGCGCATAAAATTATAAGTAGAGCTTTCATCTAGCAACAACATCCTAGCTTATCGACTCGTTTTTGATGCCTTCCACCTGCAAATTCTGTCGAAAAAAAGGCTTTTAACATCTCTTGAACTACGCCCATTCCAACGACTCTTGCGCCATATGCTAGCACATTTGCATCGTTGTGCTCTCTTGCCATAGTGGCTGTGAAAGTATCGTGGCATAGCGCACATCTAATGTCTGGATTTCTGTTTGCGGCTATGCTTATGCCAATTCCAGTTCCACATATTAAAACGCCATAAGCTTCATCTTCGTTTGCGACTTTTTGGCATAAAATTTGAGCAAAATCAGGATAATCAACACTAACTTCAGCGCTATTTGCACCCAAATCAACAACCTCAAATCCTAAATCCAAAAGCAACTTTTTGCTCTCATCTTTGACTAAAAACCCAGCATGATCGCTTGCTATGTAAATTCTTTTAATATTCATATAAATACCTAAATTTTTATTAAAACGACTGTATTATACTCAAATTTTGTTAATTCAGATTAAAGCGATAATGCTCTTTAAAATTTGAGAAATCGGATAAAAAACATACTCTCCAACTGGCGAGATGATAATGACTATAATAACGATAAGTGAGTATTTTGACAAACTGTCGTAAAAATTTGCAAAACCGTTAAATCCAAACATCCTAGCAAGATATCCAAGTGCGTGAGAGCCATCAAGTGGCGGGATAGGGTAGAGGTTAAAAATAGCTAAAATGATATTAATCGTTAGCGCCATAAAGATAAAATTTAGCGCATACTCTGGCGCTAAGTTAAAATGAAGTAGCAAAAAGGATAAGATTGCTAAAACAAGGTTGTAGCAAATTCCAGCTAAACTTACCAAAATAGCGGCTTTATATCCACCATTTTGGATAACCGTTTTGGTGTTTATAGGAACTGGTTTTGCCCAACCAAAAATAACTCCACCAGCGATATATAAAATCGCTGGAACTAAAATAGTTCCTATAATATCGACATGCAAAAGTGGATTTAAACTCAAGCGACCTGCGTTTTTAGCGGTGTTATCGCCAAATTTATAAGCGATATATCCGTGCGCTATCTCATGACCTACGATTGAGATGATTAAAACTACAGCAAGGGTTAGAAGCTGAGTTGGGCTTAGGTTTTGCATTTTTATCCTTTTGTAATGATGGCTCTTTTGGCTAAACAGTTTTAAGCGTTAAATAAGCAATATTAAATTTAAAATGGGATAAATTTATACCGGCTTTACACCGATATAAATCTTGCTTTTAAGGTTGTTCGTGGATAAATTTTTCATTATTTTGCACGGTATCTACGAAGCGACCGATTCTTTCCCAACGAATTTTTTTGTTTTTATCCCAGCTAAAATATATAAACCAAGGCTTTCCAACTATAAATTTATACGGAACACTTCCCCAAAAACGGCTATCGTTTGAGTCATCTCTGTTATCGCCTATCATAAAAAACTCACCATTTGGCACTTTTTTATAGTATGCGTTAAAATCTAGCCCACTATAAAGTTGTGGCAACTCTTTTACATACATCGGCTGCATAGAAAATTTGCCACTTTCTAAAGCTCTGATTGTAGTTGGTAAAATGTCGATTTTATCGCTATAGTGTATCCCTTTAAATTTATATGGCTCTTTTACAAATTTAACCCCATTTAGTATAACTATATCTTTTTTATCGTAGTTTTCATCTATGTATTTATCCCCTTCGTGAGGGCGTAGATACATACTTTTTGAAGTAAAAATCACTTCATCCCCACCAACAGCGAAATTTCTTTTAACAAAGTGAAGTTTTGGATCTGGTGGATAACGAAATACAACGATATCTCCACGGCGTGGCATATCGCCTTTTAATATATGTCCATCACCATCAAAATCAGGCGCAACCGGAACTTCAAGCCAAGGGATATG
The DNA here is from genome assembly GCF_013201685.1 of Campylobacter geochelonis. NCBI lineage: Bacteria > Pseudomonadati > Campylobacterota > Epsilonproteobacteria > Campylobacterales > Campylobacteraceae > Campylobacter > Campylobacter geochelonis. Next base: position 1,522,154 of record NZ_CP053844.1, on the reverse strand, counting down.
TGGTGTTGGTATTCCATAAGAGAATTTTTTAACGAACAAAAAATCCCCAACTAAAAGTGTATTTTTCATCGAGCCACTCGGTATGACAAAGGCTTGTGCTACAAAAAATATCACAAATAAAACGATTATTATCGTGCCAGTCCAGCTGCTTGAAAAATCATAAATTTTACTAAATATTTTTTTCATCTATCTCTTTCTCGCTAAGCGGTTTTTAGCTGAAGTTATGGTGTTTTGAAGAAGCATAGCTATTGTCATAGGACCAACACCACCTGGAACTGGAGTTATAAATGAGCATTTTGGCGCAACTGCTTGAAAATCAACATCTCCTACAAGTTTGCCATCTTCAAGGCGGTTGATTCCAACATCCACGACAACAGCGCCATCGCTTATCATATCAGCTTTTAAGAAATTTGGTTTGCCGATAGCTGCTACGATGATATCGGCTTTTTTAGTGATATCGCTTAAATTTTTAGTTTTGCTATGAGTTATCGTAACTGTCGCACTTGCGTTTAAAAGTAAATTTGCCATAGGCTTTCCAACTATATTACTTCGTCCGATGATAACGGCGTTTTTACCGGCTACTTCGATGCCATACTCTTTTAAAAGTCGCATAACTCCAAGTGGAGTACAAGGCACAAAGCCATCAAGTCCACTAACCAAGCGACCGACATTTACAGCATGAAAGCCATCGACATCTTTATCAGGACAAATCGTTTCTAAAACTTTGTCTGTGTTGATGTGTTTTGGAAGTGGAAGTTGAACTAAAATACCATCAACTAGCTCATCTTCGTTTAAATCTTTTATTAAATTTAAAAGCATTTCTTCGCTAGTATCGGCATCTAAGCGGTGCATTATAGAGTTGATTTCGCATGCGATACACGCTTTTTCTTTTGAAGCGACATAAGTTTGACTTGCTTTATCTTCTCCTACAAGGATAACTGCAAGTCCTGGTTTAACGCCTTTTGAGGCTAAATTTAGTGCTTCAAGCCTAACTTCATCTTTGACTTTTGCGCTTATGGCTTTTCCATCTATTAGTGTCATTTTATACCTTTTTTATGGTTTTAAAAGCGTATAATATCTAAATTTAGATTAAAAGTTTAACACATAGTTTAAATTTAGCTTGTAAAAATTTTAGTTTTTCTTTGCAATCTTTATATTTTTATATCTTTTTTAAAACTATAACTTTACCTAAATTTAAACTCAAAAAGTGTATTATAAGAAAAAATTTTAGAGTGAGTTTGATGCGTGTTTTGCTTGTTTTATCGGTGTTTTGTAGCGTGTTGTTAAGTGAGAGTTTTATAACAGATCTTGAGTATGGAAATATGCTTTATAAAAATCCGCGTGGGATTGGCTGTAACAGATGTCATGGGTTAAAAGGCGAGGGCATGATAATCAGCAAATATAAAGAGTATAACCAAACTTCAGAAAAAAAAGATGAAAAAGTTCTTAAAGCGCCAGCGATAAATTCGCTCTCATTGCAAGAATTTGCCGATGGTATAGTAGAGCCAAAAGGTGTAATGCCGAGCTATTTTTTAACGCAAAATGAAATTATAGTTTTATATAAATATTTAAAAGAGATAAATAAGGAGAAAAAATGACAAATCACGAGGCTTTTTTAGAGGCTAAAAAATACATCCCAGGTGGAGTTGATTCGCCTGTTAGGGCTTTTGGAAGCGTTGGAAGCGAACCGTTTATGGTAGAGCGAGCAAAAGGAGCTTTTATATATGATGTAGAGGGCAAAAAATACCTTGATTTTGTCCAAAGCTGGGGGCCTTTGATATTTGGTCATGCTGATAAAGATATTCAAAATGCTGTTATTAAAACGGCAAAAAATGGTTTAAGCTTTGGAGCTTCAAGCCCACTTGAAACTAAGCTTGCAAAGATAGTTTTAGAGCAGTTTGACTATCTTGATAAAATTCGTTTCGTAAGTAGTGGCACAGAAGCTACAATGAGTGCAATCCGCCTTGCGCGGGGCTTTAGTGGCAAAGATGGGATTATTAAATTTGAAGGTTGTTATCATGGACATAGCGATAGTTTGTTGGTAAAAGCCGGAAGCGGGGCAACTACTTTTGGAAACTCAAGTAGCGCTGGAGTGCCTCAAGATGTGGCAAAAAACACATATTTAGCTATTTATAACGACATCGAAAGTGTAAAAAATATACTCAAAGAAAATCATAACATAGGAACTATCATCATCGAGCCAGTTGCTGGAAATATGGGCTTAGTTCCAGCCGATAAGCAGTTTTTAAAAGAGCTTAGAAAAATTTGTGATGAGAAAAATATAGTTTTGATTTTAGATGAGGTTATGAGCGGATATCGTGCTAGCAAGCTTGGAAGTTATGGAATTTATGGCGTAAAGGGCGATATAGTTACGTTTGGTAAGGTTATAGGTGGCGGTATGAATGTGGCTGCTTTTGCTGGAAAAGAGGAGATAATGAACCACATAAGTCCACTAGGAGCGGTTTATCAAGCAGGAACGCTAAGTGGAAATCCAGTGGCTATGGCAGCTGGAATTGCGTCTTTAACTAAGATAAATGAGAGTGAAAACCTATATAGCGAGCTTGAAAGCTTGGCAACTTTGTTTATGACAGGGTTAAAAGAGATAGCTGATGAGTGTGGGGTTTATCTTCAAATTTGCGTTCGTGGCTCGATGTTTGGCTACTTTTTTAACGAATTTGAGGTTAAAAACTACGATGATGCGCTAAAAAGTGACACTAAAAAGTTTGCTAAATTTCATACAGGCATGATAAATGAGGGTATTTTTCTAGCTCCAAGCCAGTTTGAAACAGGCTTTATATGCGCTGCTATGAGCAGAAAAGATATAGAATTCGCACTTAAAAAAGCTAGAAAAGTTATGAAAACATTATGAAAAGAATAACTAAAAATTTAAACAAAATCGTTCGTGGAGCAAATGCTTTAAGTCTTGGAATCTCTATCGTCGCGGCTGTTGCGATAGGGGTTTTGATGGGGTATTATGTTTCTAAATGGACTGGGTTTAAGTTTTTCTTTTGGTTTTTTGCATTTTGTGGAGTTGGGGCTGCTTTTTTAAACATTTATAGAGCGTATAAAGTTCAAATGCAAGATATGAAGGACTTAGAAAACGACCCAAAATACAAGCAATATCAAGATGTATTAGATAAACAAAATGCTAAATTTGATGCTGAGGATGAGGATGAAAAATGGAGCTAAAATTGTTTAAAATTTATGCTTTGCTTGATTGTATTTTGATTCTTGTTTGTATTATGATGGGTAGAAACTGGTTGTTAAATTCGCAAATTTCGTTTTTTATATCTATTTTTATAGCTTATGCGTCGTTTAAATCATACAAAAATAGAATTGAAAACGAAATTTACAGTGGCAAATACGATGATTTGGGCGAAGATGATGAAGTTCAAAAAATAGGAGCAAAAGCTAGCGCTATAACATTTTTTTCCCCACTTAAAATCTTAGGCTATCTCTTTCTTGGGGGTAGCTTTTATCTGCTTGCAAAATATGCTTTTTTAAATGTCGCTGCTTTTTCTATAGGCATAGCTTTGATGCCCTTAGGAGCTATCATTTATGGTATATTTTTTGATAAATCTTAAGCTTATAAAATACAAATTTAGTAAAATCTCCATTAAATTTATTTCTGTTTAAGTATAAAATAATTTTAATTTCTTTATATTTTGATTAAAAATAAAATAAGCAAAAAGTGCTAAAATTTATAGATATATTATTTCAAGGAGATAAAATGAACAGGAGAGAAGTTTTAAAGGGTTTAGGCGCGTTAGGCGGAGTGCTTTTGTTAAATGAAAATTTACTAGCAAAAGAGCAAACTCAAAAACTAATACTTATAAAAAACGCACAAGTTTTTGATGGGGTAAATTTACTAAAAGGCGCAAAAGATGTGCTTATAGAGAACAACATCATCAAAAACGTAGCCGACAAAATAGATGAAACTACACTAAAAGATACTACCATAATCGATGCAAAAGGCAAATTTCTTATGCCTGGACTAACAGATGCGCACTGGCACGTGATGTTTGCAGCCTCAGAGCTTGATAGTGTAAACTTGCCAGATCCTGGTCTTTTTTACGCAAACGCAATCAACGGTGCGCGCGATACAGTTATGCGAGGATTTACCACAGTTAGAGATATGGCGGGAGCTGTTTTTGGGATAAAAACTGCGATTGATTCGGGCATTATATATGGTCCTAGAATTTATCCAAGTGGTGCGTTTATCTCTCAAACTAGCGGTCATGGCGACTTTACGCCAGTTACTGCAAATACAGATGGATGTTGCGAGTGTAGTGGAATTTTAGAGCGAATGGGCGAATTTAAAGTCGCCGATGGCGTTCCAGAGGTTCTTCGCGCGGTTAGACAGCAGCTTAAAAAAGGCGCAAGTCAGATTAAAATCGGCGTTGGCGGTGGTGTTATCAGCGCTTTTGATCCACTCGATAGCATTCAGTTTAGAGTAGATGAGATAAAAGCAGCTGTTGATGCGGCGAGTGATTGGGGAACTTATGTTTGTGCGCATGTTTATGATGATAATGGTATAAATAGAGCGCTTGATGGCGGTGTTAAATCTATCGAACACGGACAGTTAGTTAGCGAAAAAACAGTCGCTAGAATGGCAAAAGATAAAGCATGGTTGTCGCTTCAACCGTTTGAGTATAATGAGTTTAGCCCAGCACCAAAAAGCCCAAAAGGAGCTATCCTTAACAAAGCATGGAGAAATGCCGTAAAATACGCTAAAAAGCACAACTGTAGGTTTGCTTTTGGAACGGATTGTTTGTTTAATCCAGCTCAAGCAAAAGGACAAAATTTTATGTTATGTCTGTTTGCTAGTGAGATTGGCGAGCTTGAGACTTTGCGACTTGCGACAAGTAACAACTGTGAGTTGTTTAAAATGAGTAAAAACCGCGATCCTTACGGTGAGCATGAACTTGGTCGAGTTAAAAATGACGCTTATGCGGACTTGATTTTAATCGATGGCGATCCATTAAAAGATATATTTGTCTTGTCAAAATATGAAGATACATTTAAAGTTATTATAAAAGATGGCGTTATCGTTAAAAATACTTTGGCATAAATTTGACTTGCGATTTAAAATTTAACATTTTAAAATTTTAACGCAAAAGCTCATTAAAATTTAATTAAAATCCTTGATTTTGCAAATTTGCTGTCAAGGATTTTATAATTAACAGTTTAAAAAGATTTTAAATGCTGTATTTATTGCATTTTATTAAAAGTTAAATTTAAATACTTTTTCTTTTTAATCTCCTAAATTTTAGAGCTTTGATGACACTAAATTCACTAGGAAATTTTTTAAATTTCACCATTTGAATTTTATTTTATGAGCTTTAAGATTGTGCGAAATGCATTTTAAAGTGTTTAAATTTATATATTTCTTAATATTTTAAAAACGATTTGGTTGTTTAAATTTAATATTTTTAAAGCTTATTAATTTAAGTTAAAGTTTTAAAAATGCTTAAAGTATTGCTAGAATTTACACTATAAAATGGGCGTATAGGTTGAGTTTTTTAAAATTGAGTTTAAAAGGATTAAAAATTTGTGTTTAAAATCGATATTTTATAAAATAGTGATTTAAATTTAACAAAAACATAGGTTTAAACGCTATATTATAAAAAATTTGCAGATTAAATGCCTAAATTTGTTTAAATTTGATTTTTATATTTATTTATAAATTCTTAATTTCTTAAACTATTTTTGGCAAAATGTCTTTATAATATGATTAAAACAAATCAAAATCAACGCATTTTATATCAAAATAAATCTTTGTTATTTTTAAAAATTTAGCAAAATTTAAAAGCTAGAATAAAACCAAACTAGCCATTTCTTAGCCATTTTTTATAAACCCATTTGTAGTAAAATGCCGCTAGTATGAAAAATATAGCTATTAGCATTGTTATACCAAAAGTTCCAAGCCCTAAACTATACAAAAGCCCGGTCATAAGGGAGGTTATGGCAGCTGTTCCAAGATATATCATATCAACATATGCAACAACTCTACCGTAGTATTTTTTATCACAATGCGTTTGCACTAATGTATAAGTATAAGACCAAACCACCGATGTGCAAAGCCCAGCAAAGAATAGTCCGATAAAACTTATATAGAAGTTAAACTGCAAAACCGCCCAAAAAACAATGCCAGCCGCCTCGCCTAAAAATAGCCAAAAAAGCGTTCTGTTATTTACAAATTTACTTAGCAGTATAGGCCCAGCAACAAGTCCTAAAGCTCTCATTGTGTTTATTAAACCGATTATCAAAGCTGTGCTTAAAATGCCTTTATACTGATGATCAGCCATGATGCTTATAAGCGCGTCGTATGCCGTAACCGCGACAAATGCGTGAACTAAGATAAGATTTGCTAAGAGCGGATTTGACTTGATATATAAAATACCTTCTTTTATCATATTTATCGCTTTTACGTTTGATGCGCTTTTTTTCTCATCAAGTTTTATGCGAGTTAGCAGGTAAATTCCAACGACATATATGAAAAAATCCACCAAAAACGAAGTATAAATTCCAAAAAAGTGTATAAAAATTCCAGCTAAACCCATTCCGGCTGTGTAGCAAACTCCCCAGATTATCGAGTGAATTTCGTTAGCTAGTTTTAGCTCATCTTTGTTTAAAATTTTTGGAAGCAAGCTCATCTCAACTTGAAAATAAATCCCACCAACTCCCATTCTAAGGAAAACCAAAACTTGTAAAAACCAAAAGTAGCTAAGGTCGTTTATAAAAAGAAGCATTAAGATAGTAACCGCTTCGATAACCATAAATATCATCAAAAGCGGCAAGGCTTTAAATTTATCGATTATCACTCCACTAAATGGCGCTAAAATCACGCTTGGGATAAACGCCATAGCAGCCGTTAAGCTTATCATCCAAACTTCGGCGTTAAGCTCGATTAAAAGGGTAAAAATACCTATATGGCTAAACCACATGCCAAAGTAGCATATAAGCTGGATTATCGATAGTAGGCGAACGGTTTGGTTTGATTTTAATAAATTTAGATATTTTTTCATAGTTTAAGAAGAAATTTGTCTAAGCCTTTCATAAATTTAAGTGTAAAATTTGGTATAAATTTTTCAAATTCGGCTAAATTTATGGCAGTTTTTGAAAATTTAAAGTATTATATCTAAAATAAAACTTTTTTAAGGATATATTTTGAGAGTTACTATTTTTTGTGGTTCAAGTAGTGGAAACAGCGAGTTTTACGCCATAGCAAAAGAATTTGGCTCATTTTTAGCACGCAGAAAACACACTGTGATTTATGGTGGTGGAGCAGTTGGGATAATGGGTGGGGTTGCTAGTGGAGTTTTAGAGGAAAATGGCGAGATAATAGGCATAATTCCAGAGCTTTTATACGATAAAGAGATGGGAAATGAAGCTGTTAGTAACCTAATAACAGTTAAAACTATGCATGAGCGAAAAGCCCTTATGAGCGATATGTGCGAGGCGTTTATAACGTTGCCAGGCGGGCTTGGAACGTTTGAAGAAGTTTTTGAGGTTTGGACTCACGCGCAACTTGGATATCATGAAAAACCAATCGCATTTTTAAACATAAATGGCTTTTATGACAAGCTTTTTGACTTTGTTAAATTTGCAAGCGATAGCGGATTTATCGGTAAAAAATTCCTTGATATGGTTATCATAAAAGACGATTTTGACGAGCTTTTAAAAGCGATAGAAAACTATAAAGCGCCAAAAGCAAAGTACTAATAAAATACAATCACCTTTTTAAAGGCGATACTACTAAAATATATTTAAAATCAGCATAAATTCAACATCTAAACACTCTTTAAATTCATATTAAAACATCATTAAAATAACATAAATTTAAAGAGCATTTAAATTCCATTGATGTAGAATTACAAGGTAAATTTCTATATAAAAACAGGTATAAAACATAACTTTATAAAATAAGGACTAAATTTGAACCAAACATCTAAAAATTTTATCATAACCATAGCTGTTATATTTATAACTATACTTGCATATCTTTATAAAACCAACCAACTACCAAATTTAACCAACCAAACCAACTTCACAATCACTTCAGACACAAACGTTTCTGCTATACCAGGACTTAGTAAGTATGTAACTCAAGAAGAGGTTGATGAGTTTGGGTTTAGCTATTCTGATATCCATTGTGATAAGGAGACAAATTCCACTCTTATACCACTAAGAAATGCACTACAAGAAAAAGACACTTATAAAGTTATAAACTTTTTAAAAGAGCATAATCTAAGTGCGGATATTAAAATGGTAGATGGAAAGACTCCTATAATGTATAGCTCTTTTTATAATGATTTAAATACAACAATGGAATTATATAAAATAGGAGCAAACCTACATATTAAAGATAGATATAAACTAAATGCTCTAGCATATGCTATAAGCATAAACTCTGCGAACACAGTTAAATTTCTACTTGATAATAATGTAACTATGCAAGAAACCCCAGTGGTTCAAATGTATGGTGCAGGAGTAGCTAGTTTCTATAGACAGATAGATAAGATTATTATAAATAACTATGATATGCAGATAGGTTATGAAACAGGAATAACTCTGTTTAAGTGCGGAGAAGGTAGATATGGTGATGGTTTAAATCCTTTTTTATACATAGTTTATTCAAATTTATATGACACAGCAAAAGTTGTTTTAGAAAGTGGATATAAGCCAACTGAATGCAGTTGGGGTTCTAATAAATACGCAGTTGATTGCTATAAAAAGATAACAGAATATGACAACTACGAACCTATGCTAGAACTTATGCTTAAATACAATGTCCCTGGACAACCTACAAAAGAGCAACTAAAAGAGGCGTATGAGAAATGCTATAGAGGTTATAAATTAAGATATGACTTACAACAAGACTATATAAAAAAAGGTATAGTTCAAAAAATCAAGCATTTAGAAAATTATACAAAGCATTGCTCTGATGAAAATGGAACTTTTAAAGATACAAAAGCATATATAAACTATGCAAATGATTATAGCAAAAACTATGCAGTAGATTCTTTCATTAATAGAAACAAGAATAACCCATCTAAGGTGATTTACCTTGATAAAAACTCAAGTAAGTCTAACTCAAATTTAACAGATAAAAATAAAAATAAAAATAAAAATAAAAACTAAAAATAAATAAATTCAAAAAGGAGTATATAATCAAGAAGCATAACTCATTATCTGCAAAGTATGAGGAGTTGAAACATTTGAAAGTTAATATGAATGATTATCTTGACAGAAATAAAACTGAAAAGAAAAAGGAATCGGTTATTGATGTGATAAAGAAACATAAAAGAAAAATAGATAAAAAAATTGAGCGGAGTCATAGTATGAATAACGATATGGAGTTATAGTAATAAATGGAGAGTATTATAAATGACATGCTTGGTTTTTACGATGCAATTAGCATCGTATTTTTTACTAAAAATATAGAAAAAACAGGAAAAATATGCTATAATGTCTACTTAATAGATAAAAATGTGGCAAGAAGGAATAATGATGGCGGGTCTCAATGTTGCTGATGTAATAAAAGAGTTAGGTATTTCTAAGTCATATTTATATAAATTAATAGATAAAGAAAACATTTTAATTCCGAGAAGCGAAACAGGAAGATATTTCTGGGATGAAAGTACAGTTGAAACTATAAAAAAAGTTTTGCATATAGATGGTTCACAAGATAAAGAAAATATAGATTCATTGATATCTAAATTAGGCTTAAAACAGTCATTCATAAATAATAGAAGATATTTAGGAAATAAATATTCCCTTTCTGATTTTATACGAAAAACAGTTGATGAAAATTGTAAAGGTGTAAATATTGTTATTGACATCTTTAGCGGAACCGGTGCAGTTGCAAATACTTTTAAGGATAAAATGCTTATCACAAATGATTTGCTGTATAGCAATTATATTTCCAATTATGCATGGTTTGGATATGAAAAATATTCAAGCAAAAAGATAGTTGAGCTTATATACGACTATAATCAAGTTAAAACAAAAGAAAATAATTATATGCGAGAAAATTTCGCAGATACATTCTTTTCTGCTGATGATTGTAGCAAGATAGGATATATAAGAGAAGATATAGAAGTAAAATATAAAAACAAAGAAATAAATTTTAAGGAATATGCGATTTTGATTACATCACTTCTATATGCAATGGATAAGATTGCAAATACTGTTGGACATTATGATGCATATAGAAAAAATGCCGACTTTGAAAAAACTTTAGTGTTGAATGTTTTGCTACCTGAAGAAACGATAAATTCTAATAATACTTGTTATAACCTTGATTCAAATAAGCTGATAAAAAGTATTAAGGGTGATTTGTTGTACTTGGATCCTCCGTATAATTCAAGACAGTATTGTGATGCATATCATTTACTTGAAAATGTAGCAAGATGGGAAAAACCTGAAGTTTATGGGATTGCAAGAAAGATGGATAGGACTTTACTTAAAAGCGATTACTGCATGATTACAGCTACAAAAGCCTTTGAGGAACTTATTGAAAATGCTGATACAAAGTATATCTTGCTTTCATATAACAATATGTCTGATAAGGGGAATGATAGGTCGAATGCGAAAATATCAGATGAAGATATTGTGAGAATTCTTAGCAAAAAGGGGGAAGTTGCTATATTTGAATCGGATTATAAGAGTTTTTCGACTGGAAAATCAGATATAAAGGATAACAAAGAAAGATTATTTTTATGCGAAGTATTTAGCGAAAAAAAGAAGAAAATGAAAATATCTTGTCCCTTTAATTATACAGGTGGAAAATTTAAATTATTGGAACAGCTGCAACCTTTATTTGTTGAAAAGGAAGTGTTTTTAGATTTATTTGCTGGAGGAGGAAATATTGGGATAAATTCATCTTCTTCAAAGGTTATTTTTAATGATTTAAATGAAAAACTGATAGATTTAATTAAATTTATAAAAGACACTGATACTAACATTTTATTAAAACAAATAGATAATATTATTGATAGATATGCTTTATCTAACACATCTTTATATGGATATTCTTATTATGATTGTGATAGCAGTAAAGGCTTAGCTGAATATAATAAAAAAAGATTTCTCAAGTTAAGAGATGATTTTAACGATAAAGTCCTTGGTGGAGAAATAGATTACTCAATGTTATATGTATTGATAGTTTTCTCTTTTAATAATCAAATTCGTTTTAATCGAAAAGGATTGTTTAATCTTCCTGTAGGGAAGAGAGATTTTAATTCTAAAATGAGAAGTAAGCTTGTTCTATTTTCTGAGGAATTAAAAAGCAAAGATGTCCAGTTCATGAAGAAGGATTTTAGGGAGATTTTGTTAGATGATTTTTCTAATGAGACTTTTATTTATTGCGATCCTCCTTATTTGATTACAAATGCAACATATAATGAAAATGGAATGTGGACTGAACTAGAGGAAAAAGCTTTACTTGAATTTTTGGATGAAGCCAACGAAAAAGGTTTTAGGTTTGCTTTGTCTAATGTTTTGGAAAGTAAAAATAAAAAAAATGATATTTTATATAATTGGATTGAAAGTAAGGGGTATTACTGCAACCGTTTGAATAAAAGTTATTCAAATAGCAACTATCACAGAAAAAATAAGAATAGTATATCTGAAGAAGTTTTAATTACTAATTACCCAGTTGATTGGAGGAATGAGTAAATGGCTAATAAAAGTATTCCATATCAAAGTTTTTGCTGGGTTATAGGAACTACAAGTTTTAGAACTGCAAAATTAAATTTAAAAATCGAGGCGCAATTATTGCTTCTTGATGAGTTTTATAATGAAGTCATAAAGAAATCTAACTGGAATTGGAATAATGAATTGCAAGAAAAATATTATGATTTTATGAAAAACAAAGCCTTCTTGACAGGTGATGCGAAAAGGAAGGACAAAGATGCCAGAGAAAAAACATCGGGTTTAGTTGATATTGGTTTAATTACAGAAGATAGATTGGTTACAGAAGCAGGAAGAAAACTGCTTAAAATAACAAGCAGTGGGGATTTTGAAACCAATAATGTGTTTAATATTAACAGAGATAGCTTTATCTATCTAAAACAGCTACTTAAAACAAGTATAGATGTAAGTGGTAGTATCGTTAGACCTTTTATTGCGGTTATAAAGTGTCTGACTGAACTTGAATTTTTAAGCTATGATGAATTCACTTATTTTGTTCCATTGATTAGAGATGACGTGAGTGAAACGCAAATTATCTCAGGTATTAAATTATATAGAGAAGGTGAAATTTCGCCAGAAGAAATAATTTATAAGAGTCTTATGCAAATGGATAACTATAAACTTGCTAGGGAAGAATTTATAGCCTCTGATGTTGATGAAAATTTGATATGTCTAGTTGGGATGAATCGTAAAAGTCGGAATTATGATAAGCCTTATTATAAATTGTATCAGTCCATAAAGAATATATTCCTTGATGGGAAAAGTGATTATGAATCGTTACTGAACTCTGCAAAGAATATAAATCAAAAGCCAGGAATATTGTGGAGAAGTTTACTATTCAAGACAAACAATATCGGTGTTGTAAGAAAAAATGGGAAATCTTCAATTCACAAACAATGCCCATTTATAAACTGTAAAAATGAGACAGAACTAAAAGAAGTGTTTTTCAAATATTTGCATGTTTTTAAAGCAATGGCAACTTTATCTGATTATTTTGATTTAAATAGAAGATATTTTAATATTACAGATACTCTAATTTTCGAAGATCGCATGGTTAAGCTGGATATGATTCCAAAATATTATTTTAAAGAGATTATTGAAGTCCTGTATACAGAGACATTTAGTAGAGACGATAATCTCAGTGTAGATGTTCCATTAGAAACTATATCAAGAGCATTCGAGTTAGATATGGGCAAAGTATATTCTGCATTAAGTAAAGATTTAGGAATAACCATAAAGAGTCCTGAACAAGCAGCAACTTACGTAAATGATGAAAGATACAGAAGGTTCAATACTTTGATTGATAAGAAATTTAATGACTCTGTGCTTATAGAGCTACTCAATTGCTTTGAGAAACGTGATGATAAAAGAATTGAAGAACTTGTTACAGATGAGGCTGCAATACCAACTATATTTGAATATGTTTTGGGAATTATATGGTATAAAGTGAGTGAAAGACAGGGGAATATTTTGGATTTCATGAAATTATCATTAGAAGCCAATTTGTTGCCAAAGACCCACGCAGCTGGAGGCTATGCAGATATTATATATAAATATGAAGCGTGTACTTCTTATCCGAAACATTCATTATTGCTTGAAGCAACTCTTGCAGATGGAAATAATCAAAGAAGAATGGAAATGGAGCCTGTTTCAAGACATTTAGGCGATTATAGGATTAGATTTAATAATCAGTTTGATTATAGCCTATTTGTAAGCACATACTTGGATAAAAATGTAATCTCAGATTTTAGATATAGAAAGATAATTCCATATGCTAGAGATGAAGAAACCATCACAGGAATGAAGATTATTTCAATGGATACAGATTCTCTTAAGAAGATAATTAAAAATAAGGTCAAATACAAGTATCTGTATGAAGTGTTTGACAAATATCATGAAATGGATTTAGATCCTCTGCAAACTTTGAATTGGCATGGGGATTTATTAAAAGAGTCTACTGGTGAGTATAAAGTATAGTATTTGTAGTTATGGGAGGAATGAAAGTGGAGAAGATTATTTTTGAAAACATTGAAAATGAAGATATTTTTGTATCAGATTATAAAAAGCTTATTAGAAATAATGAAATAGATTTTTCCAGAGAAGGAATTTCTGTAATTTATGGTCCTAATGGAACTGGTAAAACAAGTTTAGTAAAGGTTTTATCATCCGAAAAGGGAACAAAAGTAAAGTATACTTATGGTGGAGAAGAATATACGGATGGTTCTCAATTTTTTGTGATAAACGATCAAAATAACAGAAATATCATACAAGGAGAAACTAAAGATTTTTTATTAGGAGACAACATAAAAAAAGAATTTGAATTACAGGAGTATATAGAAAATGAATATAATAGACTTTGCACTGAAAGCATTTCTATTTTAAAAAACAATTACAATGTATCTTCAAGCAGTAATAAATCTATAGATTGCTTTTCTGAATGGGCAAGTGTTCAAAATATAATTAAAGATTTAATGAATAACAGAAGTAAAGGGACTAAAACTGGTGTGGATGCCTATATTTTGGAATTTGAAAAGCATACTCAAATAACCATTCATGACTATGAACAAGATAAGTTAGATTATATTATTTCTGATTTATCAGAAAAGAATCCTCTTATTATTGAAATTGAAACGATAGATACAAATAAGTTATCTAATAATTCTCATATAAAGGAGATAGAAGAAAATACAGAAGCCATAAAGATACTTTCACGCTTCAGCTACAAAGACCAGTGCATAGTTTGTGATTCAAATGAAATTGATTATGAAAATTTATTAAGTAAAAAATCCAAAAACAAGGAAGAGATTATAAAGACATTAGATGCAAAAACTAAAAAAATTGTTGAAAAGATAATTGCTAATGTAAGTGAAAAAGAACCGTTTAGAATAAAAGATATTATGCTAGGAGCAATTGAAACAGGAAATTTGAGTGATGTTTTGTTACTCAAGAAGTCTATTAAAGAACATAAGAATATATTTGCAAACAAGGCAATTAAGGAATTGGTGCAACTCTATAAATCTTCTGATATAAAGATAAAAAATGAAGAATATCAAAAATTGATAAATCAGAAGCCAGATATCACAGAGGAAGATTTTTTATATATTGAGCAGATTATTAGTAACAATATGAGTAAGAAACTGCAGATAATTAGAGATGATAAGAAAAATATAAAAATTGTTTTAGAGAATAAAGATTTTCTTGGGATTAACAGAGAAGAATTGCCATTAAGTTCAGGAGAACAAAATTTTCTATCATTAACATTTGAATTTTTGAAAGCAAAAAACTCTGACAAACCAATTATAATACTAGATGATCCTATTTCTAGCTTTGATTCTATTTATAAAAATAAAATAGCTTATGCAATAGTTAAGATATTACAGAATAAGAAAAGGGTTATTTTGACTCATAATGTAGATCTATTAAGACTTTTAGATGGACAATTGAAAAAATGCTTTAGGTTATTTTTATTCAATAACACAGAGAATGAAGAAAATGGGTTTATAGCATTAAATTCTGATGAACGTGATATGCTTATTAACCTTGATGAACTGTTAAAAACATTTAGAGAAAAGATTTATGAACATATAAAAGATGTAGAATTATTTTTGATTTCGTTAATTCCTTTTATGAGAGGATATTCAACAATGATTAATGATAATGATATTAAAGAAAATCTAACTCAATTAATGCATGGATATAAAACAAATACAGTTGATATAGCAGAATGTTATATAAAGTTATTCGGGAATAAGAATAATATAATTCCTAATAATTATAAAGTAAATGTTGATGATATGTTGAATAAAACTGTTGATGGAAAGGAAATTGTTGATAAAGAGAAATATCCATTATTAAATCGTACACTAGTACATTCATTTACTTATTTGTTTTTAAGATTATTGATAGAGAAAAAATTAGTGTCAAAGTATAACATAGATACTGAAAGTAAGAGTGGAGCTAAGCAACTTGGACAGATAATCTCAAAAGCTTTTCCTGAAAATAGTAAAAATAGTGATAATATAAAAAATAGAGTTTTTCTTACAACAAAGAAAACTTTGTTGAATGAATTTAATCATTTTGAGGGCAATATGAGTATTTTTCAGCCGGCAATTGACATTACTGATCATATGTTGGGAAAGGAGAAAACAGATATTTTAGCTTTTGTAAACAAATTATAGTTTTTTGACTTCATGCTTGCAATATGCTTGCAAAAAATTAGATAAACAGAAATAAAATGGATAATAGAGCTAAAACAGATATTAATAATATTGATTTTACACCATTTATACAAAACAATATCAATGGAGATGTCGTTCTACAATAGACTTTGGAACTGGTTTATGTTAAGGCTCTACAGAAACTAGCTTTAGTGGATATGTGGCTTTAAACGGCGGTTGTAGTAAGCTAAGGATTAAAAAAGACTGGTGCTGTTGTTATTAAAGGGCAAAAATCATAACAATGCTATGTATATAAATTCGCGAATAAACTATTTTATTAAATTTAAGTTTATTTTAAAATTATTAATTGCAATCGAAAGTATAAATTTTTATTGAATATTTTAATATGAGGTGTTTATATGAATTATTTTTTAAATATTCTAACCTCTAGTTTTACGATGAGTTTTTGCATGTTTTTCTTTTGTTATTTTCTTGTTTTACAAACAACTGAGATATTTTCTTTGTAAATAATGATTTTTTATATACTATGCAGTTGTCTATTTTTTTTTATACCATATTTTTGGATTTTTTTATGATAGTATATTTTTTAATCTCAAAATTATCTGATAAAATATCCATTTTTTTGCACATCTATTTATGCATTCAGCCTTAATTCCAATTATTATGTTTATATTTTTTACAATATTGTCGCTATTTTTAATTTAGGTGTTGCATATTGCATTAGTTTGTTATTGGCTGAAATTTATTCCATATTAACTATATATTATACTAAATAAAATTAAGAAGGAAAAGCTAGGATTGGATATAATGGAGAGATTCTATATGGTGTAGTTGTAAAAAAAATAAAAAGAAACAAGAGAAAAGACTCAAACCAAACTCTACTACTAGAAGAGATTATAAATCAAACTATGAAATCATCACAGCATAACGATAATATAGAAGTCTTTTATAAAAACAAAGATTATACTATAAACTCACTTAGTGGGGATGATGAGATAATAACTAAAGATGGAAACGATACTATCTATTCAGAAGATGTCAATGATACTCGGAACATAAAATATAAATTTAAGAATGAACTAGCTTCTTAAATTTATGTTTTATTTATATTTATTTAAGTGATGTTTTAATTATTTAGTGTTAAAATCGTATGCTTTTATATTTCAATCACAATAGGAGTTTATTTGAATAAGGATAAATTTGAATTGTTGAAAAAAGAGTACGAGGAGTTTAGAGATGAACACCACTATATGGTGCACTACTTTGATGCGACATTTTATAAATTTTATGAGCGATTTTTTTCCAAATATCGAAATTTACGCTAATGCAAATAAAATGCCAGAACTTTGTGCATTTTATTTTAGCTATACGTGGGCGGTTTGCGCTTTTGTATTAATTTGGTATATTTATAGGTTGCCGCGTATTAATAAGGATGCTAGAGAGTATTTTGGTATTGGTGAATTTAAGGGCAAGGGTATTTTTAAGGAGAAATTTATACCAGTTGCAAATGGCGGAATCAATGGTTTTGCGCTATGGGTATTTAGTATTTTATTTTTTGGTTTTGCAGTGTATATAAATTTTTCAGGTCATCTGGTTGATTCTACTATTGGCAGATGGATGTTTGATAGGTTCGGGATACTTTTGGTTGCTGTGTTCCAGAACTTAGCGGTTGTTATGGTTTTTTTTGCCATGATATACAAAATCATCGACACAATAAACTTAAACAGATTAAAAAAATATTTATAAATTATTAATATTTAAGTAGTGTTTTATTAAATTTATATATAATTATATAGTTATCTAGAAAGGAAAAATATTGAAAAGATTATTTTTGGTTGTAGTAGCTTTTGTAAATTTAACATTTGCAGAAGACGTGAAATTAGAAAATTTACAAAGCATATCCTATGATTATCTCATGGAAAGAATATTGGACGGCAACGAAAAATTTTCTTGTGATAATTTTATGAATATCTTAAAAGAATGCGAACAAAAATCAGCAAATTCATGTTATAAAATCGGGTTTTTGCATTTAAAAGGTAGCTGTGTAGAACAAAATAAAGAATATGCGCTTGAGTATTTTAGGTATGCGTGCAAATTAGGTAATGTAAATAGCTGTTTGCTAAGTGGTTGGTTATTTGAATATTATAAAAAAGATTTAGATTTGGCTTTAGAATACTACAAAATATCATGCGATATAAATTATATATTTTGTAATGATTTAGCATTTTTTTATAAGCACAAGAAAAAAGATGAAAAAAATGCTATGTATTATTTTGATAAAGCATGTTCGGTGGGAAATTTAACAGCATGTGGAAATCTGGCTTTTATCTTGGAAAAAAAGAGTGGTGTTAGTGAGTATTCAATTGCTCTAAATCAAAAAGCTTGCAATGGTGGTATTAAGCACTCTTGTCATAATCTAGCGCGAAACTTTGAAAAAAATAACAAAATAAATATTGCTATGAAAATATATAAAGAAAACTGCAACAATGGTTTTTATGCCTCTTGCCATAACTTAGGAGTTGCATTAGCGAAGCAAAATCTAAATATGGATGCAAAAGTGTTTTATAAAAAAGCTTGCGACGGTGGTATTATGAGCTCGTGCAATAATTTAGGTTATATAGCAAATAATAAAAAAGATGCCTTAAACTACTTTAAAAAAGCTTGCGATGGTGGCGATAAAAATGGTTGTGAGAATTTAAATAAAATATATAATAAGGAAAAATAAAATGAATTTACTAGGTAATTTTTTGGATTTTTTTAATAAGACTGATAAGATTTATAATGCTAAAAATATAAATAATAATATAGAAAAGATAATATTTTAGCAGTATATACAAACGTTTAATAAACATAGATATTTCATAGAAGAAATAAATGTCACTATTTTATAAAAAATGTGAAGTTTGTGGAGAAAAAATAAATAAATTACAGTATTTATTTTTATTTGCGATAATAAAATAGAATGTAAAAAATGTGGTTTACAATATGAAATATCTAATATCAAAGTTTTAAAATTTTTCATCTATAATAGAGACTTTTAGCGCTCTTTTTGCCTATTTTTGCTGCTGGATTTGGTATTTATATTGGTGAAAATTTTAATGTTCATATACTGGTATCTATTTTTGTTTTTAGTTGTTTTGTTATCTTCTTTTTATTTTATTTAGTTTTAGAATGGATACTTATACTTTTTATTTATTTCTATATTTAAATTTCAGAAAATAACAAAATATATAAAAATATGAGCATACTTGACATTATATTTAATAAATTTTTAAGAAAAATTATGGGAATTATCAGTGAAGTTGTTAAATTTGGTAGAGATGTTATAAAAAGCACTTAAAATACTGCTAAAATAAATATAAACAAGCGATAATTTCTAGTCTAACTTTCAAATCAAACCCAACCGCCAAAAAGTAAAATAGAATTAAATTTTAAAATGCTATAATATCTAAATTTTGCAAGGAGTTTTTATGGAGAGTTTTGTTGTTTTTGTCGTGGTTGTGTGCGTTTTGGTGGCTATGTTTTTAAAAGCTGGTATTAAGGTCGTATCGCAGTCGGATTTGATGGTCATAGAAAGGCTGGGTAAATTTCACAGAGTTTTAGATGGCGGATTTCACATCATCATACCATTTATCGATCAAGTAAGAGCGACTCTAACAGCTCGAGAACAGCTTGTTGATATCACAAAACAGCAAGTTATAACAAAAGATAACGTAAATATCGCCGTTGATGGGATAGTGTTTTTAAAGATTTTTGATGGGAAAATGGCGGTTTATAATGTTGAGGATTATAAACGAGCCATATCAAATTTAGCCATGACAACGCTTCGTGGCGAAATCGGCGGTATGCTCCTTGATGATACACTTTCATCGCGTGATAGGCTAAATGGTGCGCTTCAGATGGCTTTAGGAGATGCGGCAAATAACTGGGGTGTAAAGATTATGCGCGTGGAAATTTCTGAAATTTCAGTTCCAGAAGGCATAGAAGAGGCGATGAATATGCAGATGAAAGCCGAGCGTGAAAAACGCGCCATTGAGCTTAAAGCTGAAGCTGAAAAGGCAGCACTTATCCGCAACGCAGAGGGCTTAAAGCAAGAAAAAGTGCTAGAAGCAGAAGCAATCGAACGAATGGCAGATGCGAAAAAATACGAGCAAATCGCCTTAGCAGAAGGTCAAAAAGATGCGATGGATAACATAAATATGGCGATGGGTGCTTCGGAATTTGCAGCACAGTATCTATTAGCGCAAAATAGAATTTCAGCCTTTAACGAGCTTGCAAAAAGTCCAAGTAAGGATAAAATTTTGGTTCCATATGAAGTTACCGAGCTTGTTGGATCGCTATCTTTGGTAAAAGAGTTTTTATCTAAGAAAAACAGCAAGGAAACGCGATGATAGAGCCACTTGTGCTGATTAGCATCGGCGTGGTGCTTACGATAATCGAGCTTGTTTTAACAAATTTTGTTTTTATATTTTTTGGGTTTGGATTTATCATAGTTGGACTAGTAAATTTTGCTATAAAATTTAGTTGGGAATGGCAACTTTTAAGCGCTTTTTTGTTATCCTTGCTTTTGCTTTTTACGCTAAAAAAGCCTATGAAAAAAGCTTTTTTTAAGCATAGCGGCGATATAAAAGATAACTTTTTAGACGAGGCTGGAGTTGGCATTATAAAAGATTCAATGATCTATTATAAAGGAACTTTTTGGCAAAGCGATGAGCTAGATGAGCTTATAAAAAATGGTGCTAAAGATGGCGATAGAGTCGAAGTTTTAGGAACTTCAAGCAATAAGATAAAATTAAGAGGTAAAAATTGAATAAAAGAATAAGCATAGAAGAAGCTGTAAATTTAATCGAAAATGCCACTTTATGCGAGCTTGGTGAGATGGCATTTGCTAAAAAGCTTGAGCTTCATCCAGACCGTTTAACAAGCTTTGTGATTGATAGAAATATAAATTATACAAATGCTTGTTGGGTGGATTGTAAATTTTGTGCGTTTTATCGACATGTAAACGAAGATGAGGCGTATTTGCTAAGCTTTGAAGAGATTGGCAAAAAAATAGAAGAGCTAATCGCAATCGGCGGCACGCAAATCCTTTTTCAAGGTGGCGTTCATCCAAAGCTTAAAATCGAGTGGTATGAGGACTTAGTCGAATATATAGCAAAAAAGTATCCTACTATAACAATTCATGGATTTTCAGCAGTTGAAATCGACTATATCGCAAAGATTAGCAAAATTTCCACCCTTGAAGTGCTTCAAAGACTCCAAAAAAAGGGACTTTATAGTATGCCAGGAGCTGGAGCAGAGGTGCTAAGCGATAGAGTTAGAGATATCGTAGCGCCTAAGAAGTGCGACACTGCCACGTGGCTAAGAATTCACGAAGAAGCCCACAGTATCGGTATGAAAACAACAGCAACGATGATGTTTGGCACGGTTGAAACAAATTTAGAGATAGTAGAGCATCTAAACTACATAAGAGAGCTTCAAGATAGAACTGGTGGCTTTAGAGCCTTTATTTTATGGAGTTTTCAAGGCAAAAACACAAGACTTTTAGAGTCTCATCCAGAGATTATGAAGCAGTCATCAAATCGATATCTAAGGCTGCTAGCGGTTGCAAGACTGTTTTTGGATAACTTTGCAAATATCCAAAGCTCATGGGTAACTCAAGGAAGTCATATCGGACAACTTGCGCTTAAATTTGGTGCAAACGACTTAGGCTCAACGATGATGGAAGAAAATGTTGTAAAAGCCGCAGGAGCGAGCTTTAGAATGAGTAGCGATGAGATGATAGAGCTTATTAAAGATATAGGCGAAATTCCAGCTAAGAGAAATACAAATTACGATATATTGGAAGTTTATGCATGAAAAAGATAGATTTAAATATAAAAAATAACCAAATTCCACTTCTTTATAAATTTGACGCTAGCTTGCCAGCAGCCGAGTTTAAGATGGTTTTTACCACGTCTGGTGGGGTGATTGAAACTAAGGCTGGGCTTGCAAATATATGCGCTAGAATGCTTGATGAGGGCACAAAAAATCTCGGCGTTAGCGAGTTTTCAAGGCTTTTAGAAATAAGAGCGATTGATATCTATCCAACTAGTGGTTTTGAGACTTTTGGGGTGCAGATAAATTGTCTTAAAGAGCAGTTTTCTTATGCGTTTTCTATGCTAATTGAACTTTTTAAAGAGCCAAATTTTACAAACCAAACGCTTGAAAAGGTGAAAACGCAAGTAAAAGGCGAAATAGCGACAAACCAAAGCGAGTTTGACTATCTTGCAAAGCTTGAGTTAAATAAAATTCTATATCCAAATTCTATCAAACAAAACCCTAAAATAGGCACTTTAGAAAGTGTTGATAGTATAAATTTAGATGATGTTAAAGAGTTTATTCAAACTAAGTTAAATTTAGCAAATTTATATCTAGTTTTAGCTGGTGATGTGGCGGTTGAAAGTGTTGAATTTAGTAAGCTTTTAGAGCTTTTTGAAGTGGGCGAAAAAAGAGATTTGCCATATTTTAAAACAAGCGATAAAAGAGTTATTAGCGAGATTAAAAAAGATAGCCAACAAGCTTATATCTACTTTGGAGCGCCATACGACGCGGTAAAATCGGAGCTTCATAAAGCAAAAGTTGCAACCTTTATCCTTGGAAGTAGTGGTTTTGGAAGTAGGCTTATGGAAGAAATTCGCGTAAAAAGAGGGCTTGCTTACTCTGCTTATGCGGTTAATAGTTTTGCTTTGAGTTCAAATAGGATTTGGGGATATTTGCAAACCAAAAATGAAAGCAAAGAAGGTGCGATTGAAGTCGTAAAAAGCGAGTTTGAACGTTTTGTTAAAGATGGTGTTAGCGAAGATGAGCTAGTTCAAGCAAAAAATTTCTTGCTTGGAAGCGTTGTTTTGCAAAAAGAGACGATGTTTAAGCGAGTTGCGATTAGAGAAAATGAGTTTTATAACGGCTTTGAATTTGGCGAGTTTGAAAGGCAACTTGAGCTTATAAAAGAGCTTAGTTTTGATGA
Source organism: Campylobacter geochelonis (assembly GCF_013201685.1). Taxonomy (NCBI): domain Bacteria; kingdom Pseudomonadati; phylum Campylobacterota; class Epsilonproteobacteria; order Campylobacterales; family Campylobacteraceae; genus Campylobacter; species Campylobacter geochelonis. The sequence goes on along the minus strand of NZ_CP053844.1, from coordinate 1,499,273 downwards.
GTTAAACAGCTATATTAAGGCTCATGATGAGATTTTAAATTTATCTTTTGCGTTGATTTGTCGATGAGTTTTAGTAAAGAAGATAAAGAGGAGTTAGCCAAATTAGGCGTAAAAAACACTCTTGATCTTGCTTTGCTTTTACCTAAAAATTATGAAGATTTAAGCCTAAGCGATACGCCAAATGATGGGGATAACACAGTCGAAGTTGAGTGTAGGTTTAGCTTTTTAAGAGGGCGGATTTTAAATGTAACGGCGTATTGTTACACTTGGCAAGAAGATATCAAAATCATCATTTTTAATCCAAAACCTTGGCACTACAGCACTTTTAAAGTGGCAAAACGGATGTTTATACATGGCAAAAGCTCGGTTTATAACTCGACATGGCAGTTTGCAAACCCAAAAGTCATAACTAAAGTTGGCGAGATAATCCCACGCTACAAACTTGCCATTCGCGATCAAATGGTAGAAAAATATATAAAAAAATACCTAAATTTAAAAGCGCTCTTAGATGAAGGTTTAAATAACGATGAGGCAAATTTGTTGCTTGAAATTCATAAAAATAGCAAAAATAGTCTAAATTTGATAAAAGAGCTAGAGCAAAATGAAACAAATTTAAATATTATAAAATTTGTTGAAATTTTTAACTATATGAAAAAACTAAGCAAAAAAAAGCAGGTTTTACCAGCCAAAAAAATCGCCGTTTTTGATATAAAACAGTGGATTGAAAACTTGCCATTTACTCCTACAAACGACCAGATAAGCGCACTTGAAGATATAAAACGAGATTTTTTAGGCACGCAGGCTAAGAGGCGCGTTGTTATGGGTGATGTAGGAAGTGGTAAAACCCTTGTTATGCTTGGTGCTAGTTTGATGATATATCCAAATGTAGCGGTTTTGATGGCGCCAACTAGCATTTTGGCTGAGCAAATTTATGCTGAAGCTGTGCGATTAATGCCAAAGTTTATAAAGATACTGCTTGTAAAAAGCGGTGATAAAGATGTGGATTTTAGTGGAGTAAATTTAGTCATAGGAACGCATGTTTTACTCTATCAAGAGCTTCCAAAGGCAAATTTGATAATGGTCGATGAGCAGCACCGTTTTGGCTCAAACCAGCGAGAAAAGATAAACCAGCTCACAAAAGATGGAGAGTTTTTTGCTCACTATATCCAATTCAGCGCTACTCCGATACCTCGCACTTTAAGTTTGATACAATCAGAGCTTGTAAGTTTTAGCTTTTTAAAACAGATGCCATTTTCTAAAGATATCCAAACAATTATCTTAAAAACAACGGAATTTAACTCCTTAATAGCGCACATAAAAGATGAAATTTCACGTGCCAAACAAGCCATCATCGTCTATCCGCTAGTAGAAGAGAGCGAAGTTAGCAACTATCAAAGCTTAAATGAGGGAAGTGGTTACTGGTATAAAAATTTTAAAAACGTCTATCTAACGCACGGAAAAGACAAGGATAAAGAGGAAATTTTACAAGAGTTTCGCGAAAAAGGCGATGTACTACTAACGACAACTGTTGTTGAAGTCGGCATTTCTTTGCCTAGACTTAGCATTATCGTTATTGTTGGGGCTGAGCGTTTGGGGCTTGCTACGCTTCATCAGCTTCGTGGCAGAGTCGGGCGAAATGGCGGCAAGGGCTGGTGCTATCTATTTACAAAACTAAAAGAGCCACCACCGCGTTTAAAAGAATTTGCCAAAACATTAGATGGGTTTAAAATAGCGCAAATCGATCTTAAAAACCGCCAAGCTGGGGATTTGCTTGATGGGACGATTCAGCATGGTTTGACATTTAGGTTTTATAAATTTGAAGAAGAAATCACGCAGTATGCAAAAACAAGACTTGAGAGTTTATCTATAAACAAAAGTTAAAATTTAATTTTTTATATGTTTGATAAAATTTCTAAACTTTACGCTGATAACTTTTGAAATACTTAGAAATTTAATAAACTATCGCTCTGTTTTCGTGTAAATAATATAGAATTTTTATAAATATAAATTAAAATATTATTACTATTTATAAATTTATCATGGGTTTTAAGCTAAATTTAATAAGCTTTTATCTTTGTATAAATTTATAATTTTTTAAATTTTAATAAAAAATCTTGTTTAAATCTGGCTAGAAATATTTGATTTTATAAATTTACTTTTAAGGATTTGGATAATCTATGCTTTTAGAAATAAGATGAGATTTATCGATATCTAAATTTGCGCACGTTAAACGTGATATGAATTTAGACTTTTATTAATTTTTAAGATAGATTAAAAGAATTTTGCATCTATAAAAGAGATAAACTGTGGAAATTTTATATGCTATGACTGCTTTGCTATAAAACTAAAAGCTATATTAAATTTAGTAAAATAAAAGGATTTTCTACTATTGGTTTAACTTTATATTTGCGTAATCAAGTGGAGCTAACGGATTAGGAAAGAGGGAGTATATGTTGATTTAGGTTTATATTTGTGTAATCGGCTGATTTGTTGATTAAATTTATTATTTTAATACTATAAATTATATCCAATTCTTATAAAACCGTACCTTTTTAATATAAATATCTAAACTTTTATCTAGATTATAAGCGAAAAACTAGCATGATATTTTAAGATATTTTTAAATTGCCATAATGTAAATAGCTTTGCTAGTGTTAAAAATTTATATGAATTCGCTATCTTATACTTTTTAAACTATGAAAGTAAAAATATTTTATATCATATAAATTTAATATGAAATCCAACAGGCTGTTTTGGTGATTAAGCACTGTTTTAGCAAAGTTAGACAAGTATCTAACGAGATATTAAAATGGCGATAAATTTATATATTTTCGCTAATGAGTTGCGAGGTAGGTATAAAAAAGCCATTTGATTTTTTATTTTAAAAAAATATAGAGTGACGCATAAATTCACTCTATAAGGGTTTTTCTTTATCTCAGTTTGGGAATATTTGAGGGGTTCCTAAGAAATAAAAAAAGAAGCAAATCGCACATAAAGCACGATAAACCAATCACTAAATTTATATAAATTTAGTAAAACCCTATATGTAATTTAGCGAAGTTTTACTTAATTTTAAATAAAAAAACTGATTTTATGAATAAAAATATATTTAACATAGAATTAATTTATATGAGATTTCATTTACATATCAAAAAAACATCGCAAAATAGGCAAAATTTGAAGTTTTTGGCTTGTAAAAACTTCAAATTAGGATTTGGTTAAATTTAGTTAAAACCTATAGTTTAAACTAAGGTTTGTTATCATTATCGCAGCTCTATCAAACTCGCCAACTACGTTGTTAAACGATGTTGTATCGCCAGATTTAACCTCTCTTTTTTGACGATCTTGGTATAAAAAACCACCACTTATATCAAAATTTTCGTTGATTTTATAGCTAGCGCCCACAGAGTAGACATATGACTTCGTATCTGGAAGCTCAAATTTAATCTTATCGTTGTGGGTTGATGCTTCATCTATAGCAAAACCAGCCATCAAACGCAAGTCTTTACTGTAATCATACGCAACGGCTATTCTATATGTATTTGTATCTATCCAGTCTTTTTCAACTGGTTTGTCAAATAAGTTAGCAACAGGTCTTGAATACTCAAAGTCAAATTCCTTCAGACTTGACCAATACGTTCTATCGTACGCAAACATAAATGTAAAGTCGCTATACTCATATGAAGCAGCCAAGGTTAAGATCGCAGGCAAAGGCACATTTATGCTAACATCGCCATTGTATTGATCTTGCATTTTTCCGCCTATGGAGTATTGTATATCTGCGTTGCCTTTTAAAGTCATATTAACTTTTGATCTGTATGTTGCAGCCAAAGATAAATCGCTTGTTGGTTTATAAGTTAAAGCTAAGTTATAACCAAAATCTATGCTATCGCCCTCAAGCTCTCTGTGGGCTTTAAGACCTGGTGCTATGTTTCCCATAGGAGTTTGAAGCTGTGCGTCATCGACTTCGTTTTTAGCTTTTCCTTTTGAGTAAACTCCTCTTACACCTACAGCAACAGCTAAATCTTCGTTAACAAGATAAGCTATGCTTGGAGATATTTCTAAAACTTCAAGCTCAAAAAGCTTTGAAAGCGCTCTTGGATAGGTATCTTCCCACTTCATCGATGTTCCAGCTGGAGCTACAACGCTTAGTGAAAATCTAAAGTTATCATCTATAAAAGGTGCTACAAAATGAAACGTTGGTATGATAAAATCGCCTTTTTTAGACGATGTATCATAGTTGTAATCGCTACTAAATTTATCTGAGTGGTTTCTAAAATGCAGTTTACTCATTCTAAGATGAGAAAGAGAAAAAGTCGAATGGTGCCTCGGGTCTAAAAATACGATGTTTGCAGGGTTGTAGTAAGCAGCATCTGCGCTAAAACTAGTTGCGATGTTTGCGGCTGCTAGCGCAACGCTATTTGCACTTTGTTCTGGAATTTTAAACCCAGAAGCATAACTACTTATCGCAATAAACGGGATTATAGATAGTTTTTTTAAATTCATAAAGTTCCTTAAATATTATGTAGGCGTAATTATATAAAAAAAGTTGCAAAAATTTATATAATTTTTTACTTTTTAAATAAATTTAGCTCAAATTTATTTAAAATTGTGCTATATAATGAAAAATTAAAACAAAAAATAGATAGATTAGATAAATTTTAAGGAGTATGTTATGAAAAAAGTAGCTTTGTTATTAGTATGTGTAAGCAGTTTTTTGCTAGCTAAAAGCACTGTTATAATCGATGTTGATGAGAGTAGGCCTATCTATGAGATAAAAAAAGTAGTCGAACAAGTAAAAAAATGCGATGATAACAGCGCTACAGATAACATCATCGGAACTGTTGTTGGAGCTGTTGGCGGTGGAGTACTTGGAAATAAAATAGGTGGCGGAACTGGAAAAACGATGGCTACGATAGCTGGAAGTGTGCTTGGCGGATATGCAGGAAACAAAGTAGAAGGCTCTATAAAAAAAGATAGTGGTTGTTACTATGTAAATGAAACAAAAGAGCAAAAAGTCTTAGTTGGATATAAAAATATTGGCTATTATAAAGGCAAGCAATACTCAAAAATCACAGAAGCAAAACAAAATAAAATCAAAATTCAAGCAGATTAAGGCTAGTTTAACTAGCCTTTTTTAGCTCTCTATTAAAAGCTTAGTTGCTAAAAGCTCTTTAGCATCGTGGGCGTGGTGCTTTTTAACACTTTTATATAATTTATCAAAGTAGTTTTCAAAAACAAGCTGGTTGTTTATAGGATTTTCGCCATCTTTTGGCATTACTTTTATATATCTGCCATCATTTTGCAACTCATAAGCAAGTGAAGTATCACTAAGCTGAACTCTTAAAATATCTTTTAACTTCTCTTTTAAAGGCTCACTGTAAATCGGAGTCATAAGCTCTAAACGACGCTCTAAATTTCGTGGCATCCAGTCAGCGCTTGAGATATAAAGTCCAGGAAGCGAGTGCTTGAAGTAAAAAATTCGTGCGTGTTCTAGGTATTTGCCGACTATGGAGATAACTCTAATGTTATCGCTAATGCCTTCGATTCCAGGTCGCAAGCAACAAATTCCGCGCACGATAAGCTCGACTTTTACGCCAGCTTTGCTAGCTTTGCAAAGTGCTTTTATCATATCAGAGTCTACAAGGGCGTTCATTTTAGCTATAATATGACCCTCGCTTGCTTTGCTTTCTTCGACTTTTATCATCTCGATTAACCGCTCTTTGATTTGCATCGGAGACATCGAAAGTGTGTTTAAACGGCGATTTTTGTTATATCCTGATAAGATATGAAAAAATGTCGTAGTATCTTTAACAAAGCTTTCATCGGTTGTGAAAAAGCTAATATCTGTGTAAATTTTAGCGCTACTTCCGTTGTAATTTCCTGTGCCAAGATGTATGTAAAACTTAAGTTTATCGCCATTTTTACGGATTATTTGCGTGATTTTAGCATGTACTTTAAAGCCTGCGATTCCATATATAACATGCGCTCCAGCATTTTCAAGCGCTTTTGCCCAGTGAAGGTTGTTTTCTTCATCAAAACGCGCTTTTAACTCGACCATCACTGTAACTTGTTTGCCATCATTTGCAGCGTCAATTAAAGCTTGAATGATGGGCGAGTTTTTCTCAACCCTATAAAGTGTCATTCTAATCGATACTACTTTTGGATCTTTTGAAGCCTCTTTTACTAGCTTAGTTACTGGATCAAAGCTCTCATAAGGATGGAAAATCAAAACATCTTCTTTGTCAATCGATTCAAAAACAGATGTGTTTTCATCGAATGGAGGCAGTGTTTTTGGTGTGTAAGGTGGCAGGGCAAGGTGGCAGAAGTTTTTATTTCCAACTACCCCCCAAAGCCCATCAAGAGCGATTGGGATGTTATACTCATAGATATCTTTATAGAAAATTTTCATATGAGTGTTTAAAAAATCAACTATGTCGATATCGGCATCTTTTGCTATTTGTAAACGGACAAAAGCCCCTTTTCTGCGAAGTTTTAAGCCTTGTTCAAGTATCATCATAAAGTCATCAGCTTCTTCTTCTTCGATGATGATATCGGCATTTCTCGTTACTCTAAATGGCGCTGAGCTTATCAAACTATATCCAGGGAAGATCTCTTCAACATGCCTATTTACAATGGTTTCTATAGGCACGTATACATTTTCACTAACTGGAACGAATCTAGGCAAAACACGCGAGATTCTAATCATGCCAAATTTAATGCTTTCGGTGTTGTTTTGATCGCATAGCTTCACTGCAAGCCCAAAACTAAGGTTGTTTAGATGAGGAAATGGATGAGTTGCATCGACTGCGATTGGCACGATGATTGGCATGATGTTCGAGAAGAAAAAGTCATCTGCTACATCTCTAAGATCGATATCTAAATCGTTGTAATTTTTGATAAAAAAATTCTCACGCGCAAGTTCGCAAACAACGTTTTGATAATACTCTTCAAGTCTTACTTGCTCCTTGCTTAAATAGTCTCTTATCTCTCTAAGTTGGTCAAGTGGCGTCATCTCATCGCTTCCACTAGCTGTGATTCCAGCGATGAAAAGCTGCTTTAGTCCTGCTACGCGAATCATATAAAACTCATCTAAATTTGTAGAGTAAATCGCCATAAATTTAAGCTTTTCGATTAGCGGGATATCTTTTTCGCACTGAGCCAAAACGCGACTGTTAAACCTAAGCCAAGATAGCTCTCTGTTTATAAACATGTTGTTATTTACTTCAGACATATGACCCCTTTGTTTTTTGTTATTATATCAAATTAATTTATAAATTTAAGAAAATTTTTATATCTATTTTGAAATTTCTAACTTTCATTAAATTTAGCCAGTTTTAAGCGATATTTTTGGTAAATTTGATAATTATATCAAGATATCGTTATCAAACTAATAAATTTAAATTAAATAGAGAAAAAAACGCACAAAGTGTTACGAAAAGTTATTTTTATTTTTATTGCAAATGTGTAAATATGTTATATCTTATAGCTAAATTATAAATTCATATAATTTTATAAAAGATTACAAGATTATTTTGCTAGTAAATTTTTAATTATATTGATTATTAAAGAGATAAAAAGATATAATAATTAAATGAAAAAATATAGCGTTTTTGAATCACTTAGAGAAATTTATATATTTTTAGCCGTTGTTTTTGCCATATTTGGGCTAAATTTAGCTTATGAATACAGCCAGTTTTCTAAATTTAAAGAGCATAAATTTACTCGCATCGAAGCAAAAGTGCAAAGCTCATATCTAAAGACAAATGTCAAGGGCAAAACTTACAGGGTTATGAAGCTAAAAGCAAGTGATTTTGACTTTTATACTACAAGTAAAAAAGAGAGCAAATTTGAGGTTGGAGAGATGCTAAATTTAGGCGTTATAACTGATAAAATCGAGTTTTTGGAGTATGTAAAAAAGAGCTTTTATATGCCTTCATACAAGATAAAAGTTGTTAAAAAAGAGCCAAATTTTAAAGATAAACTTATAAAACTCATAACAAACCAACATAAAGAGCCAAAAATTAAAGAGCTCTACGCCGCGCTTTACCTCGCAACGCCGATTTCAAAAGAGCTAAGAAACGATGTTACAAAGTGGGGCATAGCGCATATTATAGCAATTAGCGGTTTTCATTTAGGCATAATTTTTAGTGGAATTTTCCTTGTTTTTACGCCGATTTATCGTATTTTTCAAAGCAGATTTTTCCCTTATAGAAGCGCTAAATTCGATATTTCAGTTTTTGCTTTTTTGCTGATGGTGGGTTATCTTTTTTTGCTTGATTTTACTCCTAGTTTTTTGCGTTCTTTGGTAATGGCGGTTATCGGATTTGTTTTTATCGTGCGAAATTTAAAAATCATATCTTTCCAAACTCTGTTTTTAACGATTTTGCTAACAGTTTGTGTCTATCCGCACCTTTTATTTTCCATAGGATTTTACTTTTCGTCTTTGGGAGTTTTTTACATATATCTTTATCTGCACCATTTTAAGGATAAATTCGGACTTTTTACAAACATAGCTTTTTTGAATTTATATGTATATTTTGCGATGAATTTGCCAGTTTACTACTTTTTTCCAACTCTTGCTTTTAGTCAGATTGCAGTTATACCTATAGGATATATTTTTGTGATTTTTTATCCAGTTAGCGCATTTTTGCACCTGATAGGGCAAGGCGGGCTTATGGATGCGCCGCTTTTAGAGTTTTTAAATTTGCATATTAAAACTTATCAAGTAGCTGTGCCAGCAAGTATTTTTTATGCGCTAAATTTACTATCTCTTGTTGCTATTAGATATAAAAGTTTAGCTATTTTGGTTGCTTGTTTGGGAGTTTTGCCGATTTTTTTGATTTAAAACGCCATAAATTTTAAAGCCATATAAAAATATAATCCAACTTATATAAATCCACAAAAAGAAAAACAAAAGCACGCTAAAAGAGCCATAAATGCTCGTGTAAGTTTTGTTATAAAAGGCGTATTGCACAAAGGCAAATTTAGAAAAATCCCACGCAAAACTTGCTATAAATGAGCTTATAAGAATGTTTTTTGTAGAAATTTCGCCATTGATTGAGATGGTATAAGTTACTGCAAATATCGCCCAGATGATAAAATACGGCAAAACTGATATGATATTTATCCAGCTTGTGTATTCTGTTTGGTTGAGTAAATTTTGAAATTTAGTAGTCAAAAAAAACGAAAATCCAAGCCCCAATGGAGCAAGCGTGATAAGTGTCCAATACGTGCTAATACCTTGCCAAAAGCCACGAGCTTTGGTTTTTAGGATTTTATTTATAACGTATTCGTAATCTCCAAAAAAAAGCATAGTTGTTACAATTATCGCTCCAAAACCTAAAATCCCAAGGCTAACGCTGTTTGACATAAACTGCTCGATATAGCCTGATAGCATATCTTGATGAGTTGGAAGTAGGTTTGAGAAGATAAATTCTTTTATCTTAGCGTAGTATTCATCAAAACTTGGAAGTTGCGTAAATATAGATAAAGAGAGTAAAAGCACAGGGATTAGCGATAGCATCGTGTGAAAGCTAAGGCTTGCTGCATAGTGCATAAGCTCTTTGTCGTAAATTTCAAAGGTGTTTTTTATAAAGGCTTTAAATTTGGGATTAAATTTCATATTAACTCTTTTTGTATTTTTTTAAATTTATGTGCTTTAAGCCACATGACAAACCGCGCTCCAAGCAAGACACCAACGCAGTTTAAAACCAGATCATCAAGTTCAAAAACTCCGCACTTAAAGACAAATTGTGAAGTCTCAACCAAAAGCGAAAAGCAAAAACCATAAAATAGGCATTTTAGAAAAGATACGCCGTGGTATTTTAAAAACGCGCCAAATGGCACAAACCAGCCTAAATTTCCTAAAAATAAAAGTATAAAGATAAATTTATCGTTTTTGTAAATTTCAATCAAATCGCTAAAAAGGCTTAAATTATAGCTCCCAACTTCAAAAAGATTTGAAGTGCTAAAACTATCTCTAAACACAGCAAGTCTTAACAAAGCCGCTAAATATAGCAAGAAAGCTAAATTTAAGCCAGTTTTTACGCTAAATTTCAACTCTATTTTAATCCCATTTTAAACGGATTTAAGATGTTGTTTGGATCAAAAGCTTTTTTGATATTTGCAAACAGCGCCATCTCTTCATCGCTAAATGCAAGGTGCATATATGGAGCTTTTGAAAGTCCGATTCCATGCTCTCCACTAAGCGTTCCGCCAAGCTCAACAGTGGCTTTAAAAATCTCTTCAATCGCCTCATATCCGCGTTTTACTTCATCTTCGTTTTCTTTATCAACCATAACATTTGTATGAACGTTGCCATCTCCGGTATGCCCAAAACATGGTGTTGTTACGCCAAATTTAGCTGAAATTTCTTTGATTTTATCTAAAAGTTTTGGTAGTTTTGAGCGTGGAACTGTTATATCTTCATTTAGCTTCAAGCTTCCATAGCAAGTGATTGCTTGCGAACAGTTTCTTCTAGCAAACCATAAATTTGCACTCTCTTCCTCATCTTTTGCGATAACAAAGTCTAGCGCACCATTTTCTTTAAAAACTTTTTGTATGATTTCTAAATCTTGCTCTAATGAAAGCTCTAAATTTCCATCCACATCTGCGATTAAAATCGCTCCAGCATCAACTGGCAAGCCTTTGTGATATTTCTCTTCAACGGCTTTAATGCTTAAATTATCCAAAAACTCCATCGCAACAGGCGTAACACCAGCCGACATCGTCTTATAAACTGCATTCATCGCATCATCAACGCTTTTAAACACGCCCATTGCGGTTTTTTTAAATTTTGGTTTTGCGATAAGTTTTAGAGTGATTTCTGTTATAACGCCAAGAGTTCCCTCGCTAGCGATTAAAATTCCAGCTATGTTATATCCTGCGACATCTTTAATCGTTCGTTTTCCTGCTTTTATAATATCGCCATTAGCAAGCACAGCACGAAGTGCCATGACATAATCTTTTGTTATGCCGTATTTTGCTGCTCGCATACCACCGGCATTTTCGCTAACGTTTCCGCCTATTGTGCTATAGTTTTGACTAGCTGGATCTGGTGGATAAAAAAGTCCTAGCTTTTCAACTGCATTTTGCAAGTCCATATTTATACATCCTGGTTGGACTACTGCGACTAAGTTTTGAAGATCGATTTCAAGAATTTTATTCATATGTTTTTCAAAAGCTAAAACCACGCCACCGTTTGCAGCTAAAGCACCACCAGTAAAGCCACTTCCTGCACCACGAGGTATGACTATCACGCCATTTTCGTTGCAGTATTTTAAAATTTTACTTACATCGTTTTCATCGCGTGGAAAAAGCACGCCATCTGGCTCATAACGCTTTTTTGTAGCGTCATAACAGTAAGCTATCTTGTGAGCTTTATCAAAATACGCATTATCTTTGCCTAGTAAATTTGTGAAAAAATCTATATGAGTTTGGTTCATTTCTCATCCTTGATATCAAGTAGGAATTTATAATGTTTGTTATAATTGCTTATATAAGAGCTATCTAGTTTCCAAAATGCAGGTTCAATGCCTCTAATTTGGCTATAAAACGGCACTTGATAGTGGCTAACGCTTCCGCTTTTAAAGCTTTTTAAAATTTCAAAACTTCCACAATCTGCAAAAACTCCTTGACCATCCATCGCTATAAAGATAAGTCCAGCGCCGTTTTGCGCGCAGATATTTCTAAAATCATCTCTTGATGGATTTGGCTTATGGTTAAAAGCTAGATATGCGCCAGCTAAATCTGGATTAACAAAGGTTATATTTGGGAAAAATTTGACAATTTGCTCGTAAACTTCTTGATTTGGAGCGACAATAACAGCTCTTGAGTAAAGAAAATTTAGCGTTACTTTATCGCCACTTTTTGGTAGGATTCCAGGAAGTGGAAGTGCGGGTTGCTCTAAGGCTGAGTATACCTCAAATCTAATTTTTGCTAAACCCAACTCTTTTTCAACTACAACTGCTCGCGCTATAATCGAGCTTTCGCCGTTGCTAAAAGTATGCGTTACTACTCCGCTGCTGCCTACTATTATATCTTTATTATCTAGTATCTGTGCAAAACCATTTTCAACCTTTAAAATCGGTGTTTCGTATGTTGGTAGGTTAAACGAAGAAGCGCTTAAAATCGATGTAAAAAGTGCTAAAATAGCTAAGAAATATCTCAAATTCTCTCCTTAAAATATGAATTGTGCTAATTATACTAAAAAAATGGTTAATTAACTAAACGTGGATAAATTTTAGCCAAATTTACCATACATAAACTGTATTAGTGTAAAATTATCGATTGATTAATCAACTTTAGGTGTTTTAATGGCTAGAAAAATTCTTTTTTTGTTTTTGTTTTGTTGTTCGGTTTTTGGTTCTGGCTTTACTATGGAGCAGTTTAAATGGCCAGCTGGAGTAAGCTTTTTAAAATTCTTAAGCGATAATGAAATACCATCATCGTTATATTATGATTTAAGTCCAGAAGATCAAGAACTAACCACTGAGATAGCAGCTGAGGCGAGTTGTGAGGTTTTAAAAGATGAAGATGGAAAGATAGATCAAATTTTAATACCCATAAGCGATGAGCTTCAAATTCAAATTTTTAAAGATGCAAAAAATAAATATAAGATTGATTTTACCCCGATTGCATACAACGAAAGCACCTATACACTAGGCGTAACAATAGAAAATTCGCCATATATCGATATAAACGCAGCAACAGGAAATGGCTTTTTAGCAAATGCTTTTATGCTTATGTTTAACAAATCTGTGAATTTTAAAAACCTTAGAAAAGGCGATCAAATCGCACTTTATTACACTCAACGTGATAGACTCGGACAGCCTTTTGGACAGCCTCAGATAATATCTGGTATGATAGAAGAAAATGGAAAGAGCAACTATCTTTACTACTTTGATTCAAAGTATTATGATGAGCGCGGAAAAATGAATGAAAAATTTCTTTTTAAACTACCAATTCCTGGAGCTAGAGTAACATCTAAATTTACTCCAAAGAGATTTCATCCGGTTTTAAAAATTTATCGTGCACATTTAGGCACTGATTATGGTGCTAAAAAAGGCACTCCGATAAAAGCTGTTGGTGATGGAAGAGTAAGTTTTGTAGGCAAAAAAGGTGGCTATGGAAATACTTTAGAAATTCAGCACGTTGGCGGATATAAAAGCCTTTATGCTCATCTTAGTAAATTTGCTAAAGGTATAAAAAATGGAGCAAGAATTAAGCAAGGCGAAATAGTTGCATATGTAGGAAATACTGGGTTAGCAAGTGGCCCGCACCTTCATCTAGGACTTTATAAAAACAACAAGGCGATGGATTTTCAAAAGGTTGTATACACTGCAAAAGAGAATATAGAAACTAAAGAAAAAGTGCTTTTTCAAAAATTTGTAAAAGAGCAAAACCAAAAGCTTCAAAAAGCAATTGGTGGGCATAATAATCCTGCTAAATTTGTGCAGTTTGATAACTTTATAGAGCTTTAGAATAAGGAAAATTTATGCCAAAAAATGAGTCAAATAGCAAAACAAATGATGAAAACGATATCCAAAAAAAAGAGCTTCATGAGGATTTTTTAGAAGCTAAAGAGCTGCTTGACTCCCATATAAACGAAACTTCAGAAGATGAGTTAAGTGGTGTTGATATCACCGAACACTTAAAAACGCTAAAAAAACATGATGAAGATGAATACACCTCATACTTAGAAAAACTTGACGCTGAAAGCTTAGCAGACGCAGCTATCGAGATGCCAGAGCATATGTTAAAAGATGTGCTTGAAAATGTTCCAAAAGAAAAGCTTGTTGAAGCTATGGAAGAGCTAGAAAGCGATGATCAAGTTGAGCTTTTAGAATACATCGATGATATTGATGAAGTAAAAGCTAGAGAAATTTTTGATGAGCTTGATGATGATGATAAAGAGGATATTTTAAAGCTTTCAAACTACGATGAGGATGAAGCTGGCGCGTATATGCAAATCGAGCTTTTTAAAGCAAATTTAGATGAAACTGTAAAAGAAGCGGTTGATAGACTAAGAAGCTTAAGGCATACTGGCGAGTTAGAGAGCGTTTATCAGCTTTTTGCTGTTGATAAAAAGGGCGTTTTGAAGTATTCGATACCGCTTGCGGATTTGATTATCTATAATTTTAGTTTAACGATTGATGAAGTTGTAAGAAGCGCTAAAGAAGATGAGTTTAGACCTAAATTTGCGCAAGATAGCGAACATATAGATGATGTTGTTACTAAATTTGAGAAATTTGATCTATCTGTTTTGCCGGTTGTCGATAGTAGGGGAGTTTTAGTTGGTAGGATTACTACTGATGATATACACGATATCATACAAGAAAGAGCGACTGAGCAGATTTATAACCTAGCTGGAGTTGATGATGAGGCAGAGGAAGAAGATACACTTTTTAAAGCTGGAAAAGCGCGCGCTATTTGGCTGCTTTTAAACCTTTTTACCGCTCTTATCGCCTCTTTTATAATCGGTTTTTTTGACAAGACGATTGAAACTATCGTTGCGCTTGCTATTTTGATGCCTATAGTTAGTGGTATGAGTGGAAATGCCGGAACACAAGCACTTACTGTTACGGTTCGCCGCTTAGCGCTTGGTGAGATTGAGTTTAACGATAAAAAAGGCGTTTTGAAAAAAGAGATAGGAATCGTTCTTGTAAATGGACTTGTGTTTGCCTGTTTACTTGGCATTGTTGCTTATATCTGGTTTGATATAGCTATGCTTGGTGTTGTTATAGCGTGTGCGATGTTTATAAGTATTATGTTTGCTGGATTTTTGGGTACAGTTATACCTTTAACTCTTAAAAAACTCAACATCGACCCAGCAGTTGGCTCATCTGTTTTACTAACTGCGCTTACTGATATCATAGGATTTTTTAGCTTTTTAGGACTTGCGACGTGGATACTACTATAAAAAATGTAAAAATAACTAAAATGCCAGAGTCAAATTTCATAAAACCATTTAGAATGGAGTTTGAAAGAGATGGAAAGGCTATGCATTGGGACTGTGTGAAAGTTCACGATAGTGTGAGTGTGCTTTTATATCATGAAGAAAAAGAGGCTTTTTTGCTTGTTAAGCAGTTTCGACCTGCGGTTTGGTGCAGGCAAAAAGAGGACGTTTTAGAGCGCGGTTTTACATATGAACTTTGCGCTGGAATCTTAGATAAGGGCATTAGCGAAGAAGAGACAATTATAGAAGAAATTTATGAAGAGGTTGGTTATAAGGTAGAAAATGTCGTAAAAATCGGCTCGTTTTATAGCTCTTTTGGATTTGCTGGTGGGAAACAGACGATATTTTACGCTAAAATCAACGAAAGTATGAAAAAATGGAAAGGTGGCGGTATAGATAACGAACAAATCGAACCATTTTACCTACTTGTTAAAGATGCGATGAAATTTGTTTATGATGAAAATTATGTAAAAGCTGCTAGTATGGCGTATTGTTTTATGTGGTTTAATGAGAGATTTAAGAAATAATTTATAAATTTAGAGCGAATTTGGTTGCGGTAAAGTGATTTTTTACTAAATTTTTAAATTTATTTATGTTTTAAATTTGCACATTTTGGCTATAAAATTTTGATTTTTTACTAAATTTCTAAGCTAAATTTAAAGACAAATGAAAAATAAAATATTATCTTTTAAATTTCGCCAGCACGTACACATCTTTTAAATTTCAAAGTCAAGCAAAATTCGCTCTTTATAAAACAAATTTTTATTCATACTACAAACACAGATCAAAATGCGCACTTTTTAATGTGCTATGTTCATCAAAAGTGATGTAGTTTATAAAAAATTTAACACCATCTATTTTAAAATTTACACTTTTTTCGCTGCTTTTTTCTAGAAATTTAGTTGCGATTTGCTCTTTTTTTATCGTTTTAGTCGAGTTTGAATCAGCGATAATAATGCTAAAATTATCCGTTATAATATCTAGTTTATCAGCCTTTACCTCACTTTTATACTCATCTAGCCTTATATCTTTGATAAACAGCTTACAACCAGCGACGTTGGCGTATTTTACATACTTTTGATACTCGATTGGTTCTTGTTTTTTTAAGGCGTTTTGTAGTATTTTATGCTCTTGCTCGATTTTTTCTGATAGTTTTGCATTTAATTTTTTAAGATAATCATAAGCTTCATTTGCCTTTTTGATGTTGGTTTTATAATTGGCTAAAAACACATTGGTTTGAGACTTTATAGCGATATTTTTTGCGCTAAATGGCGAAATAGTAAGTATGTATATGATAAAAGCACTAAACAAAAAAACGCGCGAGAGTCTAAATTTAGCACCCAGCGCATATAAATTTGTAACAAACAAACTAGAACAACACGCAAAAACATACACACGGTTCACGCTCCAGCCATACTCGTTTACTCTCACGATTATCGCGTAAAAACAAAACAAGATTATCGGTAAAAAGGCGGCTTGAAGCCATTTTTTATATGCAGCGGTGTGGTTTGTTATAAAAAAAGCAGTTGCAAACAGTACAAACCACATCATTAAATTTATCACGCCGCTTTTTTCATCGCCGAAAGCATAGAGTAAAATATAAATATATAAAAATAGCATATATAAGCAAATAAATCCATAAAATCCAATAAATCCAATCTTTGCTAGGATAAATTTAGCTCTGTTTTCACGAACATTTTTCAAAAAATATAGTAAAAATATAGGTATTAAAATCCAACTTAGTTTATATAAAAAAGTGATATTTACACTAAAAAGGTACTCGCAACTAGAGAGCAAAATAATATAAATGATAAAAAACAGCAAAAGATAAATCGCGGCGTTCACGCAATTTAGCGCTATATGATTAAGCGCGTCATCTTGAGTTACAAAATTTCGCGAAAAAGCAAAGATATAAAGCATAAAATTTGAGCTAAAAAGAAGCAACATAATCCAAAAATCAAGCAACCCAAAAACAAAATAGCAAGAGAAATAAACATAGAGAAAAAATGCCAAAACAGCCCATTTAACGCGGAAAAACTGTTCGCAAAACATCGCAAAAGGTATAAGAATAAACAAAAACATATAAAATTTACTCTCAAACATCAAGTATGATAAATTTGGACTAATATATGAAAATAAAAAACTAAATTTAGGTATATAATCAAACATTTCACTTATAAACAAAGAAAACAAAAAAGCAGTTGTTATACTCATAAAATGGTGTAAAATCGTAGTTTTATAGTTGTTCATTTTGCTCCTTAAAAAATATATTTTATCATATTTATGCGCTATATTTATTTTAAATTTATTTGATTAACAAGCGATATACTTAAATAAATTTAATCAATTATTTAAATATAAAATCTAAATTTATATTATGCTAGAATACAAGCTTACTTTTTGACTAAATTTAGGATAATTATGAATCGCGTTACACTTTTTACAAAACTAACTTTGCTTTTTATTGGTTCGGCTGCAATGCTTTCAAACCTTGCTGTAACTACGGCTATGCCGCACTTAAAACAGTATTTTAACTCACCATTTATCGAACTTTACTCGCGACTTATGATAACACTTCCAGCACTTTCGATTGCCTTACTTTCACCATTTTTAGGCATTTATATCGCTAAATTTGGCAAGAGAAACTCAGCACTTGTTGGCTTTGTGCTTTTTACGCTTTTTGGTAGTGCGGGGCTGTATTTAGCGCAAATTGAGGCCTTGCTTTTATCTAGGTTTTTGCTTGGTATTGGGATTGCTGTGATTATGATAGTAACGACTTCACTTGTTGGGGACTATTTTGAGGGCGAGGCAAGGTATAAATTTATGAGTTTGCAAAACTCGTTTATGGCGGCTGGTGGGGCTGTTTTTGTTATAGGTGGTGGAGTTTTGACTGATATTTTTTGGCGGCTACCTTTTGGTGTTTATTTGGCTGGTTTGCTCTTTATCCCTGCTGTGATTTTGCATATTTTTGATGTCAAAAAAGTAGAAATTCATGAGAGTTCAAAACTAACAAAACCACTATATTTTATCTTTGGTTTGGGATTTTTATATATGGTGATATTTTTTATCTTGCCAACGCAAATGCCGTTTTTGATAATGGATATTTATGGTGCAAGTGGCAAACTAACGGGCGCGATAATAGCAACATCGTTTGTCGGAAGCACCATCGGAGCGATATTTTTTAGCCCATTTAAGGCAAAATTTGGCTTCGCGCAAATCTTTTTACTAGCCGTTTTGATAAACTCGCTTGGTTTAGTTGGCGTTGGAATCGTGAAAAATATACATTTTTTCTTTCTAACTTCATTTATCATAGGTTTTGGCGGAGGACTTGCGATGACAAATATGAGTGCGTGGATGCTCTCTTACACCAACATTCACCAGCGAGTAAAAGCCTCATCTTTACTAGTGAGTGCTATATTTTTAGGACAGTTTATATCGCCTTTTATGACTTTTCCAGTTGTTGCTAAAGTCGGCATTCAAAATGCTTTTTTATACATTGGCATAATGCTACTTTTTATCGTTGTTTTGGGCTTTTTAAGAGTTTTAAGAAAGTAAATTTGGAGCAAAGCTAAGTTTGCTCCGGTTTTAAAGATGTTTTAAAAACGCGTTTTGGCATAAATTTAGACTAGTTTTTGTTTAAAAAAGCCCTTTTATAAGGTTTTTGATATCTTTGTTTGGATCTTCTTTAACGCTTCCATCGCTGTTTTTTTCATCTTTTGTGCCAAAAAGTTTATCAAGTCCTTTATCAAGCTGTTTTTCTAACTTTTTCTCAAGATAGTTTGAGCTAACTTTGACTTTTGGCTCTTGTGTCGTGCCGGTAATTTCTGCTTTTATATCTGTTTTTTCGATGTTGATTGAAACAGGTATATTAATGCGAGAAGTTGTGGTATCAAGTGTGCCTTTTGTGACATTTAAGTCCATTTTTGGCGCTTTCATCATAGAGTTAAAATCGACTAAATTTTTGTTAATATTTCCTTTTATATATGAGTCATTAAAAACTTGTTGTGTGATATCGCGCCTTGCAGCTAAGCTAACAGCGGTGGTTAGCGAGCTTTTTTTCAATCTACCGTTGTTTATATCTACGTGAAAATCGCCTTTTTGCGCGGTTGTGTTGTAGTTAAATACCATATCGCCGATTCCTTCGTAAAAATCGCCAAAATCAAGCATTTTTGTAAGTCCTGGGATTTGGAATTTATCAAGCGTTGCTTTAAGCTTTTCGTTTGTTAAATTTGCTTTAAATTTACCGCCAAAAAGGTCTGAATTTGATGTTATGACTAAATTTTTAGCATCTTTTTTAATATCTCCATTTAAAGCTATCTGCCCGACAAGTTTTTTCCCAGTTAAAAATGCAAGTTTTGATAAATCCTTAATGTCTGCTTTGTAGTTTGCGCTAAACTCGCCCTTGTTGATATCGTAACTTCCATCAAATTTATTCAAATTTGCTAAATCAGAGCTGATTAAAGATGTAAAATTTGCTAAGGAATTTGCTATGTTTACATCTGCGTTTGCGCTAAATTTTACCCCTTTTGGAAACTCTTTATTTAGTAGTTTACTAAGTCCACTTTGCGATAAAACGCCGCCGTTTAGCTTTAAATTTGCTTTTCCATTTAGGTTTTTTATATCGATACTACTTAAATTCAGCGTCGCTTCTAAATTTCCACTAGCAAGGGCTTCTTGACCGATAAGTCCAAAAATGTCAGCTAAATTTAACCCAGTTATTTTAGCTTCTAAATTCTTGCCATTTGAGGTTGCATTTATCGCGCCACCAAGCGCTTTTACATCAAGATTTAGGCTTGAAAGAGCGTTGTTTTTCATACTAACTTCGCCATCAGCTTTAACGCTTCCGTTTAGGGTTTGTTTGGTAAATTCTTTAAGTTTTGATAAATCATCAACAACGCCACTAAATTTAGCACTTAAATCCTTGTTTTTCAAATCATACGTTGCTGTAACGCTTGGCACGTTAAGCAAATTTGAAGTTAAATTTGAGACTAAATTTACAACGCCATTTTCTATTTTTACTGTTGAGTTTAGTGCGAAGTTGTTGTTTTTAGGAAAGTCTAAATTTGCGAGTTTTTTAAGCTCAGTTGGGTTGATTGAGCCATCGCTTATCTTAATGTTGGCATTGCCTTTTATATTAGCAGTTTGATAGATATCATTTATCAAAACAGTGCCATTTATCACGCCGTTTACGGCTTTTGACATAGATACGACGCCCATTAGTTCTTGTGTTTTTATGCCATTAATTGTAGCGTTTAATGTACTATCTTGAAGCTTAGCAACGACTTCGCCACCAAAACCCTTAAGAGCAAAATCAACGAATTCAAGTTTGTTATTTGCAAACTTTAGCGCCCCATCTACGTTTAAACTACCGCTAAGTTTTTGTTTGATAAGTGGCTCAAGGTTTGCTAAATTTGTAACTTCAACTTTAAAATCACTAAGCAACTCTTTGCTATCTAGGTTAAACTCAGTCTTTTTTGCGCTTAAATTTGCTAAGCCTGATGCTAAATTTGTGCTAGCCAAGACGATGTTTTTATCAAGATTTATATTTGAAGTTAAATTTAGAGCTAAATTTGAGTCTAAAGTTATATTCATATCTTTTAGAGCTTCTTTATTTAGCGCCATATCATCAGAGAGAATTTGCGCAGTGCCAACGGCATTTTTTATATTTGCTACAGCGTCGATTTTACCGACTAGATAGGCTGGTTTGTTTAGTAAAGCAAGAGCTTTTTGTATATCTAGCCCTTTTGCATTAAGTTCTACATCAAAAGGTTTAAAATCTTTTAAAGTAGCCAGTAAACGCACGTTTGAATTAAGCATATTTCCAACGCCATTTACACTAAAGTCATCAGCTTTACCACGAATTCGCCCAGCTAAGCCCATCTGCTCGTTAAGCTTTATTTTAAAAGTTTGCAAATCTTTTACTAAAACATTGTAGTTTAAGTCAAAACTTTGAGAAAACAGCGAGTAGTTACCATCGATATTTGCCATAATTTCGCCATTAAGAACTGCATTTATGTCAAGACTACCAAAATTTAGGTCAAATTTGGTAAGTTTGACATCATAACCGCTCTTTTCTTTGGCGATTTTTTCTATATATGGTTTTACAAGGTTGTTACCAAAGCCGGTAAATAAGATGATATATAGTGCCACTAGGACAACTACAACGAAAATTGATAAAATTTTTAAAAATTTCATGAAATCTCCTTTATTTTATGTTACATTATTGTATCAAAATTTGGTTAATACTCTGGTTTGGTTTGTATTATAAAACTTGAGTCAAAAAGACTAAAAGTTTATGATAAATTTAGCGTTAAGTATTGACAAAAATTAAAAATTTGCATATACTTTCATCACTCAAAAAGCTTGAGTGCTAAAAATATCAATAAAATTTAATAAACGAAAGGATGAAATATGAAATTTCAACCACTTGGAAAACGCGTTTTAGTAGAGCGCGAAGAGGAGACAAAAACTACAGCGTCTGGCATTATCATTCCAGATAACGCCTCAAAGGAAAAACCATCATCTGGTAAAATCGTAGCAGTCGGTAAAGAGTGTGAGGATGTAGAAGTTGGCGATACAGTTGTCTTTGCAAAATACGCTGGTAGCGAAGTTAGTATAGATGAGAAAAAGTATCTTATACTAAATTTAGAAGATGTTTTAGGTAAATTAAAATAAAAGGAAAAATCATGGCAAAAGAGATTATATTTTCAGATGACGCAAGAAATAGACTATTTAACGGCGTAAAAAAACTAAATGATGCAGTAAAAGTAACAATGGGGCCAAGAGGCAGAAACGTGCTAATCCAAAAAAGCTTTGGTGCTCCAGCGATTACAAAAGATGGTGTAAGCGTTGCAAAAGAGATAGAGCTTAAAGACACAATCGAAAATATGGGCGCAAGCTTAGTTCGTGAAGTTGCAAGCAAGACTAATGATGAGGCTGGAGATGGCACTACAACAGCTACGGTTTTAGCTCATGCGATTTTTAAAGAAGGTCTTAGAAACATAACAGCTGGCGCAAATCCAATCGAAGTAAAAAGAGGAATGGATAAAGAAGCAGCTGCAGTTATCGAGATATTAAAACAAATTTCAAAGCCTGTAAAAGATAAAAAAGAGATAGCTCAAGTAGCAACTATCTCAGCAAATTCAGATGAAGTTATAGGCTCGCTTATAGCAGATGCGATGGAAAAAGTTGGCAAAGATGGAGTTATAACTGTCGAAGAGGCAAAATCAATCAACGATGAGTTAAATGTCGTTGAGGGTATGCAGTTTGATAGAGGTTATTTAAGCCCATATTTCATCACAAATCCTGAGAAAATGCAAGTTGAGCTAGCTAGCCCATATATCTTGCTTTTTGATAAAAAAATAGCAAATTTAAAAGACTTGCTTCCAGTATTAGAGCAAGTTCAAAAAACTGGTAAACCACTTTTAATCATCGCTGAAGATATCGAAGGTGAGGCTCTTGCAACTTTAGTTGTAAACAAACTTCGTGGCGTGCTAAACATAAGTGCGGTTAAAGCTCCTGGATTTGGCGATAGAAGAAAAGCAATGCTTGAAGATATCGCTATCTTAACAGGTGGTGAAGTAGTTAGTGAAGAGCTTGGAAGAACGCTAGATAGTGCAAGTATAACTGATCTTGGACAAGCTGAAAGAGTAGTAATCGATAAAGATAACACAACTATCGTAAATGGCGCTGGTAAAAAAGAGTCAATCGATGCAAGAGTAGCTCAAATCAAAGCACAAATCGCTGAGACAACAAGTGATTATGATAGAGAAAAACTACAAGAAAGACTTGCAAAACTAAGCGGTGGCGTTGCTGTTATCAAAGTTGGCGCTGCAACTGAAACAGAGATGAAAGAGAAAAAAGATAGAGTTGATGACGCGCTTAGTGCTACAAAAGCAGCAGTTGAAGAAGGCATCGTTATAGGCGGTGGCGCGGCACTTGTAAGAGCTAGTTTAAAAGTTAGCTTAGAGTTAAGTGGTGATGAGGCTATAGGCGCTGGTATCGTAAAAAGAGCGCTTTTTGCCCCACTTCGACAAATAGCAGAAAACGCTGGTTTTGACGCTGGCGTTGTGGCAAATGAAGTAGCAACTGCAAAAGCTGAAAATTTTGGATTTAACGCTGCAACTGGCGAGTATGTTAATATGTTTGAAGCAGGTATAATCGACCCTGTTAAAGTAAGCCGTGTAGCGCTTCAAAATGCAGTCAGCGTAGCAAGCTTACTTCTAACTACAGAAGCTACAGTTAGCGATATAAAAGAGGATAAACCTGCAATGCCAGCTATGCCAGACATGGGCGGTATGGGTGGAATGGGCGGCATGATGTAGTCTTTGACTCATCGGCTTAACTTCAAAGCTCTTTTTAAAAGCTTTATAAAACTTAACCCCTTGTTAATCAAGGGGTTTTTAAATTTAAATCCAAATTTATACAAAATCGCTTAAAATCAACTTTACCATCTGTTTTATCAAACATTTTATCTTTAATTTGCATTTAAAATCGGCTTGTTTGCAACTTTTTAAAAATTCTAACTTATTTAAAAATATATTTGTTTAAATTTATACCAAAGTTAAACATTTTTTGATAGATTCTCTTAACAAAATGCTTAGTTTGTTTTACTATTTTTAGAAGCTGTTTTTATGATAATTTTTATAAAAATTAAGTTGTCAAAATATAAATTTATAAGATATTTTTTCTATTTTGCCTTGTTTTCTGGGCGCTTTGTGTTTGTTTGTATGTAAATTTAGAAAACGCTTTTTATATCTTGCTTGCTTTAATCTCGCTTATGTTAAAAATTTAAATTTAAGAAATTTATTATGCAAATTTACTAATTTAAATAAAATATTAATTATTTTATAATAAATAAAACTAAATTTAAACTATAAATAAATTTAGTTAAAATTTCACAACTTAAAAAGCGAAAATCATATTTAAAACCTTTAAAATCAAGAAAAAGCGCATTTGGGCAGATAAAACTTACGCTTATTTATATATTTTATTTTGCTGTGTTTGATATATTTGATACTTTTGAAGTATTTTACGTAACTACTAAAGTGGCTTGGCTGAGGTAATTTTAGGGTTTATATAGATGAAGGCTTTAAAAAGCGCAAGCTGTATATGGTGCTAAATTTGATAAAAATATTTTGGTTGATTATCATTTTTTTATTTATTTGTGTTATTTTTTATATTGCTGATACGCTTTTAAAGCGATGAAAAATCAGCCAACAATCACTATTTTGGTATCGAGTAGGCTACTTTTGTTTTTGCTATAATCTTTTTAATTCATAAATTTAAAATTTATTTTAAGTTATATTTTTACGTAAATTTCGATGTTTAGAAGCTATGTTGCATATATTTATTGTGTTAATTAGCATTTGTATAGAAATTTTTACCAAAAACAGCTTTCTTACAAGCATTTTAGTACTTTTGAATACATTTTGCTTTTAGCTTAGAATACAACAAAACAGTCAAAACAAGAACTTGCCGGTGAAAATTTAGGTTATGAAGTATACAAAATATAGCCTTTTGAGTGGACGTTTTTGATGTTTAAATTTAGCTTTCTTTTTAGGTTTCCGACTAAATTTTGCATGACAACTCTTGAGCTAGACTCGCTATCATAAACTACTTCATCTATCATCTCAAATGTAGTAAGTTTGCCTAAATTTGAGGCGAGCATGATTATGAGTTTATGCATTTTGCTTGTTAAAAAAAGCTGAGTATCGTTTTCATAAATTTGCTCTTTTAAGATATCAACTTGTATATAGCTGTTTAGTTTAATGGTATTTATTTTATCTTGCAAGACTAAAAGTTCAATATTGTCAAGAATAGCGCTAAATTTAACTGGTTTAAAAAGAACAGCTGATGCTCCACCGCTAAATTTTCTTAACAAAGATTGGTAAACTTTTCTATCCTTTGCTAAAAAAAGAAACTGCTGTTTGGGCTTCATATTTAAGATGGTAAAAATGTTAAAGTTCTCTAGAATGTCTAAATCAAGCACGATAATGTCAATGTTTACATTACAATTTAGATAAAGATGTAAAAAATTTTTACCAGTTGCAGAAAATAAATTTTTAAAAATATCGCTTTTTGACTTAATTTTATTTTGTAAAAATATATCATCTGAGACCACAAGAACGGAGAGATTATTTAACTTCGTATAAATTGGAAATCCTTCATTTATAAATTTTTTTATCTATTGTATAAAAATAAGTTAAATTTAATTTTAAGATTGATTTTTTAATGAAAAATTTAACTATAATCTAGTGTAAATTTAACTTTAAACAGGAGATAATATGTCGATTTCAAGACGAAAATTTCTAAAATCAACTGCTGCGGCAGCTACGGTAGTAGCGAGTGCAAACCCGTTATTAGCAGATGAGAAAAAAGGCGTAAAAACAGTGCCACATGCTTCAAATGTCGGAGCATTTTACGCTGATGTAAAAGATGGCAAGATAGTAAAAATTCACCCACAAGAGTCTGATAAAGACCCAAAATATCCAGGTAGCGAAGCGTGGATAGATAGAGTTTATAGCGACACTCGTATAAAATATCCTTGCGTTAGAAAAAGCTATCTTGAAGCAAAAGGCGATGTTTCTAAAATCGCACCACAACTTCGCGGCAAAGAGGAGTTTGTAAGAGTTAGTTGGGATGAAGCTATGGCGCTAATCTTAGATAAGCTTAAAAGTGTAAAACCAGAAGAGATTTATAACGCAAGTTATGGTGCGTGGGGACATCCAGGCTCACTTCATAACTGTTCAGCTACAGCGGGACGTTTTTTAAACACAGTTTTTGGTGGCGCTGTTGGAATGGATGGCGAGCATAGTAACGGCGCAGCCGGTAAGGTAAATACTACGATAGTTGGGGACTTGGAAGTGTATTCGCTTCAAACTGCTCACGAAGTTATACTTGAAAATACACAAGTTTATGTTATGTGGGGTGCGGATTTGTTTAAATGTAATCAAATCGATTACAAAGTCGCAAACCGTGGAAACAACCCATACTATGATAAATACGCAAAATCAGATATCAAATTTATTACGATTGACCCACAATATACTCCGATTGCAAAACGCTTTAATGCACAATGGGTTAAAATCAGGCCAAACACCGATGTAGCCTTGATGCTTGGCATGATGCACTATCTTTATACAAGCGGCAAATACGATAAAGAATTTGTTGAAAAATACACCGATGGACTTGATAAATTCTTGCCATATCTACTTGGAAAAACAGAGGATAAAGTCGCAAAAACAGCGTCTTGGGCAGCAAAAATCACAGGCGTAGATGAAAAAATCATAACAGCTTTGGCTGATACTTTTGTAAGCAACCGCACATTTTTAGCTGGAAACTGGGCTATGCAAAGAGCACAACACGGCGAACAAGTTGATTGGACGTTGATAGTTTTAGCAGCATTTATCGGACAAATCGGACTTCCTGGTGGGGGATTTGGTTTTTCTATGCACTACTCAGGTGGCGGACAAGCATTTAGTGGTGTTATGCTTCCTGGCGGGTTAGCGCAAGGCAAAAACAAAGTTAGAGCAAAAATTCCAGCTTCAAGAATCGGCGAAGCGCTTTTAAATCCAGGTAAAAAGATTAAATTCAAAGGCGAAGAGATAGTTTATCCTAAATTTAAAGTGTTCTATAATGTTGGAGCAAATACTCTTGGTCATCAACCAAACGCAAATGAGCTTATCAAGGGACTTAGAACGCTTGATATGGTTGTTGTGCATGAGCCTTGGTGGACACCAACAGCGAAGATGGCAGATATCGTTTTACCATCTACAACTCCACTTGAAAGAGATGATATAAGCTATGGTGGTTCATACTCACAAGACTATGTTTATGCGATGAAAAAGGTTGTTGAGCCGCTTTTTGAAGCGCGAAATGACTATGATGTGTTTGAAGAGATGGCAAAGCTAGTTGGAGAGCGTCAGTGGCGTAAATTTAGTGGTGGTGGCAAGAGCAAAGAGGAGTTGCTTAAAGGCTTTTATGAAAGAAGCGATTGTCCAAATTATATGAGCTTTGAGGAATTTTGGGAAAAAGGATTTGTGCATTTTGAACCATCAGAAGAGGCTAGAAAGTATGTAAGACACGCTGAGTTTAGAGCAGATCCAGTGGCAAATAAGCTAAGAACAGAAAGCGGTAAAATACAAATTTATTCACAGAAATTTGCTGAGTTTAAACTAGATGATTTTAAAGGTCATCCGATGTGGTTTGAGCCAACTGAGTGGCTTGGGGACGTAGAAAAAACAAAAGCTTATCCATTTCACATAGTTAGCCCACACCCAACATATCGCATTCACTCACAGATGGATAACAGCTTTATTCGTAAAGCTTATAAGGTAACAAACCGTGAGCCTGTGATGATAAATGATGAAGATGCTAAAAAACTTGGCATAAAAGATGGCGATGCGGTTGAAGTATATAACGAGCGCGGAAGCGTGATAGCTGGGGCTGTTGTCACAAAAAATATAATGAGTGGAGTGCTTTCTTTGCAAGAAGGAGCATGGTATGATCCAGAAAATATAGATGATGAAAAACCAAGATGTAATGCAGGTCATATAAATGTCCTAACTCCATCTTTCCCAACATCGACAATGGCTCAAGCAACATCGGTAAATACTTGCTTAGTTGCGATTAAAAAAGTTGAAGTCAAGCCATATGCTGGCATAAAAACTCCAGTGGTAAAAGGAGCGTAATATGAAAAAAGTTTTAGTTTTAATAGCGGTTTTATCAAGCTTTGCGTTTGCAAAAGGTGCGTTTATATATAATGTAAAAACTGATTTGCTAGATGAAAAAAGCAAGGCGGTTGTTGGTGAAATTTATGAAGGAACGCCAGTTGAGGTTGTTAAAAAAGATGGTGATTTAACGCTTATAAAGGTAAAAGGCGAGCAAGTTGATGGCAACGCTACAGCTCTTGCTTATAAAAGTGCTCCACTTATAACTTTTTTAAACATAACAAGTGGCGAGGCAAAAAGTGGTGCTAAATACTTTGTAAAAAGCTCTGATTTAAGCCAACGCGAGTATCCATCGTGGGAGGAAGTTGAGTTGGTGTATTATGATACTTGCACATCTTGCCACGCAGGTCACCATCCAGCCGAACACGCGATGAATGAGTGGGATGCGTATCTATCTGCTATGCAGTATTTTGCTAAGATAAACGACGCTGAAAAAGCTAGAATTTTGCGATTTTTACAAGCTCACGCAAAAGATGGCATAGCTAAAGAAGAAGAGTAATGGGGCGATAAATTACTTTTAATCATATCTAAATTTGGGGCTAAATAGTCCCAAATTTGGTTAGATTTAACTAAATTTGACCAATAACTATATTAAAATACAGGTTGATATATAAAGTTTAAATTTAAAAGTATAAAATAATATTTAGCATTTTTTTATTTATATTTTAAGGAGTGTTGTGAACGAATATAAAAAATTTAAAATATTCATACAAGAATGCTGTCAGTATTACAATAAAAATACTATAGTTAGAAACGACTTAGAAATAATTGTTAATTTATTAGATGAAAATTATAGTCTTTTATGTTCCAATAACAACAAAAATGGTAAAGCATATGAAGAAAATCAAAAGAATATCAGCGATAATAACAAGATAATTTTTAAGATTTTGATAAAATATGAGTATAAAATTTTTAATTATATAAATAGTATTTCTAATGAAAATGATAGGATAAATAAATTCAATATAAAAAATAAGTTATATAGATTTTTTTACAATCAAAATATAAATAGAATGGCGACTATATTTTTTACATTAAAAAATATAGTTATTTTTATACCAGTATCTATATTGATTATAGCGGTAATTATCCCTACTTCATATTATTTATATTTGGGAGTTTTTATTGAAATAAATAGTGATGTATATAAAGCTTATATAATTTGTTGTTTATTTTTAATCAGTTTTGGGTTGCTATTATATTTTACTTTTATAATACCGCTTGAATATAATTTTGAAAATATATCCTTATATGATAAATATAGCAACATACTTAAAAATAAATTTTTAATAGGGTTGTATTTAACTGCAAAATATAGTCTTTTTATACTATATTTATTTATTTTTATATTTTTAGCTCTATTTTTAATTTTAAAATATAATTATAGTTTGCTTGCAATTGCTATGATATATTTTATAATTACTGTTTTATTTACAATTATATTTTCGTGCAATAAATCTAAACGATTTTATCTTACAGTGATATTTACAACATTGCTTGCAACTATCTATGCTGTCATTTTTGTAGCATTTAACAAAGAAGTCATATCAACTTCTTTTGAAATAGAGAGTTTTAGAAATGTAGTTTACATTGTTGTTTTTATTTTATTTTGTATAATTTTAATTATAAATTTTACTTTTAGATATAGTTTTTACTCAAAATTTATATCTATTTTATCTCCTTATATTATAAAAAAATTAAATGTGGGTAATTATATAAATAATTTTTTTGTTGATAAAACAGAAATTACAAAATATAATTTTCAATATATTAAGGAGTGTGATAAAAACTCAACTGGGATTTGTATTGATTCAAACATAACTAAAAATTTTAAAGAGAAAAAATTTTTAGTTAAAAATGTTTTTATTCTTAAAAAATCAGAAGTTAAGTATATTATTTTAGTACCAACTAAAGAAAACAATTTTAAAAAGCTACCTTTAGATAAGAAAATAGCAAAAGAGGCTATATGAATAAAAATAATATCGAGCTAAATTTAGGTGACTTTAAAAAATCTAATTATATGGAAATTATAGAGTTATCATCTTTAAAGACTTGCTTGTTTTACTCTTTGGTGTTTGCAGAAAATGCTCAAAAAGAAGAAGAGGCTGGAAACATTAAAAAAGCTAAAATTTTGTCGCTGTTAGCTAAAATTTGTTCTGTTTCTATAAAACCGCAAAGCATGAACGACCCATATTCACCAATGTTTAAATTTAAAGGCAAAAGAACATTCTTGCCAGATGATTTAGAGATAGATGAAATTATATTTCTTGAAAAAATTATTGAAGAATGTAAAGATTATAGAATACAATCTAAAATTGCAGATATATTATGGATTATAAAAAAACATAGAAATATTAAGTATTTAGAAATAGCTCTAAGTGCATATAAGAAATTTGATTTAAATACCAAAATATCTATAGAATTTGCAGAAGCCCTAAAAGCATATGAGAGAGCTATCTATTTAACATTAAAAGTAAAAAAACCTATAGATGATTTGCTTGAGTTAGTTGTGGAGTCTTTTGAAAAATTAGAATTTGATAAAACTGCAAATTGTAAGAGAATGAGTAGTTTATTGATATTATTTGGTAAATATATAACAAAAGAAATTTTTTATAAAATAGTAAATAAGCTAGAAAAATTTGCTTTAATATTTATCGAAAATCAAGATTTTAGCATAGCTAATGATTATTTAATGAGTGCTAGGGAATGGTATCATAAATTTCAACACGATGATGAAGATAAAGAACATGAGCTAACTGTCAAAATAATACAAAATCTTGAAAATTTAGGAGATAGCAAACTTTATAACTTAACAGCTTCTCATTTTTACAACAGAGCCATATGGGAATGTCATAGTATCCCTGCTAAGTACAAAGGTAAATTTTGCATTCAAAATAAATTAAATAACTTATATTTAAAATATACTCAAAGTAATCAATTAGGAATAGCTGAATCGTCAAGAATATATTCAAATATTGATATTTCCGAATTGATTGAAAATAATATAAATAAAATTAAAAATAAAAGTATTAATGAAGCAATTTTGGCTTTAGGAACAGTTGTATCGCTTTTAAATTACAATAAAATAAAATTGCAATTTAATAAAGCAAAATATATGTTTCCTTTATGCAGTACGATAATTCAAAAATATTATTTTAATGATGGAAGAATGATTGCAAGTAAAGAACCATTTGATGCATATATTGCATCAGAATACAAGATTCACTTCGAGCTTATGGTTGAGGGTTGTATTATTCCTGCGTTAGAGCAATTTTTAATAGAGCATAGAGTTAATCGCGAATATTTGCTTGATATTTGTAAAAACTCATCGATAGTTTTGCCAAATAGAGTAAATATTTGGACTGAGGGGTTATACTTTGGATTTGAAGGAGAATTTTTTACATCAGTTCATATATTAATTCCGCAAATTGAACATTTGATAAGAACATTTCTTAAACAAAATTATGTTAAAACTACTATTTTAGATGAACATGGTATTGAAAGTGAAAAGAGCATTAACTCGTTGTTAAAAGAAGAAAAATTAATAGAACTTATTGGCATAAATTTAGTTGAAGAGTTAAAAATGTTATTAATAAATCAAATCCCTTATAATCTTAGAAACGATATTTCACATGGGCTTGTTGATGATGATACTAATAACGCTGGATTTATTTATCTATGGTGGCTATGTTTAAGGTTAGTTGTGGTTAATAGTGTCTGGAGTACATAGTTAAAGCATATTTTGATTTTAAATTTAAGTTCGCACTGATATAATCACAAAAAATATTTAGGTAGAAAAATGTTTGATATAGAAAAAGCAAAACAAAATAGTAGCTTTAGAGAGCTTAAAAACAGTAAAGTATGCTCTAAATTTATAGAGTATAATGGTAAAAAGCTGCTAAATTTAGGCAGTAACGACTATCTTGGTATAGCAAGCGATGAGGCGCTAAGAGATGAGTTTTTAGCTAGTTGCGCAAAAAATAAGTGGTTTTTTGGCTCTGGAGCAAGTAGGTTGGTGTACACTTCAAGTGATGTGTTTTTAGAGCTTGAGGAGTGGTTTGAAAAAAAGTTTGCTAGTAAAAAAGCTCTTATTTTTAACTCTGGGTATTGTGCGAATTTAAGCGTTATTTCAGCTCTTAGTAGCGAAAAAACACTTTTTTTATGCGATAAGTTAATCCATGCAAGCATGATAGATGCTTTAAAACTTGGTAAAGCAAATTTTAAGAGATATCCGCATTCTGATTATGAAGCTTTAAAAAATTTAATAGAACAAAATCAAGATAAATTTGAAAAAATTATCATTTTAAGTGAAGCTATTTTTAGCATGGATGGCGATAGTTGCGATCTTGTTAAACTAGTCGAGCTTAAAAAAGAGTATAAAAATCTCTTTTTATACATAGATGAGGCGCACTCATTTTTTGCAAGAAATGAATTTGGAAATGCCCATTTTTTAGGAGTTTATAAAGATATAGATTTTTTACTTATAACGCTTAGCAAGGGCGTTGGAAGTAATGGTGCTGTGCTTTTAAGCAGTAGTGATTTTAAGGATATTTTTATAAATTCAGCTAGAAGTTTGATATACTCAACAGCAATTCCTAGTATAAATATCGCTTGGAGTTTGTTTGTTTTAACTAAAGATTTTAGCGAAAAAAGAGCAAATTTGGAAAAAAATATCCATTTTTTAGAAGCTAGTAGCCATATATTTCCATTCGTTGTCGGCTCAAACGAAAGGGCGTTGTTTTTCTCAAAAAAACTTTTTGATGTTGGATTTTTTGCTCCAGCTATCCGCCCGCCAACGGTTTTGCCAAACGCATCAAGACTAAGGTTAAGCCTTAGAGGCGATATTTTATCAGGTGAATTAGAAAAACTTAAAGAAATATTAGATGAAATTAGAGATTGTTAAAAACAGTGGCGGCAAGGTTGTTTTGCTTTTTTTAGGATACTCGTTTTTGCCAGAGTGTGTAAAGCACTTAGAGCTTGGCGAGTTTGATTTATACGTGGTTTATGACTACTGCGATATGAAGCTTGATACATCTTTTTTGCAAGGCAAAGAGCTGTATTTGGTGGCTTGGTCTATGGGAGTTTGGGCTTGTAGTTTGGCGCTAAAAGGGTTTGAGTTTAAAAAAGCTATAGCAATTAATGGCACGCCTTGTGGCATTGATGATGAGTTTGGTATAGCAAAAATGGCGTTTGAAAAAAGCATTGATGAGTTTGATTTTGATGGGTTTAAAAAGATTTGCTTTTTAAAAGATCTTGAAAAGATAAATTTCTCTTTTAACAAAAACGCCAAACTTGAGCTAGAAAATATCTATAAAAATTCAGATAAAAAAGCCATTGATTCCATTTGTTGGGATAAGGCTATCATCTCTAAAAAAGACTTTGTTTTTCCACCAAAATCATGCGAGTGGTTTAAGTGTCAAAAAGAGTTTATAAACGCGCCTCATTTTCCATTTTTCTACTACAAAAGCTTTGGAGAGATACTTGAAATTCCAAAGCGCTAAGCGATACGATGAGTTTGCATACGCTCAAAAAATAGTAGCAGATGAACTTTTAAAAATGGTTGTAAAAAGTAGAAGCGAATTTGCTCAAATTTATGAGATAGGCGCTGGAAGTGGTGTTTTAACAAGGCGTGTTATATCTAGTTTAAAATACGACGAGCTTGTTTTAAATGATATTTATAAAAGTGATTTTATGGCTAGTTTTCAAACGCAAATTGGCGATATTTTAACACTAAATTTACCACAAAAACTAGATCTTATCATCTCAAGTTCCGTTTTTCAATGGATAGAAAATTTAGATAAATTAAGAGATAAACTTTATCTTAGCTTAAACAATGATGGAATTTTAGCATTTTCTATGTTTTGCGATGGAACACTGCAAGAACTTAGCAGTTTTACAAAGCAGAGTTTAAAGTATAAAAATAACAGTGAAATAAAAGAAAAATTTGCTGTTAAATTTGAAATTCTAGGCGTTAAAAACGAAGAAATCATCGCTAAATTTAGTAGTTTAAAAGAGCTTTTAAACCACCTAAAACAAACTGGCGTAAACAACTTAAATGGAAATTTCAAACTCACAAAAGAAAATTTTAAGCTTTTAGAGGCTCATTTTGATGGAAATTTTGCTTTAACTTATAAATATATAAATTTAATATGCAAAAAGAGATAAAATTTATATTAATTTAATAGATAAAATTCGTGGATTTTAGCTAAAAATTATTTTAGAAAAACCATTTTTTAGCTATCTTTGTATATAATTTTACAAAATTTTTAAAATAAGGAATTGTATGAAAAATGTTTTAAGCATAGCTGGTGTTGATCCAAGTGGTGGCGCTGGGTTGATAGCGGATTTAAAAGTGTTTATCGCGCATGGCGTTTATGCGATGGGCGTTGTTACGGCTACAACAGCGCAAAACACAAAAGGGCTTTTTGGCATGGAGCTAATAGAGCCAAAAATGATAAGTGATGGAATCGATGCGATTTTTGATGACATTAAAGTAGATGCCGTTAAAATCGGCGTTGTCCCAAGCGTAGAAATCATAAAAGCAACTGCTGCTTCGCTTAAAAAAGTGCCAAATTTACCTCCAGTTGTCCTTGATCCTGTTATGAGCTGTAAAAATGGCGATATTTGGCTTGAGGGCGAGTCAAAAAAGGCGATTGTTGAGGAACTTTTTCCACTAGCAACTGTTATCACACCAAATAAATTTGAAGCACAAGAGATTTTAGGCAAAAAGCTAGAGAGCAAAACAGACTTTGAAAATGCTTGCAAAGAGCTTTTAAAATTTGGATGTAAAAATGTCTATTTAAAGGCTGGAAAAGTTGATGGCAAGAGTTTAGATGTATTTTATAATGGCACTGAGTTTACATATATCGAAAATGAGCGCATAGATACCGATAGTACGCATGGTTCAGGATGCTCGCTCTCAAGTGCAATCGCTTCAAATTTAGCTAATCAAATGAGCGCAAAAGACGCTGCTTTAGCTGCAAATGAGTATATTTTTAACGCGATAAAATCAGCCCATAAAATAGGTCATGGTTGCAATCCAGTAAATCACTTCTATAAATTTTATTAAAACTAAGCCTTTAAGCAGATTTATCTAAATTTGCTTAAAGTAGCTTTTAAATGACTTTTATGTAAAATTGCTCTACCTAAAAGGAAGATTATGCAAAGATTTAAAACCAAAAAACTTTTTGTTGGAGATGTCGCTGTTGGCGGTGATGCGCCAATTTCCGTGCAGTCTATGACATTTTCAAAAACCAAAAATGTAGCCGCTACACTAGAGCAGATTAACAGACTTTATTTTGCAGGGTGCGATATAGTTCGGTGCGCGGTGCTAGATAAAGAGGATATTAGCGCGCTTAAACAGATTAAAGAGCAAAGCCCACTTCCCGTTATCGCTGACATTCACTTTAACTATCGTCACGCTTTAGCTGTGGCTAAATTTGTTGATGCGATACGTATAAATCCAGGAAATATAGGTGGAAAAGAGCGCATTAAAGCAGTCGTTGATGCGTGTAAAGAGAGAAACTTGCCCATTAGAATAGGCGTAAATTCAGGCTCGCTTGAAGAGCAGTTTGAATCTAAATTTGGAAGAAGCGTCGCTGGAATGGTAGCTTCTGCTGAGTATAATTATAAGCTTTTAGAGGATTTTGGATTTAGCGATATAGCAATTTCACTTAAAAGTAGCGATGTAGCTAGCACGATGGAGGCTTATAGAACTCTTCGCCCACTTTGCGAGTATCCGTTTCATCTAGGAGTTACTGAGGCTGGGACAACCTTTCATGCGACGATTAAAAGTGCGATTGCGCTTGGTGGGCTTTTACTTGAGGGTATCGGCGATACGATGCGAGTAAGTATAACAGGTGAGCTAGAAGAGGAAATCCGCGTTGCAAAGGCGATTTTACAAGATAGTGGCAGACAAAAAAGTGGGCTCAATATCATCTCATGCCCAACTTGTGGTAGGCTTCAAAGCGATCTTGTAAAAGCTATAAAAATCGTTGAAGAAAAGACAAAACACATAAAAATTCCACTTAATGTCTCTGTTATGGGGTGCGTTGTAAATGCCATAGGAGAGGCAAAAGGCGCTGATGTCGCCATCGCCTTTGGCAAAGAAAGCGGGCTTGTTATGAGGCGAGGCGAGGTTGTTGCAAGACTAAAAGAAGATGAGCTTGTTGAGCGGTTTTTAAAAGAGCTTGAAGAGGAGGTAAAAGAGCATGAATCAAACAAATAATATGCCTTCAAATTTATACGATCTTGATATGGAAAGATCGATTTTAAGCTCGATTTTATATAGCGAAGATGGTTTTAGCGAAGTTTATGGGCTTATAAATGATGGGGATTTTTACTTAAAAGCGCACGCAGATATCTATAAAGCGATACTTGAGTGTGTTAATAACGATGAGCCAATCGATTTTGCGTTTGTTAAAAAGCGTTTGGGGAATAAATTTGATGAGGTAACATTTGGCGAGATTGTAGCGACAAATTCGATAATTGATATCAAAAAATATGCCGATGAGTTAAAAGAAAAAAGTGTAAAAAGAGCTTTGATTGCCGTAGCACACAAAATCCCAACGAAAGTTAATGAAGATCAACCAGCAAAAGAGATGGTAGATGATATCAGCTCTCAAATTTATGCTTTGGTTGAGGGTGGACAAAGTGGTGTTATAAAAGAGAGCGATCAAATCATCCATGAGTTAATGCTTGAGATGAAAAAGCAAAAAGAGGCAGCCGATAAGGACTTAGTAGGGCTTGATACTGGTTTTAGATATTTAAATGAATACACAAAAGGCTTTAAAGAAGGCGAACTTATCATCATCGCCGCGCGCCCTGGTATGGGAAAGACAGCGTTTGTTTTAAATGTCATTCAAAAAAGTTTAAATTTAGACAAAGGCGTGGTTTTTTTCTCGCTTGAGATGCCAGCAGCGCACCTTATGATGCGTATGATAAGCGCTTCTACTTCAATCCCGCTTTCAAACATCCTAACAGCAAATATGAGCGATGATGAGTTTACGCGTTTTGGTGATGAGTGCAAAAACATGATGGAAAAAAAGCTCTTTGTCTATGATAACAGCTATGTAAATATCCATCAGATAAGGACAAATCTTAGAAAACTCAAGGCAAAACACGAAGAGATAAGCTTGTGCGTGATTGATTATATCGGACTTATGATGAGTAGCAGCAACTTTAGCGAAAGACACCTTCAAATCGCTGAAATCTCTCGTGGACTTAAGCTTTTAGCACGCGAGTTAGGCATACCTATAGTTGCGCTTTCTCAGTTAAATCGTGGGCTTGAAGCAAGATCAAACAAGCGACCTATGCTTAGCGATTTGCGTGAAAGTGGCGCGATAGAGCAAGACGCTGATGTTATACTTTTTGTCTATAGAAATGATGTTTATGCCGAGCAAGAGGAGAAAGAGCGGTATGAAAGGGCGCTAAATGAGGGTAAAGATATGGAAAGCTATACGCCTAAATTTGTGCCAAATGCCAAAGAAGAAAAGGCTGAAGTCATAGTAGGAAAAAACAGAAATGGCGCACTTGGCACGGTTGAAGTGGTGTTTCAAAAGGAGTTCACGCGTTTTGTTGATAACAGCTTTAATCCAAGTTTAGTGTCAGAATTTCAGGTTTAGTTTTGAAAAAGTTAGCGTTAAATTTAGCTATTTTGGTGCTAACTTTTTTGTTTATATTTTTTGTTAAAAAGCTTGAGTGCGTTTGGGTTTTAGCATTTTTTATCTTTTATGCTTTTTGCTTTTATCTTGAAATTTTCAGTTATAAATTTGCTTATAAAACATCGTTAAACAAGGCTATTTTTAAAGATAATAGCTTTTTAAAAAAAATCTTTTCTGGCAAAATTCTTATATCTTTTAGCTCGTTTTATCTAGCAGCTTTTTTTAGCTTTATTTTTGTTTTTAACCTTTTAAGTATAAATAAAACTGAAATTTTATTTGATTTTTTAATAGCTTTATTTATATTTATTTTGGTTAAATTTAGTATTTTAAAATGGCTTAAAAGTGAGTTAAGATATGCTAGATTTGCTTCAAAAAGGTGGATTGTTTTAACTTCTGCTTTTGTTACTTCGCTTGTTTATGGAGTGCTTTTTATCATTCAAACGCCTAGTTTTGGGGATTTAGGATATTTTGAGTATCTAAATGCGCAAAATCCAACAAGCGCTTTTTCTTGCTATTTTTTATCAGAGATTAGCGCGTTTTCTTTTTATCTTAACTCAAGTTATATTTGGCTTGAAAATGCTGCTTTTAGCGAGTATAAATTTGTCATTTTGCTTTTTAATATCTTTAATAAATTTCTTTTTTTCGTTGCGTTAAATCACCTTTTTTCTCTGTTTTTTACCACTAGAAATGATGGCGTAAAATTTGGCTATTTTTTGCGTACTATTTTTACTTTAGCTTATGTTATGGCTGTTTTTATGTTTTTAAGTTATATAAATTTAGATATTAAAAGTGAGCAAAAAACGCCCATAACAAAGACTGAAAAGCTTGTTAAAATAGTGATTAAAAATGGCATTAAATTTGATGTAAAAGCTAGTGACTTTGCTAAATTTAGTAGCGATACAAATCAAACTTTAAAGCTAAATTTGGCCAAAAGCAAAGATGAGATAAACTCATACATTGACTTAGTTTATGAAAAAGCAGCGCTAAGCTTAGCAAGAAAGATGTCTGAGTTTAAATACTCTGTTATAAGCGATTATATCGTGCTTTGGCATAGTGTTTGGGATGATAACTCGACTAAATTTATAGAGGAAAAATTTAGCCAGTTTAGTAAAGATAGTTTTGATAAAGAGTTTGAAGTAAAGCTTTTAAATTTGGTTGAAACTGGCGTTAAAAGATATGAAAATGAGCTTTTAAAAAACGTGCAAAACCTAGCTAGCTCACAAGGAGTTAGCTTAAATTTAGATTTAAATTTAACTAATTTTTTCTCATCACAATATCATCTAAACAAGGCTTTAGGCACTGGTGCGATTACGGCTATGGGCGCTGGAGTGGCTGCAAAAACTTTAGCAAAAACGGCTAGCAAAACAGCGCTAAAATCAAGCGCTAAAATCGCCACTTCATCAAGTGCAGCATTTAGTGGTACGGTTTGTGGTCCAGCAGCGGTTGTGTGTGTGCCTGCTTTTGCGGTTGCAAGCTGGTTTGGACTAGACTATGTTATCACAAAATCAGATGAAATTTTAACTAAAGATGAGTTTGAAAAAGAGATTTATGAAAATGTGATGAGTGGTAAAGATGAGTTTAAAAAAGAGCTAAATTTAGAGCTTGATAACCTATATAGCGAGATTTTAAACTCTTTTTATGAAGTTGAGTAAGCCGTTTTTAAAACATTTTGGTGGTTCGTGTTTACTTGTGCTTTTATACTCTAAATAGCGTCTTAAATAGCACAATCCGCTTATGATTTTATTGGGTATGAAAACTATGCTTTAAAAAATTTAACTATAAATTGGCTCAAAACAAGTTAAGCGGTTTTTCTCTTATCAATTTGAGTAAAATTTGATATAAGTTTTCTCTGTTATTAAAACCTAAATTCACACTCTTTTAAGTGCAATATAAAATTATCTTTTCTATGCCTTTAAATTTACTTAACCTATGCTTTGCATAACCCCAGAAATTCTCTATACCATTTATGTAATTTTACCATTAGCGAATTCATTTTTGCAGTGTTTTACACGGTAATGAGCTTTTGCTCCATAATCCACTAAACCATCATAAGCTCTCCAACTATCAGAGTAAATAATACTCTTATTTAGCTCACTAAACTCTCTTAATATTGACACTAGCTCACTTGCACTGCAGTTTTTAACTACTTGTGTATAGACCTTACCATCTCGTTTTAACATACCAAATACTGGTTGTTTATTAGCTGCACCTATGCCTCTTTTGCCTATTACTCTTATAGCTTCTTCTGTTTACAGTTACTAGCAAAGCGAAGTAAAAAGTAGCTTTCATCTATTTCTATCTCGCCATCAAATTTAGAAATTTTCTCGCATTCTTGTGCCATTAAAATTCTTATATCTTTTAGAATTTTATTGATAGAATTTCTAGAAGTATTACAAATTTCAGCTATCTTTACAGCTTCTAAATCAAGGCAAAAATACTTGAGAATTTCACAAAATTTCTTTTCAGAAATTCGGGAACGGTATATGTATTTGTTTTTCATCGACAGCATAGTAGTTAAAAACCCCTTTAAAAGTTTTTAACTTGTCTTGAGTCAAAATTAATTATAAATTTATTCTGCAGATACTTTGCGCTTGTGATTAAATTATAGCGCTTTATAAAATATACAAGCTAAAAAACTGGTTAAAATATACTAAAAACATATAAAATTATTTTAAAGAAATTGGAAAAATTTGCATTTATATTAGCTTTACTAAATCGCGCGAGTATCTTTTTAAATGAACGTTTATATAATCTTATAAAAAAGCTAAATTTATGAGTTATTTAAGATTATTTTAATAAATTTGCCATGATTTAACTTGACTAACTAAAAATCTCTTTTTAATCTGCAACTAAAAGAGATAGCTAAATTATCTCTTTTAGCGTTGTGGCTTTGAAAATCAATCTATGTGAATGATTTAAAGTTTAAATTTATTTGGCTAAACAAAACTCTATCTATTTAGCCATATTAAGGCTTTTGCTTCTAAATTTCAAAGGCTAAACTCACGCCCCGATTACTCCGCCATCTTTTTTAGTTATGACTAAAACGGCTGATTTTGGCGTTTTATCTCCACCTTCTGGCCAGTGACTTCCTTTTAGTGCTTCTCCTGGGTGTTGTACGCCAACAAACATAGTCTTTGAATCTTCACTAAAGCAAAGCCCTGTTATCTCGCACGCAACCGGACCTGTTAAAAATCGCCTGATTTCGCCAGTATTTGGATCTGCGCACAGCATTTGATTATTTCCCATGCCTTTATAATCTTTTTGATTTGAGTAGTCGCCATCAGTTTGTATCCACAAACGACCAAATT
The DNA here is from genome assembly GCF_013201685.1 of Campylobacter geochelonis. NCBI lineage: Bacteria > Pseudomonadati > Campylobacterota > Epsilonproteobacteria > Campylobacterales > Campylobacteraceae > Campylobacter > Campylobacter geochelonis. The sequence goes on along the minus strand of NZ_CP053844.1, from coordinate 1,458,613 downwards.
TATCAAATTTAAGCCCATCTGGACTGTTAAACATATTTTCGACTGTGATGTTTGAGCTACCTTTGTAAAGTCCATCTTTTACCGCTGGATTACCAGCTAGCGCAAATGTCGCCCACTCAAACTCGCTACTTGCGTGATTGCCATCTTTTGGCTCCCATTTTAGGATTTGTCCGTAGCGGTTTTTTTCTCGCGGGTTAGCTGCGTCTGTGGTTTGTCTTGTTTTATTGTTAGTAAAGGTTGCATAAACAGCTTTTGAGTTTGGTTGCGCTGCTATCCACTCGCACCTATCCATCGGCGTTGCGCCTAGTTTTGTCGCAGCCAAGCGAACGTTTATCAAGATATCGGCTTGTGATTTAAAACCATTTTCTTTATCTAAGCCATTTTTGCCATAAGTTAGCTCAAGCCAAGTTAGCTTGCCTTTAAATTCGCCATTTTTTCCATCAAACCTTGCTACATAAAGCGTGCCATTATCTAAAATATCGGCATTTTTACTTAAATCATCTTTATTAAATTTATCACTTGAAACAAATTTATAAACAAACTCATCAACTTCATCATCGCCACTATAAACAACAACTCTTCCATCATCAGCTATGATAACTTCGGCATTTTCGTGTTTAAATCTACCAAGAGCGGTGCGTTTTTTTGGGATGAAATTTGGATTGTATGGGTCAAACTCGACTATGTATCCGTGGCGATTTGGCTCGTTTGGATTGATTTTAAAATCAAACCTATCATCAAATTTTTCCCACCCATACACGCTTTTTGGCTTTATACCATATCGTTTAAAAGACTCGCTAGTTTGGGCTTTTGTATCTTTTGAACCAAAAAAATCATCGAAATTTTCCTCACACGTTAAGTAAGTTCCCCAAGGCGTTTTTCCACATCCACAGTTGTTAAAAGTGCCAAGCACAAACTCGCCTTTTTCATCGTTAGCTGTTTTTACCGCCTCATCGCCTTTAACTGGACCTGTTAAAACCATCGGTGTAAGTGCGGTTATACGGCGATTATATGGGCTATCTTGTTTGATTTGGTATGAGTTGTCGTTTTGTTCTATTTCTAACACAGTTACGCCACATGAGTTTTGCATGTAAATCACATCTTGTGCGCTTAGCTCTAAGCCGTTGTGCTTAAACATAAGCTCTGGGTTTACATACTCTTGATTTACCACCAAAAGTGCGCGTTTATCGCCATCAAGTTGATAAAACTGCATTCCGTCGTTATCATCGCCAAAGACTTTGGTTGCATTTTTTGCATACTCTTTTGTGATATTTTTGCCTTCATCAAATTTTAAAGCGTTTTTAAAAAGTGGATCTCCCCATTTAACTAAAACTTTTGCCTCGTATCCATCAGGGACTATCACATTATCTTCGCTACTAGCCAAAGTTGCTTTAAACCCAAGCAAACTATCTTTGCTGCTAGCAAATAAAGTTGATGAAGTACTAAAAAACAGCGCCATAGATGCTACACTTGAGCTTTTTAAAAAGCCTCTTCTTGAAATATTTTGACTCATATTACCTCCTAAAAATTTATGAAAGTCTAGTAAAAAGAAATTTCATTTTGGTTACATTTTTAAAAATTTTAAAAATGTTATGAAAAAGTTCTAATTAACCTTAAAAATGAATATTAAATATATAAAAATTTGCTATAATTTTAAAACTACAAAGTAGGAGGAGTTATGAGAGCGTTTGGAGAGTGGGAGGAGCAAGAGCTTCTATTTTTAGCATTGCCTCATTATAACAGTGATTGGCAAGATGATTTGACTGAGATTATGCAGTCTTATGTGGAGTTGGTGAATGTGGTTTCAAAGTATCAAAAAGTGGTTTTAATCTCGCCAAATCAAAAGGATTTTGACTACTTTTTTAAAGATATACCAAATGTATCTTTTTACGAAATTGACACTGATGATACGTGGATAAGGGACTATGGGGCGATTGATGTTGAAAATGCTGGTAGAATCATCAGCTATGACTTTACTTTTAACGCGTGGGGCGGGAAATTTCAAAGCAGTAAAGATAACTTAGTAAACGCAAAGCTTTTTAAATCTTTTAAAGGCGAGCTTAGAAAAGTTAATATGATTTTAGAGGGCGGAAGTATCGAATTTAACGGCTTTGGCACTATGATAACAACAACTACTTGTCTTTTAAACAAAAACAGAAATGCAAATTTAAGCAAAGCTGAGCTTGAAAACGAATTTAGAAAACTTTTTGGAATTCACACTCTTATTTGGTTAGAACATGGCTTTATAAAAGGCGATGATACCGATAGCCACGTTGATACTTTAGCTAGATTTATCAACCGAAATACCATAGCTTACTCAAGTTGCGATGATGTAAACGATATCCACTATGATGAGTTAAAAAAGATGGAAGATGAGCTTAAAAAAACTGGATTTAACCTAGTCGCTCTTCCAATACCTTCGCCACTTATGCACGATGGAAGGCGTCTAGCGGCAACTTATGCAAATTTTATCTTTGTAAATGGTGCTTTGATTGTTCCAACGTATAATGATAAAAATGACCAAATCGTGCTTGAAAGACTAAAACAAGCCTGTCCAAACAAAGATGTTATAGGCATAGATGCAAGAGTTTTTATCCGCCAAAATGGCTCTTTGCACTGCTCTAGCCAAAATAGATTTTTAGGTGCTAGATAAAGATTAGGCTAGATTTGACTCAAATTTAGCCTTTGCCATACTTTTTTTAGCATATAAAGCTTTTAGATTAAATTTACATATTTTTTGCTAAGATTATCAAAATTATTATATAATTGATAATCAAATTTAAGGATTAAAATGAGTAGTGAGCAAACTATACAAAACACAAAAGAGCAAAACGCTTATGAAAAAAACGCTCAAACAAATAACAAACTAACAAGCCCAGCACCCATAGCAGCGGGCTTGACTGCGGCTGGTTTGGCGATATTTAAATTTATTGTCGGCATTGCAAGTGGTTCGATTTCAGTTTTGGCTTCGGCGATTGACTCGATGCTTGACTGTCTTATAAGCGCGCTTAACTACTTTGCACTTAAAAAATCAACCGCTTCATCAAATAGTCATTTTAACTATGGATATGGCAAAATCGAAGCTTTAATGGCACTATTTGAAGGGACTTTCATCGTAGGAATTGGCGCTTATATTTTTTATGAAAGTATAAGAAAAATCATGAGTGGAAACCATACGCCAGATTTAGACTCGGCGATTGTGGTGATGAGTGTGTCGTTTGTAGCGACTGGACTGCTTATACTTTATCTAAAAAGAGAAGCCGCTAGAACGAATTCTTTAATCATAAAAGCCGATGCTTTGCACTATAAAACAGACTTTTTTACAAACCTTGGCATAATTGTAGCTTTGGTTATTATTAAATTTAGCGGATTTTATATAGTTGATGCGATTTTTGGTATTATTATTAGTGGATACATCGCAGTTAGCGCGATTGGGCTTATAAAAGAGGGCGTTTATGTGCTTTTAGATGGGGCAATTGATGCTAAAATTGTCAAGCAAATCACAGATTTTATCTCCAAAGATCCCCACATCTGCGGTTATCATGACTTAAGAACAAGAGAGAGTGCTAAGACGTATTACTTAAGTGCACACATTGTTTTTAACCCGCAAATAACGCTACTTCAAGCTCATAACGCTGGAGATGAGATAGAAGATTTTATAAGAAAAACTTTTAACAAAAATAACTGGGTTATAGACTTGCATTTTGATCCGACTGATGACTCGGCATGTAAGGTGTAAAGATTTTAAATTTGATTTATGTGTGTAGAATTTACTCATTAGCTACTTTTAGCGTTTTAGCTTTTTGAGTAAATTTTGTTAGTAAGATGATAAATTTGCAAAATTTTCTATAAATTTAAAACTAATTTAGCTTTAAATCTTGCTTAAAATAGTTTTTGCTGATTTTAAAGTGTGATTTAGGCTAGTAAATTTGATTAAAATTACATAACTTTTGGTATTTAAAAAATAAGCTATAACGTATAAATTTATGTTAAAAGTAGTAAATTTATACTTGTTATTTATGAGATAAATGGCTTATTTGCTCATTTTACATAATACTTTGAGTTTAGTTAAAATATACTGATTATAGTTAAAATATACTGATTATAGTTAAAATATATATAAAATCACAAAAATCATGGCAAAAGTATTTTGCAGTTTTTAGCTAATTGGTGTAGTGGCAGTTTTGATTTATCTTGATACCAAATTTATAAAAGATTTAAGCTAGAAATTTAACCATCTGTTTTATTTATGATAATAAAAACTAAATTTATCTAGGTATTTTTATAAAATTTTAGTTATTAAAGCAAGAAAATTGGTTTAAAATGTAGTCTAAATTTAGCTATAATGGCTAAAAAATTTAAAAGGTTAAAAAATGTCAAAAAATCCTAAAGAAAAAATCTTAAAAATCGGCATAGTAGCGCATAAATTTATGGGCGATAAAGAAAAAACGGTTCAAAAAACGGTTGAGCTCATAGAAAAAGTAGCTAGCAACGGAGCAAAACTTGTGCTGCTTCAAGAGCTTCATCAGGGGCAATACTTTTGCCAAAACGAAGATGTGGAGCTGTTTGATTTGGCAAATCAGTGGCAAGAAGATATCAAATTTTGGGGCGATGTGGCGCGCAAATTTGGCGTTGTTCTTGTAACATCGCTGTTTGAAAAACGTACCGCTGGGCTTTATCACAACACTGCTGTTGTTTTTGAAAGCGATGGAAGCGTGGCTGGAAAATACCGTAAAATGCACATTCCAGATGATCCAAATTTCTATGAAAAGTTTTACTTCACGCCAGGAGATATGGGTTATGAGCCGATAAATACGAGCGTTGGAAAGCTTGGAGTTTTGGTTTGCTGGGATCAGTGGTATCCAGAAGCTGCACGTTTGATGAGTTTGGCTGGGGCTGAAATTTTGATTTATCCAACTGCGATTGGGTGGTTTGATGGAGATGATGAAGATGAAAAGGCGCGTCAGCTTGAGGCGTGGGTTGCTGTTCAAAGAGGTCATGCGGTGGCAAATGGTGTTCCAGTTGTTGCGATAAATCGCGTTGGGTTTGAAGAACAATGCTTGAGCTCAGGGTGTAAGAATTTAGATAGTGAATTAAATTTAGCATCAAAAACAGATCAAAGTTGTAACCAAAACAGGAAAATTTTAGAAAAAAGTCTAAATTTAAACGCAGAAAATAGCAAAATAGATGAAAATTCAGACTCTACTCAAAACTCAAATACGCAAAATTTTACACATTCAAACGAAGTTACAGGCATTCGCTTTTGGGGAAATAGCTTTGTCTTTGGCCCTCAAGGAGAGGAAATTTTTAGAGCAAACAGCTCAAGTGAGTTAGCCAAAATCGTAACCATAGACTTGCAAAGATGTGAAAATGTCCGCAGATGGTGGCCATTTTTACGCGATAGACGAGTTGATAGCTATGGAAATTTGACAAAAAGATTTATTGATTAATTTTAAAATTTGTTTAAAAGGGCTTGTTTTAGCCTTTTTAAACAATGAAATATTGTTTTACCACCGTAAAACGGCGCAATCAAAACACTATTTATAATGGTAAAATCTCATAAGTTATTTAAATTCTATACATAATTTTTGCGTTTATAGCGTTGATTCTAGCGGAAAATAAACTTTTTTTACCGCTTGTAGTGAGAAAATATTGCAAGTTTGTCTCTATATTACGCTTGTGAATTTCTTGAAAATTTCTAAACAGCTAGAGTATTAGAAGTGTTAAATTTAGTTTTTAACCTATCTTTTATTTTAATATTAAAATTAAGTGTTTGTTTTAAACTCTAAATTCGATATAAATTATCTTAAAAATTTATAATAAATTTAGATTAATTTATCTTTGTAACTTATAAATAACTTTATTAAATTTGTTACTTTTATTCACACTTGCTTAATCTTAAAAACTAAAATCTTTTTTTATATGAAAAATAATGACAAAAATGTGATAATATGGTTAAAATTTAATTTAAGGAGCATTAACATGAAAAAATTTTCAGCACTAGCTGTATCTTTGCTAATCGCAGCAACAACTTTATCAGCAAAAGAATTTGTTTCAATCGGAACAGGCGGTATGACAGGCACGTATTACCCAGTAGGTGGCGCTATCTGTAGACTTGCGAACAAAAATCCAGATATAAGATGCTCGGTAGAATCAACTGGAGGCTCGATTTATAATGTCAACAATGTCTTAAAAGATGAGCTTAGTTTTGGCTTTGTTCAAAGCGATGTTGTTTATGATAAATACAATGGCGTTGGTAAATTCAAAGACAAGGGCGATAAAAATTTAAGAGCCGTTATGTCGATTTATCCAGAGCTTTTGGCATTTGTTGTTTCAAAAAGTAGCAATATAAAAAGCTACACAGATGTAAAAGGTAAAAATATAAATGTTGGAAATCCAGGCAGTGGTAATGAATTTACAGCCTTAATCGTCTTTGATGAGTATGGCATAGATGTAGATAAAGAGCTTTCTCATCGTGGCGTTTTAACAGCACAAGAATCCCCAATGGCACTAAAAGATAAAAAAATCGATGGGTATTTTTATATGGTTGGACATCCAACAGCAAATATAACCGATGCTTCAAACTCGCTTCCGATTGATTTAATTAGTGTTGGCGAAAAAGAGGCTGATGCGATAATAGCAAAATATCCATATTACGCCAAAGGTACTATCCCAAGTGGTCTTTATGAGGGAATCGATCATGACACCCTAACAGTAGGCGTTAAAGCTGTTTTAGTAACTAGTAAAAACCAAAGTGATGAAGCTGTTATGGCGGTGGTAAACTCGGTTTTACAAAACTTTCAAGAGTATCAAAACCTACATCCAGCACTTAAGTTAGTAACAAAAGAGTCTTTGTTAGAAGGGCTTAGCGCACCTCTTCATCCAGCAGCACAAGCAGCCTTTGAAAAAGCTGGAATTATTAAAAAATAAGAGGATAATATATGCAAGATGAGGTCAAAAGAGATAAAGAGGTTGGTAAAGAAGTAGGGCAAGATGAGCAGGTTTTAGAGGTAAAAACTAGAGAATTTACATCTAAAAAGCTTTTTTGGTTTACAACGCTTATAGCTTTTGCTTGGTCTGTTTTTCAGCTTTATATAGCTTATTTTCCACTAAATACGGTTATGGCAAGGTCGATTCACCTTGCCTTTGCTCTTGCACTTGTTTTTACTGTATTTCCATTTTCTTATGATAAAAAAGCTCACACTTATATACCGTGGTATGATTGGATTTTACTTATTTTAGGCGTTGGAGCGGTTTTATATCCGTTTATTGAGTTTTATAGTTTGGCGCAGCGCCCAGGGGATTATCTACCTAGAGATATAGTTGTAGCTATCATAGCTGTTATCGTGCTTTTTGAAGCTGGTAGACGTATGATAGGACCAGCACTTGGGATAATAGGCTTTATATTTTTACTATATTGCTACTTTGGGCAGTATATGCCAGATATCATCGCTCATAGGGGTGCTAGTATAAGCAAGCTTGCTGGGCATATGTTTTTAACGACTGAGGGAATTTTTGGCGTTCCGCTTGGCGTTAGTGTTAGTTTTATCTATCTTTTTGTTCTATTTGGTGCACTGCTAGAGCGTGCTGGAGCAGGGCAATACTTCATAAATGTTGCTTTTGCGTTTTTAGGTAAGTATCGTGGAGGTCCAGCAAAGGCTAGTATTATAGCTAGTGGGCTAACTGGTATGGTTTCAGGAAGCTCAACGGCAAATGTTGTAACGGTTGGAACTTTTACTATCCCACTTATGAAAAAAGCAGGGCTTTCAAGTACCAAAGCTGGAGCTATAGAGGTTGCTGCTGGAGTAAATGGGCAACTTATGCCACCGATTATGGGTGCAGCGGCTTTTATCATAGCTGAGTTTTTAGGTATGAGTTATACGCATGTTATGATAGCGGCGGTGATTCCTGCTTTTGTATGTTATGCAAGCTTGTTTTTTATCGTGCATTTAGAGAGTTGTAAACTTGGTTTAAAAGGGCTTGAGAGTGAGGCAAATAGAGCTAAGATGAAAATTCTACTTAGTGGCGTTCACTATCTTATACCGATTGTTGTGCTGCTTTACACTCTTTTAGTGGCAAAAGAGTCTCCGATTTCAGCGGCGTTTAACTCTATAATCGTGCTATTTATCATGATGATAGTTCAAGATCCTATAAAGAAGTATTTTGCTAAAGAAAAAGTTAGCAAAGATGACTTTGTAAGAGGAATTTGTGATATATTTTGGGCGATGGTTGCAGCTGCTAAAAACATGGTAACAGTCGCCGTTGCAACTGCTTTGGCTGGACTTATCGTTGGTTCGATTTCGTTAACTGGAGTTGGGCAAGTTTTAGCAGAAGTTGTTGAGGCGCTAGCTGGAAATAACATATTGCTGATTTTATTTTTAACTGCGATTATGAGTTTGATTTTGGGTATGGGACTTCCAACAACGGCTAATTATATCGTTGTTTCAAGCCTTGTGGCGCCTGTTATTATGATTTTGGCTGCAAAAAATGGCTTTTTAATCCCAGCTATCGCGGTTCATCTTTTTGTTTTTTACTTTGGAATACTAGCTGATGATACACCACCAGTTGGAATCGCCGCTTACGCAGCCGCCGGAATAGCAAAAGCAAACCCAGTTATAGTTGGGCTTCAAGGCTTTTTTTACGACTTAAGAACGACTTTGCTTCCATTTTCGTTTTTCTTTAACAGCAAGCTACTTTTGATAGAAAAGGTTGTCGATCCAAATGATCCAAAGACGATAGAGTGGATAAGTAACCCAGCAGAGATTGCGCTGATTTTAACAGGAGCGGCGGTTGGGATGTTTGCCTTTTCTAGTGCGCTTCAAGGCTGGTTTATAACTAAGTGTAGTTGGCTAGAAAGAGCTATAATGCTAGCAATTGTTCCTTTTGTGATGGTGCCAAATATGGTTATGAAATATTGTGATTTTGTAACTAGTGAATATGCGTCTTATGCTATAGGTTTTGCGATATACGCAGCTATTTTTGCTAAACAGTGGATAATAAGTTCTAAAAATCCATCTTTGAGAAGCGGGACACCAAAAGCTGCAAAAGCTTAAAAGCGATGACTTTAGCAAGAAGCTAAAAAGCTGCAAAGGCTTAAAAGTAGGCAAATTTGTTGATATTTTGATAAATTTGCCTTTTTATACTTTCGTATTTGATTTTTCGAATTTAGCTTTTGATTTGTGATTTTAAATGGATTTGTCAAGATTAAAATCTATACTTTTAAAACTTTCATTTTAATTATGTTTTATAAATTTGTGGGTTAAATTTGGCTATTTTGTGGTTTTTGCCCTTTGCAAAAAAATAAATTTAAACAAAATGTTTGTAAGATACTCCCAGTAAAATTTTAGATAACAAACTTTCAAAATTTAGGATTTTAAATAGACTTGATCAGCTGTTTACTGTTAATCTGCTTGATAAATCTAGGCTCAAGACAAGTTAAAAACTTTTAAAGGGGTTTTTAACTACTATGCTATCGATGAAAAACAAATACATATACCGTTCCCTAATTTCTGAAAAGAAATTTTGTGAAATTCTCAAGTATTTTTGCCTTGATTTAGAAGCTGTAAAGATAGCTAAAATTTGTAATATTTCTAGAAATTCTATCAATAAAATTCTAAAAGAGATAAGAATTTTAATGGCACAAGAATGCGAGGAAATTTCTAAATTTGATGGCGAGATAGAAATAGATGAAAGCTACTTTTTACTTCGCTTTGCTAGTAACTGTAAATAGAAGGAGCTAAAAGAGTAAGAGGCAAAAGAGGCATAGGTGCAGCTAATAAACAACTAGTATTTGGTATGTTAAAACAAGAATGGTAAGGTCTATACACAAGTAGTTAAAAACTGCAGTGCAAGTGAGCTAGTGTCAATATTAAGAGAGTTTAGTGAGCTAAATGAGAGTATTATTTACTCTGATAGTTGCAGAGCTTATGATGGTTTAGTGGATTATGGAGCAAAAGCTCATTACCGTATAAAACACTGCAAAAATGAATTCGCTAATGGTAAAATTACATAAATGGTATAGAGAATTTCTGGGGTTATGCAAAGCATAGGTTAAGTAAATTTAAAGGCATAAAAAAGATAATTTTATATTGCACTTAAAAGAGTGTGAATTTAGGTTTAATAACAGAGAAAACTTATATCAAATTTTACTTAAATTGATAAGAGAAAATCCGCTTAACTTGTTTTGAGCCAATTTATAGTTAAACGCTTATTTAAAACTTAGATAAGTGGAGAAAATTTATAAAATTTTTTGAAAATTCTCAGTATTTATGGGCTAAGAGTTTGTGTTAAATTTGATTTGGTACTTAAATTTAATTATTTTGTAGCTAAATTTTTGGATAAAAGTTTTGATAAATTTAAAATATAAATTTTTAAGTCTATGGACCTAAAAATTTAGCAAAATTTAAATAAAACAGTTTTAATCGCCAAGCCAGCATTATCTAAATTTAGTGATGTTTTCATAAAAGTAACGTAAAAACTAAGGTGCTTTTATAGAAAAATTTAATCTTTAAATTTATATTAAATTTAGCCATATGAATTTATAAAATCAAAAAAAGATTTATAGTATAAAAGAATTTTTAGCTGCTACAAAGCTTATTTTTAAAGTATTTTTTAGCAAATTTTCTTCTTATTTGATAAGGAAGAAATTTAACATCAATCTATCCCCTAAGCCTTTTTTCTCGCTCTTTGAAATCTGGCATGATTTTGGCTATAAACTCATAAAAGCTTTTTTGATGGTGCGGATATATCAAGTGCGTTAGCTCGTGAAGCACGACATACCTGACTAAATCTTCGCTTTTTTCTATCAAATTTAAGCTTAAATTTATATACCCTTTTGTGCTGTTACAGCTTCCCCAGCGAGTACTCATCGCTTTAATGCTTATGTGATTTACGCTTTTTCCTATGAGTGGGAGAAACTCATCTATAAATTCGCTAAATTTAGCTCTTGCAAACTCTTTTTTAAATTCGCTAAATTTTGCAAAATTTGGCGAGAGTATCTCATCATCACGAATTTGAACACTTTTTATACTTTCATCAAATTTAAGTGTGTAAATTTTCCCAAGCAAGCAAGTTTTATCATCTTTAAGACGGTTGTTTTGGATAAAAGCAACTTTGTTGTTTATCCACTCTTTGTGGGTTTCAAGCATACAAAAGACTAGCTTTTTTGGATAGCGAAGTGGCAAAGACATAGATATAACGGCTTCTTTGCTAACTTTTAGCCTTGCGTATTTAACCTTTTTATAGACTAAATTTACTACCTTGCCATCAAAGATAATGCTCTCTTTTTTCACTGATATGAGTTTTCTTTAGATGGAAATTCGCGAGTTTTTACCTCGTTTATATACTCAAGCAAGGCTTTTTCTACAAGATTTTTGCCGTGCAAAAACCGCTTTACAAATTTTGGTTTAAACTCATCAAAAAACCCAAACGCATCGCTCCACACAAGCACTTGCCCATCGACTTCATTTCCAGCTCCAATGCCTATAACCGGTACATTGACCGAACGTGCTATTTGTGTTGCGACTTTAGATACAACGCCCTCGACTACGATACAAAATGCCCCAGCTTTCTCAACTGCTTTTGCATCTTCTATAAGCTTTTTGACATTTTCTTCATCTTTGCCTTTTACGATATATCCGCCCTCACTTCTAGCTGATTGTGGCGTTAGTCCTATGTGTCCGACAACGGCAATGGCATTTTTGCAAAGATGAGAGATGATCTCAGCTCTTTGGCTTCCGCCTTCGATTTTAACGGCATCAGCGTTAGTTTCTTGATAAATTTTTATAGCGTTTTTAAGTGTTTCTTCTTTTGTAGTTACGCTGCCAAAAGGCATATCGGTTATGATAAGAGAGGTTTTGGCACCATTACAAACTGCTTTTGTATGGTAAATCATACTATCAACTGTGGCTTTAAGAGTGTCATCTTTACCACCAAAGCTCATCTCTAAGCTATCGCCTACTAAAATCATATCAACATTTGCGTCAAAAATCTTAGCAAACAACGCATCATAGGCTGTTATCATCGTAAGTGGGGATTTGTTTTTTTGTGATTTTATATAATTAATCGTTACTTTTTTAGTGTGAGTTGTAAAATTTTCCATGAGAATTTCCTTAAATTTATATCAAAAGTGGCTATACAAGCCTTTTTTCTTGCCATTTTTTGCTTTTCCATCTAAAGGTATTTGCAAGACCTCTTAAAAGTTCATCAGCAAAAAACCCTATCCAAACCCCAATTATACCATATCCAAGATAAATTCCTAAAAACCAGCCAAGCGGAATCGATACGCCCCACATAAAAACCAAGCCCATATAAAAAGGAAACCTAGCATCTCCACTGGCGCGAAGAGCGTTTACCATGATGACATTTTGCGTTCTTGCAAGCTCCAAAAAAATCGAAAGCACAAAAAGTGGCGACATGATATCTTTGATATCTGGAGTTAGCTTTAAAAGATTCATTATAAAATTTTTGTTTATATAGACAAAAAGCACGAAAACCAAAGTCATCGCTAAGCCCATTTTAAGGCTTCTAAATGTTCTTTTGTAGGCATTTTCTAACTCTTTTGCTCCAACCATTCGACCAACTATGACTTCATTTGCTATGCCTACAGCGCTACTTGCAAAAAACATAAAGGCTGAAATTTGAAAATATATCGTTTGAACTGCCAAACTATCTTCGCCCATGCTTGCAACAAAGCTAAAAGCTACAAGGTATTGAACTGTCCAGATGAGATTTTCTCCAGCGCTTGGAAGTCCGATAAAAAGAATTTTTTTAAGTATATAGGCTTTAACTTTTATAAACAAAGTTAGATAAATAGGGACTTTTACCACTTTTACAAGCAGATATGAGAGTATAAATATACCTAAAATTCGCCCTGCGATAGTTGAGATTCCAACTCCGCTAAGTCCATAAAATGGTAGTCCAAAAGGCTCAAAAAGTGCAAAAATATTTCCTATAATCGTAACTATATTCATGATAATCGAAGTTATCATGATGTGCTTTACAAAGCCATAGACGCGAATGACAGCCGATATAACGATAGCAACCGCGTCTATAAAAAAAGTTATGCTTATAATTCTAAGATATTTATAACTTTCATTAAAAATTTCATCTGGAATTTGAAGTAAATTTAGTAAAAGTCTAGCGTATAAAAAGACCAAAACTCCGCTTAAAAAGCCAAGAAGCGAGTTAAAGGATATGCTTGTGTGAATCGCTCTTATGGCGACTTTGTTGTTTTTTGCTCCGATTGCTTGAGCGACTACAACCGAGCAGCCAACCGCTAAAAAGCTAAAAACATTCACAAAAAGGCTAAAAATTTGGTTTCCAGCCCCCATCGCACCCACTAAATGCGGATTTACTATACTTATCATATAGGTATTTATCATCACTGTTGTAAGCTTTAAAATCATATCAAGATAAATCGGCAAAAAGAGCTTTTTAAGTGAGAAATTTGAGTGCATTAGCGTTTCTTTAAGATATAGAGTTGCTCGTTTACATGAGTGCTTCTTGAGTTTAAATTCCTGCTTGCTCTAAAAGCGTTGTATTTTTGCTCTAGCACATTTACCTTGCCAAATTTAGCCAAATCATCTAAAAATTCATCTTTTTTGACAAAGCCTTCGCAGTTATATGAGATTAAAATCACCTTTGAGCGCAGTTTTTCAACTATGTCTAAAAGCGCATTTTTTGCATTTGCTCTTTGGTTAAAAACGCTTCTGTTCCACTCTTTTGTTATACCAGAAACCTTTGAAACATCTTGTGGTTTTTGATAGGTTGAGATTAAATTTAGCATAAAATAGTTTGAGCCATAAGGGTGTTGGTTATATGGCGGATCGATGTAGCAAACATCGGTATTGATGCTACTAGCAAGTAAATTCGCGTCTGTTTTTTCTACACTAAACTCACAGCTAAATTTACTAAAAACTGGCTTTTTAAGGCTGATTTCGCCAAGAATTCTACCAAGAGCATTTTTGCCACTTCCGCCAAATTCGCCAACGCCTTTTTTGTTTTTATAAAAGCCTTTAAAAACGCCACTTGTGTTTGCATGAACGCTTGCTTCGTATAAAAGTGGAGCTAAAAAATACGCCTTTAGCTCATCTGGCGCAAACTCATCTATGTTTTGGCGGATTGTGTCGATGATTTTAGCGTTTTGGTTGGTATAAAAAACTCTATCGTTTTTAGAGATTTTTGTGTCATCTTTTGGTGCGTAAAGTTCGCTTATAAAGCCATTTTTTAGTTTGCTGATATCTGAAATTATGGGATAAATTTCATCAATTTGCTTTAAAATTTCATCATTTGCATTTGTTAAATAACACTCATTTATAACCTTGCTATAAAGCTCAAGATCGTTTGCGATGATGAAATTTGACTTTGACTTTGCATATCTTGAGACGATTCCAGAGCCTGAAAACAGGTCGCAAAAGCTGATTTTATCTTTTTTAAGCTCATCTTTTGCAAACTCGATTCCAGTGTTTATAAACTCAAGTAAGGAGCGTTTGTTTCCTAAATAAGTAATGATTTGTTGCGTTAAAAACTCTTTATTTTCCACTAAATTTTATCCATTTTTTAATTTGGAAATTATACCAAATTTAACACTCAAAACCAAAAGTTGAGCCTTTGCCAAGCTCGCTTTTTATAATCATCTCAAAATTATGAAGTTTTAAGATGTATTTTACGATATAAAGTCCAAGTCCAAGTGAGTTGTTCCAGCTGTTTTCATTGACTTTAAAAAACTTTTTAGAAACTAAGGCGATATTTTCTTTACTTATCCCAACACCCTCATCAACGACAAAAATGCCACGCGAAGTATGAAGAACTTTAACCTCATCGCTTGAGTATTTTATAGCATTTTCGACTAAATTTTGCACAGCTTGTCTTATCATATCTTTATCGGCTTTTATAACCTTTTTATCGCCAAATACCGCTACTTTGCGTGTTGGATACTTCTCCATCATCTCATTTGCCACTTCATGGCTTAGTAAAACTAAGTCAAACTCGCTTAAATTTAGCACCAACGAATCAGTAAAAGATAACTTTAATTTATCCATTAAATTTACTATCTTTTGGCTGTTGTTTACGATTTTGTTAATAAATTTATCTCTGTATTCATCATCCATTTTTGAATCATTTTTAAGCGTTTGGCTTGAAGCTTGAATGATGGCAATCGGGTTTTTAAACTCATGTGATATTGAGCTTAAAATGCCCTCAAGCTGCGTGTTTTTCAGTCTGATTTTTGCGGCTCGTTTTTGAGCTTTTTTATCTGCTTTTATGATTGAACGTTTCATCTCTTCAAGCTGAGAAGCTATGGTTTGAAACTCGCTTATATAAGATGAGTCCATACTTGCAGAAAAGTCCTTTTGAGCGACTTTTTCTAAGAAAAGTTGCACTTTTTTAAGCTCTTTGTTCATAGCTTTGTTAAACTGCTTTGCTATTAAATACGATAAAAACAAGCATATAAAAAAAGCTACGGCAAGTTTAAGAAATAAATCTTTAAATTTGATATATATACTCTTAATATCAGCGCCAACAACGATAACATAAGCCTTATCATCGATAATCGTATCAACAGCATAGTACATAACTTCATCGTCATTTATGTTATCGATTTCAACTTTTTGTGTGATATCTTTAAGTCCTAAAAATATGTCCATCGTTATAATGCTCTCATCGCTTATAACAAATTTACCAAGCTCTTTATCAAAAGCGCCTATATAAACATCGCTTCTTCTTGCTAAATCTTTTATATAAATGCTGTTTAAACTCCCATCAAGTATCGCTATATCGACGATATCGACCATAACGCGAAGCTTTTCTTGAGTTGCTGCGTAGTTTGCATCTTTTTGATTTTTATAGACAAAAAACGAAAAAGTTGAAAACATCACAGCAAAAATAATGCCAAAATTTATAAAAAAAAGTTGATGAATTTTTAGCAAAGCATATATCCTTCACCGCGAATTGATTTGATATACTCTTTATTTTTGTTTGGATCGATTTTTTCGCGAAGTCTTTTTATGGCGATATTTACTGTTTTTGAGTTTGTATTTTCATCGTTCCAAATCGCACTTAAAAGATAATCGCGAGATAAAACGATGTTTTTGTTTTTGATAAACTCAAGAAGTAAATTTGTTTCAAGTTTGGTTAAATCAACCATTTCTTCGCCACAAAAAACCTTTGAAGTGGTTAAGTTTATAGTTATATCTTTAAATTTATAAACTTTTGCCTCTTTTTTAGCTCTTTTTAGCACTGCATTAACTCTAGCTAACAAATCATCTAAATCAAACGGCTTAGTGATATAATCATCCCCACCAGCTTCAAAACCCTCAAGTCGTTGAGCTTTTGTCGTTTTTGCACTTAAGAAAATCACAGGCGTGTTATAGCCTTTTTCTCTGATTGATTTTACAAACTCGCTTCCCTCAACGCCGCATAAATTTCTATCAACTATAAGCAAATCAACATTTTCTTCGTTTAAAAGTTGCTCGATTTTGCTTGTGTTTAAAAAGCCAAGCGTCTCATAACCAGCCTTTTTTAGGTTATATTCAAGCAAATCAACCAAATCCTCTTCATCATCGATTATAACAACTAAATTTTGCATAAAAACCTCTTTTTATAGCTTTTTGTAATTTTATCAAAAAAAATGATAAAGTGGAATTTAGGTTTTGTAAATGTTTCTGCAATGTTTCCAATTTACTTTAGTATTTCATAAATTTATTTAAGGAGATGTTTATGAAGTTAGTTTCTACTTTAGCTTTTGCTACAGTTTTATGCGTTAGTCTTAATGCAAGAGAGCAGATAAAAATGGCAGGAAGCTCGACTGTTTTTCCTTTTTCAAGCTATGTGGCTGAGGAGTTTGGAGCGACAACGAACTATAAAACACCAGTTGTTGAATCGCTTGGAACTGGTGGAGGATTTAAGGCATTTTGCGCAGGAGATGGGCTTGATACAACTGATATATCAAATGCTTCAAGACCGATAAAACTAAGCGAGTTTGAACTTTGTGAAAAAAACGGCGTTACTGATATAAGTGGCGTTATGATAGGATATGATGGGATTGCTGTTGCTCAAAGCAAAGATAATAAACCTATAAATTTAACCAAAGAGCAACTTTTCTTAGCCCTAGCTAAAGAAGTTCCAAACGAAGATGGCAAACTTATCCCAAATCCATATAATAACTGGAATCAGATAGATAAAAACCTTGAAAATCGCCCAATCGTAGTGTATGGACCTCCTGCAACTTCAGGCACAAGAGATAGTTTTGAAGAGCAAGTTATGCAAAGCGCTTCAAAAAAATTTAGCTCTTATGGCGATAAAGCAGGTAAATATAAAACCATAAGAGAAGATGGTAAATACATTCCAGCGGGCGAAAATGACAACTTGATAGTGCAAAAACTGGTTCAAGATAAAAATGCTTTAGGGATTTTTGGTTATAGCTTTTTGGTTGAAAACCCAGATAAAATAACTGGCGCAAACATAGGCGGCATCGCGCCAAATGATAAAACCATAGCCGATGGAAGCTATCCAATCGCTAGAAGCTTGTTTTTTTATGTTAAAAACAGCCACAAAAAAGATGTAAAAGGCTTGCAAGAGTTGGTTGATTTATACGTTAGTGATGCGATGATAGGCAAAGATGGCGTGCTAAAGACAATCGGACTTGTCCCTATGTCAGATGAAACGCTAAAGCGTGTTCAAAAAGCAATCAAAGAAGATATAAAACTAACAAAAGAGATGGTAAAAGCCGGAACTGTTTTTTAAGAAAAGGAAGGTCTTGAACTCACTTTTAATCCTAATCGTTGGCGCTATAATGGTGCTAACGATTTATAAATTTGGTAAAAAATACCTTGTTGGTTTTAATAACGGCTATATAAAAAGCTATGATGTGGCGATGGTCGGTAATGATAAAAAAATTGCCCAAAAAGCGGTGATTTGGCTCTTGTTTATCGCTACAAGCATTTCTATTTTTACAACATTTGGAATTTTGCTTTCTATTATCTTTGAAGCGGTGCATTTTTTCTCAAGAGAGGACGCGCTAGGCTTTTTCTTAGGAACAAACTGGTCACCAGATAGTTCGTTTTTAGAAGGTGCTGGAAGAGGCGAAGAAGCAGGAGCGAGTGCTTCAAGTTTTGGGGCTTTGCCGCTTTTTGCTGGAACTTTTTATATAACTATTATCGCTATGTTTATAGCAGTTCCATTAGGAATCTTTAGTGCAATTTACTTAAGTGAGTATGCAAACGCAAAAGCAAGGGGATTTTTTAAGCCGATTTTAGAAATTTTAGCTGGAATTCCAACCGTGGTTTATGGCTTTTTTGCGGCTTTAAGCGTTGCGCCGATTATCGTAAAAATGGCTGGATTTTTTGGTATAAAAAGCTCATACGAAAGCGCTTTAGGTGCTGGAGTTGTTATGGGGATAATGATAATCCCTATAATCTCTAGCCTTTGCGATGATGTTATAAGCTCAATCCCGCGTCGCATAAAAGAAGGCTCACTCGCTCTTGGTATGACAAAGGCTGAAACGATTAAATTTATCGTTGTGCCATCGGCAATGCCTGGTATCATAGCAGCTTGTCTGCTTGGAGTCTCAAGAGCTTTAGGCGAAACGATGATAGTTGTAATGGCAGCAAGTTTAAGACCAAATTTAACGTGGAATCCACTTGAGGATATGACAACAGTTACTGTTAAAATAGTTGAAGCTTTAACAGGAGATCAAGAGTTTAACAGCTCGCTAACTTTGAGTGCGTTTGCACTTGGACTTACGCTTTTTGTGGTTACGTTGCTTATCAATGTTATATCGGTTATGATAATTAGGCGATTTCACAAAAAGTATAAAATCTCAAATTTATAAAGGCTAAATTTATGATAGAACAAAACAATCCTTTTATAGTTGAGCAAATCGCTAAACGCAACAAAAAGGGCGAGAGATTCGAGTATATCGCACTTTCAGCGCTTATGATTTGCATTGCGTTTTTGACATTTTTTCTCTATACTTTAATAAAAGATGGGCTTCCAGCATTTAAACAAGCCTATGTTAAGGTTGAATTTACTCTTAGTCAAGAGATTATAAAAAACCCATATAGCGCAGTTTCTTCACAGCTTCGCCCACTTGTTTCTCGTGCGTGGCTTAGAAATTTACCAGCTAGAGTTAAAAATGATAAGATTGAAATAGGACAAAGTGTGAGCTACTGGGCGCTTAGCTCATCGCAAACCGATCAGTATATAAAAGAAAATTATAACAAACTAACAGATAATCAAAAAAATTTAGTAGATGATATGGTTAAAAATGGGCTTATAAAGCAGCAGTTTAACGGTCTGTTTTTTAAAACTGGAGATTCTAAAATTCCAGAAAGTGCAGGGCTTTTATCAGCTGCTATCGGTACGATAATGACTATGCTTGTAACTATGTCTTTAGCTTTGCCTCTTGGTGTGGCGACTGCGATTTATCTTGAAGAGTTTGCAAAGGATAACAAATTTACACAGTTTATAGAGATAAATATCAACAACCTAAATGCCGTGCCATCGATTTTGTTTGGGCTTTTGGGATTAGCCGTGTTTATAAACATTTTTGGAGTGCCTAGAAGTAGTCCGCTTGTTGGTGGTATGACTTTGGCTTTGATGAGTTTGCCAGTTATCATAGTTAGCTCAAGAAGCGCTTTAAGGGCAGTTCCAGCAACTATCCGCCAAGCTGGTTTTGGGCTTGGACTTACAAAACTTCAGATAGTAAAAGATCATGTTTTGCCTTTGGCGATGCCTGGAATTTTAACAGGCTCAATCATCGCTTTAGCCCAAGCTATGGGAGAAACTGCGCCTTTGATGATAGTTGGTATGATAGCTTTTGTTCCAGATGCGCCAGAGACTATAACTCAAGCAGCAACAGTTATGCCAGCGCAAATTTTCACATGGTCTGGAATGCCAGAGCGAATGTATGTAGAAAAGACAAGTGCTGGAATTTTGGTGCTTTTGACGATAATGTTGGTTTTAAATTCAGTAGCGATTTATTTAAGAAAAAAATTCCAAAGAAAGTGGTAAAATTATGCAAGTTATAGCTAAAAGTAGGGATTTAGACCTTTTTTATGGGGACAAACAAGCCCTTAAAAGGGTAGATATGGATGTTTATGAAAGACAAATCACAGCTTTAATCGGACCTTCTGGATGTGGAAAATCAACCTATTTAAGGTGCTTTAACCGTATGAATGACTTGATTGATAGTTGTAAAATAGATGGGCTTGTTGAGGTTGATGGATATGATATATACGCACCAAACATCGATGTAGTCGCGGTTAGAAAGCGTGTTGGTATGGTGTTTCAGCAGCCAAATCCTTTTCCAAAAAGCATATATGAAAACATATCTTACGCGCCACTTATGCATCAAATGGTTAGGCGTGGTAGCGAGTGTGATGAGCTTGTGGAGAAGAGTTTAAAACAAGCTGGAGTTTGGAATGAGGTCAAAGATAAGCTAAAAAGCTCTGGAACTAGCCTAAGTGGCGGACAGCAACAGCGCCTTTGTATAGCAAGGGCGATTGCAGTTAAGCCTGAGATTATCTTGATGGATGAGCCAACTAGCGCGCTTGATCCCATTTCAACAGGGGTTATAGAGGAGTTGATGAAAGAACTTAGAAAGAGTTTTACTATAGTTATAGTTACTCATAATATGCAACAAGCTACCAGAGTTGCGGACTTTACGGCGTTTTTTCATCTTGGGAATTTAGTTGAGTTTGATGCGACTGAAAAGGTGTTTTCTGCTCCTAAAGAGGAGAGGACAAAAGCTTATGTAACGGGGAAATTTGGTTGATGATGAGAGGTTTTTTACTACTTTTTTTATCGGCGGTTTATGCTTTTTCTTTAAGCATTGATGGGTGTGGAGCTACTTTTGTAACACATGCTTTTGATGAGCTTAGTAAGGCTTATCAAAAAAAGACAAATATATCTATAACTTATACTCCTATTGGTTCAAGTGGTGGCATAAAACAGGTTTTACGAGGTAAAGCTGACTTTGGTGTGAGCGAACTTGAGTATAAATTAGAGGATAACAGTTACCAACTTATCCCGTTTGTTAAAGGAAACATTAGCTTAGTTTATAACTTAGATGGCGTTGATAGGCTGGTTTTAGACGCTGATGTTATAAGTCAAATTTATCTTGGAAAGATTACGATGTGGAGCGATGAGCGGATAAAGGCGCTAAATTTAGGAGTAAATTTACCAGATAAAAAGATAAATGTAGTTCATAGATATGATGGTTCTGGAACGACTTTTGCTTTTACTTCATTTTTAGATAAAAACTCAAAAGAATGGAGAGATAAATTTGGTGTGGCGATGGCGCTGGATTGGGCTGTTGGAGTTGGTAAAAAAGGAAATCTTGGAGTAAGCGAGGCTATAAAACAAACACCGAATTCACTAGGCTACGTTGGTTACTCGCACGCTCGAAATTTTGGGCTTAAAAAGGCAAATTTAGCATATAATGATAAAATTTATAGTTCAGATAAAAAAGGCTACCCACTTAGAAGTTTTAGCTACTTTTTCTTAAAAATAGATGGTGAAAAATCTCAAGATGTGAGAAGATTTATCGATTTTATATATAGAAGTGGCGATGAGATTATAAACGAGTCTGGATTAATACCGCTTGATGAGAACGATAAGGTGAGATTATCGATAAGATAATTTCACTTTTATTTGTAAAATTTATAGATAACTTGCATTTATTAAAGTAGCTTTAGCATAAAAATTAAATTATACTTATAAAAATAGCCAAATTTTTAGCATATTTTATAAACTATTGTTATATAATATTGACAAATAGAAAAAATTCTATCAAGGAGATTATTATGTCAGGACAACGTTTTCATATAAATCAAACTTATTTAAAAAGGGACAATGGTGGAGCTAAAAATCCTAGTTGCATAAACCGCAGCGCCAAAAAACTAATAGCTATAAGCGTTATAGCTTCAGCCATGCTTTTACCGCTTCAAGCAGGAGAGAATATCGAGTGGAATAATGATAGTGAAAGTACTATGCTTAAAACCATTGCAAGCATTAGTAATTCGCTTGGACCAAATGATTTGGAAAATTCTGTATCAGGAAATGAAATCATAGTCAATGATACTTCTGGTAAAAACGATATCGCTGGTGGAGTTTATGGGGCTGTATCAAGTAGCACGAAAGATGTGACCAATAATACTGTTACTATAATAAATGGCAATATAGGTTATGAAGTCAATGGCGGATATAGTTACAATAAAGATGCTAAAAATAATACAGTTGATATAGGTAAGAATGCAAAAATTTTAAGTACAATCTATGGTGGAATTGCTAATAATGGTATATCGGAAGGCAATAAAGTCAAAATTAACGGTGGTAGTGTAAAAATAGTTACTGGTGGAAAATCTTCAAAGATGGCTACAAAAAATGAAGTTACAATCTTTAGTGGAGATATAAATAACTTCGTAAATGGTGCAATTACTAATGGTGGTAAATTAATAGGAAATAAAGTTACTGTAAAAGATGGCTATATAAAAGAAAGCGTTAGAGGTGGTGTCGATGCTATTGGTAGTGGCGAGGTACTAGAAAATGAAGTTATTGTAGAAGATGGAACCATAAAAAGATATGTCGCTGGTGGAGAGAGTTTTAGTGGTAAAGCAAATGAAAATAAAGTCACTATAACTGGTGGAGATATAGGCTATGTCTATGGCGGATATAGTAGCAATTCTAACGGAGAGACTTCATCAAATGTGGTTGATATGTCAAAAGGGACTGTAAACAAAGATATTCGTGGCGGGTATACCAATAAAGGTAATGCTGATTTAAATACAGTTAAAATAACAGGCGGTAAAGTAGGCGGTGGAGTTTCTGGTGGATTTACATCTTATGGGCTAGCGACGTTAAATAAAGTTGAAATTTCAAATGCAAATATAGTAGAAAATATTTATGGCGGATATAGTAGTAACGATAGTGCTTCTTCAAACAAAGTTACTATCTCAAAAACAGATATGGGTGCAAATGTTTATGGTGGGTATAATATTGGATATAGTAGCAAAAGTGAAGTTAAATCAAACATAGTTGAAATAAAAGATGGTAAAGTAAAAGGCGAAGTTTATGGTGGCTATAGTAATGGTATAACTTTGTTAAATAAAGCTACCATCTCAAACGCAAATATAGATAAAAGTGTTTATGGTGGCTATAGTAAGAGAAACAAAGTGACATCAAACAGTGTCCAAATCAATAGCGGAACTATAAAAGGAAATGTTTATGGCGGATATAGTGAAACTAAAATAGCAACACAGAACGAAGCTAAAATCGATAATACAACTATAAATGGAAGTGTCTATGGTGGCTATAGCAAAGAAAATGAAGCTTTATTAAACAGCGTCGAAATCAATGATGGAACTATAAATAAACAAGTTTATGGTGGGTATAGTTCTAAAGGAAAAAGCACTAGCAATACTTTAACAATCACAAATGGTAAATTTAACAGCGACGTATATGGTGGTTGGGCTGATGCAATGAGCAGTAGCGATGAAGGAGATGTTGCTAATAAAAATGTTGTAAATATTTCTGGTGGTGTTATAGTTAGACATCAGTCTGTCACTGGTGGTCACGGAAATGCTGGAGCTAGCGAGAACATAGTAAACATTTCTGGTGGAGATATAGGTGGTATTATATACACAGGAGATGGTAGACATGGAGAAGTGTTTAAAAATATTGTAACTATATCTCAAGATAGAGGCAAAACAACAACTATACAAAGCGATATCTATGGCGGTAGAAGCCAAAAAACAGCTAAAGTTGTAAACAACGAAATTCATATCTTAGGCGGAACTATAAATAATGACTATATAGTTGGTGGCGAGAGCGTCGAAAATATAACTAGTGAAAATAATGTAATAATAAAAGGTAAAACTATAAATCTTACAAAAACTGGCGGAATTTTTGGTGGTAGAAATACTAAAGAATTTGATGCTACAAAAAATAAAGTTGATATTTATAGTGGCGATATAACAATTAATAGTTCAATTTATGGTGGTAGTGCTTTTAAAGGTATGGCTAGTAAAAATGAAGTAAATATCTATGGTGGAAATATAGTAACTAATAATGGAATTCGTGGTGGTTATGCTTCAAACGGTGTTGCTAGTGAAAATAAGGTTTATATAGAAGCTGGTAATATTAAATCAGACATTTTTGGTGGAAGAAGTGCTTTTAATAAAGCCACATCAAACACTGTTGAAATCGCAGGTGGAACTATAGATGGCTATATCATAGGCGGTTTTTCTGCGAATGATAGTCAAGGCAAAACTCTAAGTGGCGCAGCTACTTCAAACACAGTTATCATAAAAGGCACTCCAAACATAACAAATTCAACAATTTATGGTGGTTATAATGACTTAAATCCGGCTGATTCTACATTTGATAAATTTGTTAGTGGAAATACACTAAATTTCTATTCAAAAGGACTAAACGCTAAAAACATAGCAAATTTTGAAAACATTAACTTTATAATGCCAAAAGATACCAAGGCTGGCGATACTATGCTAACCTTAAATGACAGCAAAAAGACAGATTTGTCTATGGCTAAAGTTGGCGTTGCAAAAGATGGTGGTGGAAGCGTGTTAAATGTAAATGACAGAATCAACCTTATAAAGACATCAGCAGGTGTAGTAAAAATGGCTGATATGAGTAACCACACAGATAAAATCAAAGCTTTGGTTGGCGCTACTGGATTTTACGACTTTAAGCTACATACTGATGAAAAAACTCTTTATGTTACAGTCTTAGGCGATGAGCCTGTTACTCCTGTAACTCCGCCTAAACCAGCTATCAAGACAAGACAAGAGGCTAAGTCATTCTTAGAAGGTAGCTTAGCTGGGGCTTCTATGGTAAACCAAGGTGCTGATATGGTTAGTGATGATACGCTAAAAGCTATGAAAGTGGAAACTGGCGAAGGCGGTTTGCATACCTTTGCTAGTATGGGCGGATATGACTTACGCTATGAAACAGGTTCGCACGTAGATGCAAAAGGCTTTAACCTTGCAACCGGAGTTTCAAGCTCGGTAGATGTGCTAAACTATGGTCTGTTCTTTGAGTATGGCAAGGGAGATTATGATAGTTTTAATGGCTTTGATAGCGGCGTTGTAAAAGGAAGTGGAGATAGCAAATACTACGGTTTAGGCGTTTTGTTTGATGTATCACTTGGAAACAACTACAGCTTAGATCTTGGTTTAAGAGCTGGTAGAAGCGAAACTGACTATAAAAGCTATGATTTTTCAAACGTTCTTCCAGACTTTGAGCTAAAAAGAAACTATTTCTCAGCTCATATCGGCGCAAACAAAGCATACCAGATAGATAAGAGCAACGAATTAAGCCTATATGCTAAACTATTTTATAGCCGTTTAAGCTCTGATGAAGCTGAGGTTACAAAAGGCGAATTTGTTAAATTTGATAGTATTACTTCGTTAAGAAGCAAACTAGGCTTTAGATATAACTACTTGCCAAGCGATGTGCTAAAACTATACGCTGGATTAGCATGGGAAAAAGAGTATGATGGCAAGGCAGAGGGCTTTAGCTATAGCACAAACCAAAGCATTCAAGCTCCAGAGCTTAAAGGCGATAGTGGCGTGTTTGAGATAGGCACAAATTATATCTTTGGCGGTTTTGACTTTGGGTTAAATGTTAAAGGATACGTTGGCGATAAAAAAGGCGTAAGTGGTGGCGTTAAAGCTGAGTATAAATTCTAAGCTTTTTAAGCTTGTGATTTGTGCTTTGGTTGATTGTGCTTTAAAACGTTATTTTGCGACTTTGAAAAAAGTTGCATATTTTATACCGTTTTGAAATAAACTATAAAATTGCAAAAGCGGTGGATGATAACACTGCTTTTGCTTTTGCGCTGTTTAAAACTATAAATTTAGCTCAGTTTTTAGTTGGGTTAAATAAATTTAGATTATAAATAAAGTTTAAATTTATGTGTTTGTTTAAAATTTAGTCTAAATTTATGGTTTGTTGGCAAAAAGCTAAATTGTGTAAAAGAGCCAAATTTAGTATTTTATAAATTTGAAAAACAGCTAAAACAGGTTTCTTATCAAATAAATTTTTAAAAGCTTTTTGTATGAATTTATAAGAAATTTAGAGCAATTAGAACTAAATTTTTATAAGTTTTGTCTAAAAATTTTTAAAAGCCACGCAAGCCACATCAAAAATTTTATAAAACTGCTAAAGCGATTTTTTGATTTACTATTAAAAGAATCGATATTTTTCTACTTTAATTTGAGCCGTATTTTATTTTGTATTAAAATTAATTAAACAGTTCAATAAACTCTTTTTTCTTATATAAGTTTCCACCTAAAAATTTACAACTCAACCAACTTTTCAAGAATTTAATAAAATTACAAAATTATTTTTTGATTTCTTGTTTTGAAAGCTGATATTTTTTGCTCCGACTTTATCTAGTTTTTGTTACTACATTAAATTTATTAAACTAATTTTAAGCTTTAAATATTTTGTTATATAAATTTCTAAACGAAAATTTTATAACTCTTGTAACTTCTTTTCTTATATAGTTTTCCACTTAAAAATTTTAAAACCAAACCAACAAAACCAAACCAACAAAACCAAACCAACAAAACCAAACCAACAAAACCAAACCAACAAAACCAAACCAACAAAACCAAACCAACAAAACCAAACCAACAAAACCAAACCAACAAAACCAAACCAACAAAACCAAACCAACAAAACCAAACCAACAAAACCAAACCAACAAAACCAAACCAACAAAACCAAACCAACAAAACCAAACCAACAAAACCAAACCAACAAAACCAAACCAACAAAACCAAACCAACAATTTTTATAAAATTTACAGCTTTAGTTTTTTGCTTTGAACCATCTTGCAAAATTTTATATCTTACTTCGCTACTAAAATTTAAACTTTTATTTTAAAACAATTTTCATTTTAGTTGATAATATAAACTTAGTATTTTAAAGATTTTAAATCGATTTATTTTAAGATAACTGATATTGTATATTAAATTTAGATAATTAGTCTATAGGCTAAATTCTCTTACTTTGAATATTAAGCAAATTTATATAATTTAGTCTCAAAACAAGTTAAGCGGATTTTCTCTTATCAATTTAAGTAAAATTTGATATAAGTTTTCTCTGTTATTAAACCTAAATTCACACTCTTTTAAGTGCAATATAAAATTATCTTTTTTATGCCTTTAAATTTACTTAACCTATGCTTTGCATAACCCCAGAAATTCTCTATACCATTTATGTGATTTTTACCATTAGCGAATTCATTTTTGCAGTGTTTTATACGGTAATGAGCTTTTGCTCCATAATCCACTAAACCATCATAAGCTCTGCAACTATCAGAGTAAATAATACTCTCATTTAGCTCACTAAACTCTCTTAATATTGACACTAGCTCACTTGCACTGCAGTTTTTAACTACTTGTGTATAGACCTTACCATTCTTGTTTTAACATACCAAATACTAGTTGTTTATTAGCTGCACCTATGCCTCTTTTGCCTCTTACTCTTTTAGCTCCTTCTATTTACAGTTACTAGCAAAGCGAAGTAAAAAGTAGCTTTCATCTATTTCTATCTCGCCATCAAATTTAGAAATTTTCTCGCATTCTTGTGCCATTAAAATTCTTATATCTTTTAGAATTTTATTGATAGAATTTCTAGAAGTATTACAAATTTTAGCTATCTTTACAGCTTCTAAATCAAGGCAAAAATACTTGAGAATTTCACAAAATTTCTTTTCAGAAATTCGGGAACGGTATATGTATTTGTTTTTCATCGACAGCATAGTAGTTAAAAACCCCTTTAAAAGTTTTTAACTTGTCTTGAGCCTAAATTTAATATCGTATTTAAATTTTAATAAGCTACCAGCTTGAACTATTTTTTTGTTATACAAGCTTCCATCTGAAAATTTTTAGAAGCAGCAAGAAGCAGATTATATAAATCTACTAAATTTTTTTAATTTATCGCTAAAATAGTCAATATTTTTTTAATTTTAGCCATATTTTATTTTAGCGTTGAATTTAATTAAACAGCTTAATAAATTCTTTTTTCTTAAATAAGCTTCCACCTAAAAATTTTTAAAAGCCACACAAGCCACACAAGCCACACAAGCCACACAAGCCACACAAGCCACACAAGCCACACAAGCCACACAAGCCACACAAGCCACACAAGCCACACAAGCCACACAAGCCACACAAGCCACACAAGCCACACAAGCCACACAAGCCACACAAGCCACACAAGCCACACAAGCCACACAAGCCACACAAGCCACACAAGCCACACAAGCCACACAAGCCACACAAGCCACACAAGCCACACAAGCCACACAAGAAATTATTTTTGATTAAATATGAAAAATATAATATTTTTTTTAGCTTTGATGTTAAACCAAATTTAATTTTATACATTAAATTTTTGCAAACAACTCAAACAACTCAAACAACTCAAACAACTCAAACAACTCAAACAACTCAAACAACTCAAACAACTCAAACAACTCAAACAACTCAAACAACTCAAACAACTCAAACAACTCAAATTTTATGAAAAATGTAAAATCAATCCCCGCTAAAACCATTTTAAAATGTTAAATTTCGTTATTAAAGCTACTATAAATTTATAAAATTTTATCTGTTTAAATTTTTTTAAATTCGCTTTGATTTATTACTAAATTTAATCTTTGTAATTGATGCTAAATTTAAGTTAAAGATATAATTTTTGATTTTAAATTTATATCTTTACTAAATTTGGTGTAGTTGTGGTTTGTAAATTTTAAAAGTATCACGCTTTAAATATTTAAAATTTCAGCTAGATTTTATTTATAAAGGTTTTAATTACTCATAAAAATAGTATGTGGCACTTAAATCATCTTAAAAACCAAAAGAATTTTAATAAACAAATTTATAAAATTCGCGCGAGTATTTTTATTAAAAATAATATTATAATGCTAAAATTATAAAATATAATTATGATAAAAAGCCTAAATTTATTTATAATTTAAACATCTCAAGCCAAATTTGTTTGAATTCATCATATTTTTACTAAGTTTTTTGTATAATAATAAAATTTTTCATTTAAGGTTTAAATTGGCAATTGTAGATTTACTAGAAGTTAGCAAGAAATTTGGAGCAAATTTAGTTTTAGATGGCGTAAATTTCAGCATTGATGAAAAGGAACGCATAGCCATCATCGGTAAAAACGGTGGCGGAAAATCCACTTTAATGAAAATCATATCTGGAGTTTATGAAGCCGATGAGGGGCGAGTCATCATCCAAAATGGTATAAATATACAAATGCTGGAGCAAAATCCTAAATTTGATGAAACCATCACTGTAAAAGAGGCGATAAATTCGCAACTTAAGGATATATTTGATGCGATTGATGAGTATCATAAAACTCTAAATTTAACAGCCGATGATCCCCACAACAGCGAACTTTTAAGCAAGCAAAACGACTTGATAAAATTCATTGAAAGCAAAGATGGCTGGAACATAGAAAATAAAATCGAACGAGTCATAGAACACTTTAACCTAAAAGAGTATGAAAACCGCCCAGTTTGCAGCCTAAGCGGAGGCGAAATTCGCCGTGTTGCGCTTGGAGCTTTGATACTTAAAAAGCCCGATATTTTGCTGCTTGATGAGCCGACAAACCACCTTGATGTTTATATGGTTAAATTTCTTGAAGATATGCTTTTAAACTCAAAACAAACTATCGTTTTTATATCGCACGATAGGTATTTTATAGATAAACTTGCTACTAGAACGGTTGAGATAGATACTGGCGCACTTAGGAGTTTTGATGGTGGATATGCGAGTTATTTGATAAAAAAACAAGAGATTTTATCTTCTCTTGCAAAAAGCCATGAAACGCTTTTAAAACAGCTAAAAAGTGAAGAAGAGTGGCTAAGGCGTGGCGTTAAGGCGCGTTTAAAACGAAATGAGGGAAGAAAACAGCGCGTTTTATCCATGAGAGAAGCGGCTAAGAAAAATCCAGGAATTATAAGAAAAGTTAAACTTGAGCTAGAGAGAGCAAATGTTAGCTTTAACCATGGTGGGCTTAGTCAAAACCGCAAAAAAATGCTTTTTGAGTGTAAAAATTTAACAAAAAGTCTTGGCGGAAAAATGCTTTTTGATAGTTTTAACACAAGGGTTTTGCAAGGTGAGCGTATCGGCATAGTAGGCAAAAACGGAAGTGGGAAAAGCACGCTTTTAAAGGTGCTTTTAGGCGAGCTTGAGCCAGATAGTGGTGTGCTAAAAAAAGGCGATATAAAGATAGGTTATTTTGATCAAAGTAGAAGTACTATATCAGATGATAAGAGTTTAATAGAGATTTTTTGCCCAAATGGTGGAGATCATATCACTGTAAGAGGGCATTATATGCATGTTTATGGGTATCTTAAAAATTTTCTTTTTCCAAAAGAGTATTTAGATAAGCCAGTAAGCGTGCTAAGTGGTGGAGAGAAAAACCGCTTGGCGTTGGCTAAACTCTTTACTCAGCAATATGACTGCTTGATTTTAGATGAGCCGACAAACGACCTTGATATCGCTACAATCAACATCTTAGAAGAGTATTTGATGAGCTTTGAAGGAGCTGTTATCATAGTAAGTCACGATAGATACTTTGTCGATAAGATAACAAATAAGCTTTGGGTTTTTGAAGGAAGCAAGATAAATCAAACTTATATGGAATACAGTGAGTATTTAGAGTTAGAAGATGAAATTGATGAGCTTGAAGATTTGGCAAAAGAGGCTGAAAAAGAGCAAGAAATAAAGCAAAAAGAGAAAACTCAAAACAAAAAACTCAGCTATAAACAAAACAAAATTCTAGAAGAGTATCCAGCTAGAATCGAAGCCATAGAAAAGCGCATAAAAGAGCTAAACCACGCACTATCAAATCCAGAAATCTATCAAAAAATAGGGCTTCAAGAGCTTTTTGAAGAGCTTGAAGAGAAAAAGGGCGATTTACAAAATATGGAAAATGAGTATTTTGAAGTGCTATCTATATCTGAAAATTTAGGCTAAAAAGCCTAAATTTAAAACTTTTTTATCAAAAAAATACCAAAAAGTATCAACAAAACCCCAGCTATCCTACTTAGTGAAATCTCCACAACAGGCAAACCAAAAACGCCATAATGATCAAGCATTATAGATATCAACATCTGCCCCAAAATAAGCGTGGCAAATGTTAAAGAAGCACCTAAAATAGGCGTTGCAACTATAACTATCCAAACATAAAAAGCTCCTATAACTCCACCTAGCCACACGATTGGTGGTGCGGATTTGGTTTGCACGATGCTATAAAAGTCAAATTTGATGATTAAAAGTGCTATGAAAAGCGTGATTGTTCCTATAAGAAATGATGCAAAAGCTGCAAAAAGTGGTTGTTTTATACTTGCGCCAAGTGCCGAGTTTAGCACAGCTTGTAAAGGCAGCATCATACCAGCAACCACAGCAGTGATTATAAAAAGTAGCTTCATTTAAGAATCAAACTTCCAAGTTGAGCGAGCAGTATCAACTTTATCGCAATTTTTCATATAAAGAGTTCGCCATGTATGCTCTTTTGAAAACGTGCTATCAGAGCTTTCGCCCATTTCAAGGCACATATCGCTATATTTATGTTTAATTTTTTGGTTTTTTGTAAACTCGAAAGCTTGCATAAATTTAGCATTTACAAAAGCGCTATCAAGCGAGCAAGGTTGCAAAACTAAAGGCGTGTAGTCTAAAACAGAGTTATTAACCCCAGCTATAGTAACGCACATGTTAGTAACTGGTGAGTAAATCTGCTCATTTTCAAAAACAAACGCCTCATCCGCGTAAAGTCCGGGCTTACAGTTATGACCTTGAAGTGGCATATCATATCTTATATATCTTCCAGAACCAAGCACATCAAGGCAATATCCATCGCTTTTTCTATCTAAGTTATCAACTAGCTTTATGTGATGAGGCTCTTTGGCAAAGGCAAAAACTGCTATAAAAAGTAGGAGAAAAAGTCTCATTTTGACTCTTTTATAAAGTTATAAAAGGCGTCTGCGTGTCTTGTTAAAAAGGCTTTTAGGCTCTCATCTGTGATTTTTCTATCTTGTAGTTTTTCATAAACGCCACCGATTAAAGCTTCGGGTTTGTTTAGAAATCTTAAATCCAAATAAACTCCAATTTGTCTTAAGTGATACTGCATTCTAGCCGTAGCTATGGGGCTAGGACTCGCTCCGATGATGGCTGCTGGTTTTTTAGCAAAAGCGTGGTTTTCAACTCTTGAAATACAATCAAGCGCATTTTTAAGCACGGCTGGAAGCGAGTAGTTATACTCTGGCGAGAAAAACAGCACGCCATCGCATTTTGCTATTTGCTCATTTGCTTTTATAACGATATCTAAATTCTCAACTCCACTATCATAAAATGGAAAATTTGATATCTCTATCTCTTCAAACTCAAATTTATCTTTTGCTAATTCTTGATAGTTTTCAAAAATTTGTCGATTTGCTGAGTCTTTTCTAAGGCTTGCAACCATAACTGCTAATTTCATTTTTTCTCCTTGATTTATAAAATATCAAATTTTATACCAACATAGTAAATAAAAATTGACTATCAAAATTTATGCTATTATTATAAAAAATTTAAAGGAATGCTATGAAAATTCAAAAGATTACAATTTTGGGTGCTGGAGCGCTTGGGCTTATGTTTGGCAAAAAGTTAAGCGAGTTTTATGGAAATGATAATGTTAAATTCCTAGCCGATGACGAGCGAAAAAAGCGGTATTTAAAAGATGGATTTATGGTAAATGGCAAGAGTTTTTTTCCAAATTTTATATCAAATTTAGATGATAAAGTTGATTTTCTTATAGTAGCACTTAAGGCAAACGCACTTGAAGATGGACTTTGCTTAGCAAAAAGTTTTGTTAGTAAAAAAACCATAGTTATATCGTTGTTAAATGGCGTAACTAGCGAAGAGATTATCGTAAAAACGCTAAATTTAGCTCCACTTTTTTGTGTTGCGCAAGGGATGGATGCTACAAAAATCAAGCGCGAGTTAAGCTATACAAAAGAGGGTGCGATTGTTATAGGCGAAAAAGATAAGAGCATATCAAATCGCTTAAATGGCATAAAAGAGTGTTTGCAAAATGCTGGAATTTGTGTAGAGATAGCCGGTGATATAGTGCTTCATCAGTGGAGCAAATTTATGTTAAATTGTGGTGTAAATCAAGTTTTAGCTATCTATAAAGCGCCATATGAGCTGATTCAAAAGGATAGTGATGAGCGAAAGCTTATGATAGAAGTTATGGAAGAAGTAAGAAGCTTGGCTGTTAGAATGGGGATAAATTTAGGTAAAAATGATATAAAAAAGTGGCTTGATATCATAGACTCTCTAAACCCAAAAGGCTACCCATCGATGGTTCAAGATGTGCTAGCAAAGAGAAAAACCGAAGTTGAAATTTTTGCTAAAACTGCTGTGGAGTTAGGAGATAAATTTGGCATTAAAACGCCGCTAAATAAGATGTTATATGAAAAGATAGTAAATTTAGAAAAAAGTTTTTAAAGATTAAATTTAAAAGTTTAAGAGTAAAAAAGTGGCGAACTATTTATAGCTAAAAAGCTATTTTGATTTATAAAAGCCAAATTTAAAAGCTATTTTAAGTGGTATAAAAGTTGCGATTTAGATAAAATTTAAAAGATTTAAAAAGCTATGATAAGCACGGTTTAGTATCTACTAAAAAGGCGTTTTATAAAAACAAAAAAGGGCTAAATAACCAAATTTAGCCCAAATTTTAAGTTTAAACTATCTTCTTACCAACTATTTTTAGCAGTAAAAACATACTAGCACAACCAACTAAAAGCGTTATCCAAACAGGCGCTCCAAAACCAACTGGTATATAGCCAAGCGCGATAGTAAGCACTCCAACGCTAAGTGCGTAAGTCATTTGAGTAGTAACGTGATCTATGTGGTTACATCCTGCTCCCATCGATGAAAGTATAGTCGTATCAGAAATCGGAGAGCAGTGATCGCCAAAAATCGCACCAGTTAAAACTGAGCCGATATTCATAATCATATAGCTATGAAGCGCTTCGCCCTCAAGCCCATTTAGTCCACCAATCGCAAAAGCTAGTGGCACAACCAAAGGCATTAAAATTCCCATCGTTCCATAACTTGTTCCGGTTGAAAAAGAGATGATTGAACCAAGTATAAAGATAATAGCTGGAAGCGACCAGTTAGGAATAGAATCTGAAAGTAGCTCAACAAGGTATTTTGAAGTGCCAAGCTCTTTGATAACTGAACTAAGAGACCATGCAAGAAGCAAAATCACGATAGTGATA
This sequence comes from Campylobacter geochelonis, assembly GCF_013201685.1. Lineage (NCBI taxonomy): Bacteria > Pseudomonadati > Campylobacterota > Epsilonproteobacteria > Campylobacterales > Campylobacteraceae > Campylobacter > Campylobacter geochelonis. The sequence goes on along the minus strand of NZ_CP053844.1, from coordinate 1,424,298 downwards.
ATCATCGTTTTCCAACCTTTTAGCCAGACTTGAATCGCTTCAGAAACCTTGAAAATCTTTCTATAAACGCCTAAAAATATCGCAACGATTGTAGCAAAAAGTGCTGATTGAAACAAAACAACAGAAGCGTCTGCATTTCCAAAAGTTTCTCTAAGTGCGTAGAAAGAAAAAGGCGCTGCTTGCACTGCGGCTAAATTTTCACCCTCAAGTGCTGAAAGGCCATTGAAGTAAAATCCAGCAAAAGCAGCAACCATCAAAACCAAAATCGGCACAATAGCGTTTGATGTTTGAAGCTTTACCCCCTCTTTAGGAGTTAGGGTTTTATCTTCTAAATCATCCATTTGTTGGGCATTTGCTGAGGCAACTTCGCCAGTTTGCATAGCTCTTATTTGAGCTTTATACATAGGGCCAAATTCACGTTGCATTAAAGCAGTTGCTAAAACAAAGATAATCATAAAAATGTTATAAAAACGATAAGGTATAGTCTCTACAAAGATAGAAAATGCGTTGATGTCGGTTACACCGATGATTTCATAAGCTGATTTTATCAAAGAAAGCTCATAGCCAACCCATGTCGAGATTATGGCGATTCCTGCTATTGGAGCTGCTGTTGAGTCGATTATAAAAGCTAGTTTTTCGCGTGAGATTCTAAATTTATCCGTTACTGGCTTCATAACTGGACCGACTATAAGGGCGTTTGCATAATCATCAAAAAAAACGAAAATTCCCATAACCCACGTTGAAACTTGAGCTGATACATGGCTTTTAGCTTTTTTAGCAAGCCACTCTGCAACCGCGCGCGTTCCACCCATTTTTGTAATCAGTGCGATAACGCCGCCTATGGCTAAAACTTGAAGCATAATGCCTGCATTCCACGAGTCTGCCATGGAATTTATAACTTTAGAAGTAAAACCTATAAAGCCTTTTATAATGGACATAAAAATGCCATTTTCTGCGACGCTTAACATATAAGTTCCACTAAAAACGCCTAAAAACAGTGATAAAACAACATCTTTTGTGATAAATGCTAAAACTATCGCAACAAGGGGCGGAATAAGTGTAAATATGCCAAATTTAGCCGAGTTAATTGTAGCCAAATCATCGGCAAAAACGCCAAGAGGTATCAACAAAAAAAGCAAGAAAATAGGTAAAATCTTTTTCATGTATAACTTTCTATAAAAATATTTAACCTAGAAGTATAACAAAAAGAATCTTATTTCAAAATTTATATTTTAAAAAATCAAAATATTTTGTCTAATATGTCACAAATTTAAACATTTTCATTATTTTTTATATAAATTTAGAGCTTAAAAAATGCTTTATAGCGATATTTGGCGATGTTGTATTGTTTTTTAAACTTAGTTTTTATACAATCTTGTCTATTTTAAGAAAATTTAATGGAGAATGTATGCTTTTGTTTTTGATAACGCTTTTTTTACTTTATACGACTTTAAAGATTTTGCTTGAGCTTGTGGAGATAAAATTTATAAAAAATGAGATGAAAAATGAGCCAGTTATCTTAGAAAAAGAGGCTTTTTTGGAGGCTGGAAACATCGCAGTTGTAAATAAAAAATTTGATATCATAAGCTTGATTTTTGAGTTTTTTATCACTGTTTGTTGGCTTAGTTTTGGGCTAAAATTTCTTTATAATGCCTTTGTTACAGATGGTTTAATAATGCAAAATTTACTCTTTGTGATGAGCTATATCGTGATCTCTGCGGTTTTGAGTTTGCCATTTGATATATATGCAAAATTTATTAAAGATAAGAAATTTGGTTTTTCTACGATAGATGCGAAAACTTTTATCAAAGACTTGCTAAAGACTTTTGCTTTAACTATAGTGTTTGGTTCGCTTTTTGTCTGGCTTTTGTTGCTTTGTATCGATTTTTTGGGCGAATTTTGGTGGTTTTGGGCGGCTGTTTTATCGTTTGTTATAATTTTACTTATAAATTTTATCTATCCAACTATCATAGCTCCGCTTTTTAATAAAATGAAAAAGCTTGAAAATGACGATTTAAGCGCTAGTATCGAAGACTTGATGAGAAAGTGTGGATTTAAAAGTAGTGGAATTTTTTCAATCGATGCTAGCAAACGAGATAACCGCTTAAATGCCTATTTTGGTGGGCTTGGTGCTACAAAAAGAGTTGTGCTTTTTGACACACTTATACAAAAACTAACAAAAGATGAGATTTTAGCGGTTTTAGGGCATGAGCTTGGACATTTTAAACACAAAGATATAGTTAAAAATATCATATTTTCAGCGATTTTAATCTTTGTAATGTTTTTTATCTTTGGAAATTTACCAAATTCTGTGTTTGAAGCTGTCGGAGTGGCTAAAAGTGGTGGTTCAGTTATAGTTTTACTGATGATACTTTCAACTTTTTTATCATTTATCATCACGCCGCTTCAGTCGTTTTTAAGCAGGGCAAATGAGTTTGCAGCAGATAAATTTGGCGCAGATGTAAAAGATAACAAAGATATGATAAGCGCTCTTAAAAAGCTTGGCGAGCAAAACAGAGCCTTTCCTAAGTCGCACAAAGTCTACTCAGCATTTTATCACTCGCATCCAACGCTTTATGAGCGGATTTGTGAGTTGGAAAAAGATGGTAAAAATGACAGTATCTAAAGCCTTAAAAGAGGGCGAGAAGATTTGCGAGTCAAAATTCGTAGCAAAAGAGCTTTTGAAATTTCATCTAAATTTAAGCGATGAAAAAATTATCTTAAATTTAAGCTTAAATTTGGATAATCAAGATGGCTATTTTACTCTTTTAGATAGATACAAAAGTGGCGAACCGCTTGAATACATCGTTGGTAAGGCTGAGTTTTTAGAAGAAGAGTTTGAAGTAGAAAAGGGCGTTTTAATCCCTCGTTTTGAGACTGAAATTTTAGTGCAAAAAACTTTAGAAGTGGCGAAGGAATTTAAAAATGTAAGAATTTGCGAGATTGGTTTTGGAAGTGGGATTATAAGCATTAGTCTTAAAAAAAGGTTAAATCAAGCCGATATAATAGCAACCGATATCTCACAAATCGCGTTAAAAGTAGCGCAAAAAAATGCGAAAAAACATAGTGCAAAAGTTGAGTTTAAACTCTCATCTTTGCTTGATGAAGTTAGTGAGAATTTCGATATCATCGTATCAAACCCGCCATATATAGCAAAAGATTATAAGCTTGATAAATGGGTTTTAAGCGAGCCAAAAGAGGCTTTGTTTGGTGGAGAGGTTGGAGATGAAATTTTACGAAAGATTATAAATTTAGCTAAAACTAGAGCTAAATTTTTAGTTTGCGAGATAGGATATGATCAAAAACATAGCCTTTCACAAGCGTTAAAAGAGGCTGGATTTGAGTATGAATTTTATCAAGATTTAGCCGGTTTTGATAGAGGATTTGTTGCAAGAAATTTAAATTTAGGGCTATTTTACTAACTTTATGATAGGATTTTGTTATGGATTATAGCTCATCGATGTTGTATAGGTTATACTGTTATAAGGCGTTTGGATATCGCTATATAGATGAAAACGTGCTTATGTTTGATGAGTTTAGCCACTTTCGCACTCTTGATGAGTTAAAAAGCGAGCTTAAAAATTGTCAGCTTTGCCCATTTTCAAAGAGTAGAAACAATGTCGTAGTATCTAAAAAAAGCTTAGCAAAACTTATGGTAGTGATGGAAAATCCAACCGTGAGTGATGATTTAAGTGGTGAGATGTTTGTTGGGAATTTAGCTACGATGTTAAAAGAGATGTTAAAAGAGCATGGTGGCGTGAGCGAAGATGATATTTACGGAAGTTTTTTGGTTAAGTGCAAAGCTCCTAAAAATGGTGCTGTTACGAGCGAATCCGTTCTAAGATGTAGCCCATATCTTTTTGATGAGATAAAAAAACTTAACCCAAAGGTGATTTTAACTGTTGGTGAGATTTGCTCAAAAGTTGTATTAAAAGATGAAAATTTACCAAATTTGCAAATTTCTCATGGTTCGATTTTTAAAGAGGGTGGAGCGTTTGTGATGCCGGTTTTTGATATGGAGTATGTGCTAACAAACCCCAGTAAAAAGGGCTTGTTGATTGAAGATATAAAAAAGATAAGAGAGCTGTTATGAAAAAAATTTTGATTTTACTTTTTTTGGTTTTTGCGGTTGTTGATGCGAAGGTTCAAAGACTTTCAAGCATTCCGCCAGCTGGAGTTGAGTTTATCGATGTTGAACCAGGGATTTGCGATAAGGCGTGCTTGCAAAATTTAGTAAACAACAAGCTTGAATTTAGCTTTTTAGCAAGATATGATGCTAAATATGCTGATGGAAATTTAACAAATTTATATGCAAGACTTGGAGGTGGCGGCAATGCGCTTTTGCTTGCGCAAACCATAGCTCAAAACCAAAAAGATAAAGTCGCAGTTTTAATCCCAGAAAACGTTATAGGTGGTTACTCGCATGTGGTTTCTGATGCGATTTTTTCTTATGTTATATCGCAAAACATAAATGCAGAGGTTAAATTCTACTTAAGTGGAGATGAGTCGCCAAGCGCGTTAAGAAGCGCTTTAAGGCAGATTAAAAATGATAAAATTTCTTTAGTTGTAGCACCTCTTACGGTAAATGGTGCAAAATTTATAGCACAAAACTCAGAGCTTGAAATGCTCTTTTTTGTCCCAACGCTAAACTATGATATGGTTGGGATAAGCAGGGGGAATATCTTTTTTGGCGGGATTGACTATAAAGATCAAATCGCAAAACTGCTTGATGTCGCAAACTCGAAAATAGCACTATTTTCAGATGGAAGTGGGCTTGGAAATACGCTGAATTTTTATGTGGAGAGCTTAGGTGGTGAGATTTTTGCTAAGAATGTTATAAATAACGCTCAAACAACCATTCTTGGTATGGTTGATGATAGTTATAATGACTCAGCCGTTTTTTTAAATTTGCCACTTAACAAAACCGCACTCGTAACAAATCAAATCGCACTTGATAAGATAACGCCAACAGCGCTTTTAAGCACGCAGATAAACTACGCACCAAAGCTTTTAACATCTATTAAATTTAATGATAGAAAGAACCTTTTTATAGCAAATTCTATAACAAACATACCTAAAGATGTGGCAAACACAGCAGCTATTTTTGGGCTTGATATGAGTTATAACTGGGTTGCTTACTCAACTGCGATTGGACTTGACTATTTATACTCGACTTTTAAAAACCCAGAACATGAGCGAATTTTTAGCGAAAGAGTTGTCGGCTCAAGCATTATCTATAACACAAAAATTTATAAAACCACGCAATACGGCTTCATTGAAGTGCAGTAGCGCAAATGTTGGTTAAATTATTTAAAATTTTAACCAACATTTTAAATAATCTTCAAATTTTATTCATAAAGTGACACAACCTGTCATAACAATAAAGTATAATACTTAAAAAATAATTAAGAGTGATTTATGAAAACCTTGCGGGGGGGGGGGAGCATTATGATAGATTCGCAGTTAGAATAACTAGGATTATCGAGCTTTTACTCTGCGGCGAAAAACTTAGCATAGCCGAGCTTAGTGAAGAATTCAACGTAAGTGCTAGAACTATCAGGCGAGATTTAAAACAAAGAATCGCTCATCTTCCTGTTGTCTGTGAAAATGGATTTTATTTTCTTGATTATACAAACTACAATATAAAAAAATATGATTTAATTAAATTTAGTAAAAAAAGCGGTATTTTTGGACTCTATCCAGATGATAATTATGCTGATATACAAAACAATAACTCAATCAAAATAGTTGGTTTTGAGTATGAAAAAATCGACACAACACTCTTTAAAACTGCCAAAAGTGCTATAGAAAACAACCAAAGTTTAAAGTTTGATTATAAAGATAAAAAGCGGATAGTCAATCCATACAAACTTATAAATTTACATGGAATTTGGTATCTATGTGCTAGTGAAAACGACAAGCTTAAAAATTTTACTTTTAAAAACATAAAAGAGTTGGTCGTGGAAGGTTGTTTTGAAAAAAACACTAAATTTGAACGTCTAGTCGATGGCGAAATTTCTACATTTCCAAGTGAAAACTTAACAACTATAAAATTAAAAGCAAGCAAAAACATAAAAGAGTTTTTGCTTAGAAGAAAGCTTTTTCCAGAACAAAAAATCATAGAAGATGCAAAAGGAGGTTGGTTGATTTTTGAAACAAAGGTTGGTTTTTTAAACGATATAAAGGGGGTTATCCGTTATTGGATGCCAGAAATTTTTGTGTTAGAACCGCTTTGGTTAAAAGATGAGTTCTTAAACGAGTTACAAATTTATTTAGAAAAGGAGAGAAAATGTTGCTATACATGTTAGGTGAAGAGGCAAAAAAGATATTTTTAGACTTAGCTATTATATGTACTAGGTCTGATGGTATTATAGATGAAGTTGAGGATAAAATATTGCAAGAGTATTGCGATGAGATGAACTTAAAAGCCCCTGAAAAGCAGTTAAGATATGATGCTATCATAGAAAATTTTACTGAAGATTTTAACGAGTATAGAATAAAAATTGAAAAAAATATATATAGTTTAGATGAAAAAGCAAGCAAGATAGCTTATTTTGAATTGTTTGCTTTAACTATAAAAAGAGATGGGAGTCTAAGCGCTATAGAAACGGATATATTAAAAAGATTGAGAAAAAAAATTAATGAAAGAGATCATAATTTGAGCACTAAGATGAAAAATTTGGCTAAAAATATAGTAGCTAGTTTGAATTTTGTTGATGAAATAGAAGCTATGTATGCAGAAAGTAAAAGGAGTTAAAAATGTTTTTAAACAAATTTAAAAGTGATGATATGAAAAAAAGGTTTATAAAACTAGCTGGAATTTTACTGTTTGATTATGATAACTTTGATGAAGTTATGAATTCTTATATAAAAGAGTCAAATTTAAAAACTGTAAATTTAAGTGAATTAAAAGAGTATGCTCAAGAGATAAGCGTTGTGTTTGAGTTAGAAAAAGAGCTGTTTGAAGAGGAGATAAGGGAGCTTTTGCACAATATAGATATAAGGTATTATTTAGAGGCTAAAATACTAATGTCTAGTTTAAAAAGCGATATTAGACAAGAAATAAATTTAATAGCGATAAGAGAGTTAAATGCTACTGCGGAGGTTTACTCTTTATGCGAAAAATGGGTTGGAAATATTGTAAATTATAATCTAGCTCTTTCAAAAATTATTAATTCATAGATAAAAGATGTTTAGCTGTGATTGTTGTGGGATATGTTGTAGATATATCAAAGGCATTGAAGAGCTTAAAGAATTTGATAATGGAGATGGAATTTGCATAAATTTAGATAAAGATAAAAATTTATGTCAAATTTATAGTTCTCGCCCACCGATTTGTAGGATTGACGAGATGTATAAGGTGAAGTATCATAGATACTTTAGTAAAGATGAGTTTTATAAGATAAATGAAGAGTCTTGTAAAAAACTAAAAGAAATTTATAAAAAAGGATAAATTATGCCATTACCGTTGATACCGATTGCCATTATAGGGGTTAGTGCTATTTTTGGAGCTAAAAAAGCTTATGACACTTATAGCGATTCTGAGGAAAGCAAAAGAGTAAATAAACTTGCTCAAGACATTTATAATGATTCGCTTGAGCTTTTAGATACTAAAAGAAAGAAAACAAACAAGCATATAACAAACTTTGGAAGTTATAAGATGGCTATATTCAAAAATCAAATAAATGACTTTTTAGATAATTTTAAAAAGATTAAAAATTTTGATTTTAACGAAGAGCTTTTTAATGATAAAGAACTCCATATAGATAACCATGAGTTTGAAGAGTTTAAGAACGATGTTTTAAATATGACTACAGTTTTAGGTTCTGTAGCTGGTGCAACAGCTGGAGCGGTGGCTGGATTTGGCGCTTATGGCTCTGTTGGGCTTTTAGCTACTGCATCGACTGGGACAGCTATAAGCACGCTAAGTGGAGTAGCAGCTACAAATGCAACATTGGCGTGGTTAGGCGGAGGCTCTTTAGCAAGTGGTGGGCTTGGCATGGCTGGTGGAATGTATGTGTTAGGCGGCTTAGTAGCTGGTCCAGCTTTAGCTGTAGCTACACTTGTAATGGCAAGTAGTGCTGAAAAAGCTAAAAACGAAGCATATAATAACCTAAATAAAGCAAAAGTTTTAAAAGAGTCAAATAATACCATTATACTAAGTCTTAAAAAGATATCTAAATTAATAGATAGTATAAGAGATACGATAAAAAATACTGTAGATGTATTTAATATGTTTAATCCAAGTTTTATAAGGTTAGTGAATAGAAATATCGACTACGCTACATATGATAATAGCGAGAAAGAGTTAGTTCACAAGATGCTTTTACTAGCTCAAACTATTAAAAATATCATCGTTATCCCACTGCTAGATGAAGAAGGTGAGATAGATAAAAAATGTATAGTTGTAAATTTTAAAACTAAAAAAATACTTAGTAAAATTAAAGATATCGAAGCAGAATAAACAAAAAAGGGCAAATTTGCCCTAATTCTATAAAGGATAAAAAATGTCAAAACCGATATATGAAGAGATAATTGATGAGATAGCAACACAAATTCTTGCAAGGCGTGATTTAAACGTCTTTAAACTAAAAATTAAACTAAGTACCTTCAGTCTAAATACATTCAAAGCTTATGGATCTAGCGTAACTGCTACAAATAATATCTTTTATCAAAGCGATAAGAGAAAAGGCATGCTAAATCCAAACATAGAACCAAAGCAAAAACAAAACGAATCAGATGAAAGCTTTCAAAAAAGAAAAGCCGAATTTGAAGGAAAAAGCGATGAAGAAAAAGCAAAAATGCAAAAAGAAGCCAAAGAAAAGGGCAAAAATGCATACAGTGGTTATATGTTTGAACCATTAGAAGTAGGCAGCTCAAATATAAAAGATAGCCTGTTTGATACTGGCGCTAAAACCTATAGAACCGATGAGATAGCCGACTTAAAAACAGTAGCTGGAATGATTGAAGATGGTAAAAAGCCAGAAAATTTAAGTCCAAAAGATAGAAAAAAATATGAGCATGTATTGCAGAATTACACTGATGAATTAGAGCAGATGAAAGATAAAAATAGTGTAATATCAAAATTAGCTAAAGAATATAATGCTAATGATGAAACGACCGATACGATTAAAATCAGCAAAGATAACGGCAAGACAACAGCTCAACATAAAGTTGTAAAAAATGTCGATAGCATGCTTAAAAAAGTTCCATTAAAAGATGAAAATGGTAAAAACGTAAAAGATGAAAATGGTAATATTGTTTATAAAAAAGATGAAAATGGAAACTATGTCCGTAAATATAGTGAAGTTGACCAGTTTAAAGTTCCGCGCGATGACTATCAAAAACATATAAATGAGTTAGATAAGATAATCAATGACCCAAATACACCAGAAGATAAGAAAAAAGCAGCCCAAGATGTAAAAGAAAAGTTAAAAAAAGAGCAAAATTTTATTTGGAGAAGTATGTGTGAAAATCCAAAAACAACAGCTGTTGCAGTACAAACTGCTGTTGCTACTGGGCACATGGTTCAAGCTGGACTTTCTGATGGAGCTATGGTTGCTTTGTCTACTTTAGTAAACGGAGCTATATATGAGATAAAAGATGCCTTAAGCGAGAATGGCGAAAAAATAAGTGCGTTAGATAGGATAAAAAGACTTATAAAAAAAGCTATGGCTTCTTTTAAAAAAGATGGATTTATCAGAGGCAGTTCTTATGGCGCATTAGAAGTGTTGATGGGAATCGTATCTCAGGTATTTAAATCTTTTTCAAGAATGGTAACATCTATATGGAAAAGTGTTAGAGATTCAGCAAAATCTATTTATAATGCATTTTATGATTTTATTACTGGTAAAGTAAATAGTTTTGAAGATCTACTTTCTACTATAATAAAAGCCATTTTTTCGGCGTCTATTGTTATATTGGCTAATGTTTATGAAAAACAATTAGAAGCTTTTTTTGCTTCAATGGTAGGTCCTACAACTGCAGAATACCTATCTTCTTTTATAGTGATTGTTGTTGGAGCTATAGCAGTTGTTCTTGGAACTAAAGCTATAGAAGCTTCGATAAATTCTTTCTTTGTTATGTTTTCATCCTTAAAAAAATCAAACATGAAACGAGCGAAGATAGAAGCTATGGTTGATAAGTATTTACCAAAGCTTATGGAAGATAATGCAAAATTAGAAGAGATGATCTCAACTAAATTTTTAAATTTAAAGCTGAGTTTAGATAGCTCTTTTGCTGATTTGTAAAAAGCTATTTGCAATGATAACCACGTTGCTTTTGTAAAAAGCTTGGTTGGCATTAATAGTGCTTATGGAACTATACTTGAATATGCTGATTTTAATACGTTTGATAAAGCTATGCTAAGTGATGAGCCGATAAGGTTTTAAAGCCTAATGCTAGAAAATCGACCTATAGCGCTTAAGATTTGGTTTGGTTTCTTAGCAAAAGTTTTTTATGAATCTGTTTTGGTAAAATTTAGTATGTAAATTTAAGATATTTTATGCGTTGATGTTGTTAAAATTTACAGATAAAGTGCGAATTAAAGAGCTTTTATAGCTCTTTAAACTTTATTTGGTTAGAAAATTTAAATTGTTGTTTTGTGGAAATGCTCTTAAAATACAAATATCAAATTTTATTTTATATTTTTTGCTTATAATTCTTATAGTGATTTTGTTTAAATAACACTATAAATTTAGCGCGACAAAAGCTAGTAGAAATTTGTGTCGGCTTTTGCTTAAGAGTTAGTTTTTATGAGTAATATCTTAAAAATTTTAAGGCGTGAATTTGTATAGTTAATCTTTTATTAAAATTTAATGTCTGCTTGTTTCAAATCACTTAATTTAATTTTTCTAAATTTGCATATTTTCATAACAGTTGTAGTTAATTTTTAATTTTCTTGCTTACTTTTCATAAATTCAACTATCTCATCGTCCATTTTAGCTAGTTTTTTATCTACTAAAAATGCAACCGTGATATCGGCTTGAAAGATAAGTTGAGGCGCGCAAGTGGCATTTAAACTACCAACTTTATAAATTTCTTGATGTAAAATCGCACTTGCTTTTTTTGCACTTTTTATAGAAGTTTTTATCTCTAGTAAATCCCCTAAAAATGCTGGTTTTATAAATTTAGCCTCCATTGTTGTTACGACAAAATGCCTATTTGGCGTAAAAGGTGCAACGCTTGAGTTAAAAAACATCTCGCTTCTTGCTCGCTCGCAGAATTTTATGTAGTTTGCGTGGTATACTATTCCGCCAGCGTCGGTATCTTCGTAATAAATTCGAACTTTCATTTCTTAAACTACTTTTACGCTTGTTCTTTTGCTGCTCTTGGAAATCTCATAAAAAATAGTATAAACTGCGCTACCATCATGATTTTCATACACCATTCGCTAGTTTTGTGAATTTGTGCGAACGCTTCGTTTTGCGTTGCGACTACTCCTAAATTCTGCGCATCAACGATATAGTCGGTGAAATAAAAGACAAAAGCAGCACTTAAAACCAAATTTATCAAAGATAGCATTAAGGTTGAAAATTTGAAATTAAAGCTCTCGTTTTTTGCTGTTATGAAATTTAAAATTTCATAGATTATAGATATAACGGCGATTGTAAAAAGAATGTTGTTAAATTTAAGAAAAATTTGAGTCATCAGTTGTCCGCTTTGAAAGTGCGTCAAAATTCCTTCGCCGATGATACTAGCTGGGAAAAATATAACTGGAGCAACCAGCGCGCCAACGCTGATTTCGATACCAATCAATGCGGCTAGTAAAAATAGATATATGTTTAAAACTCTGCTCATAAAGTTCCTTTTTAGCAAAATGAAGCAAGAAGTATACATTAAAATGATAAATGATTAGAAAAGCTCATTTTTGTTAAAGTATGTCAAAAAGTTTTAAAGATGAAAATAAATTTGTTAAATTTAAAAATTGTATGATATTAAAAAGCTTTTAAGTAAATTTAAGATAAAATCATCGTTCTGTATATTTTATAAAAAAGGAAATCCATGAAAAGAACATATCAACCACACAAGACTCCTAAGAAGAGAACACACGGTTTTCGCCTTAGAATGAAGACTAAAAATGGTCGTAAAGTTATAAACGCTAGACGTGCAAAAGGTAGAAGCAGATTGGCAGCTTAGGTAAATTTGCTTCGATAAATGAAGCAAAAGAGTTTAAAAAAATTTACGATGAGGCGAAAAAATGGCATTGCGAATGTGCTGTTGTTTATTTTTTAGCTTCTGAGCAAAAAAAATTTGCAGTTGTAGCTAGCAAAAAAATAGGAAAAGCGGTCATTAGAAATCGTGCTAAAAGGCTTATTAAGGCTGCTTTTTTAAACATTAAAAACGAGCTAAAATCTGGAAGCTTTGTTATCATAACGAAAGCTGGGATAAATGAGATGAAATTTGGCGCAATAGAGAAAAATTTAAGATGGTCGTTTAGAAAAATGGATATTTTAAAGTGAAAAAACTCTCTCTTAAACTTATAAAAATTTATCAAATTTATATATCTCCCGCCCTTCCAAAATCCTGCCGCTACTATCCAACTTGTTCGGAGTATGCGGTTTGGCACTTTAAAAACAGCTCGTTTTTTAGAGCATTTTTTGCAACTTTTTTTAGAATTCTTAGATGTAATCAGCTCTTTAAAGGTGGGATTGACTATCCTGTTACTAAAAAGAGCTTTTCTAAGACAGACATTTTTTCTAGTCAAAGGGTAATCAGACCTAAATTTTGGTTTATACCTTTTAAAAATGGTAATTTTTATATAATCAAATCGTTAGATTTCAAAAAGGAAAAATAAGTGGAAAATCTTTCAATGCAAAAGAGAGTGATTATAGCGACGCTTTTGGCGTTTGTTTTTTTTATAGGTTATGATCATTTTTATCTATCAAAACTTAGACCACAAATAGATACAAACCAAACCGCAACCGTAGAGCAAAACCAAGCCCCATCTACAACTTCAACTTCAAAAGATGTAACAAATGTCGCACCTACTGTTAATACTCAAAAAGATATATTAACTATCAAAGGCGATACTTTTCATGCAACTATCGATGATTTAGGGCGTATAAATTCGTTTAAATTAGATGAAGCGATATATAAAAACGAAAAAGGCGATGCTATAAATTTAGTTGATCCAACTTTTTCGCCTATGCCTTTAGAGATGAGATTTAGCGATGCTAGCTTAAACCAAAAAGCATTTTCAACTCCATATAAAGCCTCTGTTTCAAGTATAGATTTAACAACCGGTGAAAAAAGTGTCGTTTTGACTCAAGATTTAGGCGATTTAGTTGTTACAAAAACTATTAAATTCTATCCAAAAGGCAACTACGAGCTTGATATAAAACTAAGCAAAGAGGCAAAATACTTCATAACTCCTGGTATGCGTCCAAATATCGCAGTAGATGGCTATACGGTGCATGGAGCGTTGATTAGACAAAGCGATGAGAGTTTAGATATCATAAAAGATGGCGGAGTGGAAAAAGGCGGTCAGAGCTTTTCAAACGCAAACATAGCGGCTGTTTTTGACAGATACTACTCAACTTTGTTTTATAGCTTTGATAACTCGCTAAATGTCGTTTTATCTGAAGATAAAAATGAAATCAATCAGCTTTTTGTATCATCAAATGGAGATTTTAAAACAAATGGCTTCATAGGTCCAAAAAATCAAAAACTTCTAGCTAGTATAAACCCACAACTTACCGATATCATCGAGTATGGTTGGTTTACATTTATTGCAAAACCGATGTTTTCGTTCCTTTCATGGCTTCATGGATTTACTGGAAACTGGGGATGGGCGATTGTGCTTTTAACTATTGTTATAAGAGTTGTGCTTTTCCCTTTGACATACAAAGGTATGGTTTCTATGAACAAGATGAAAGATTTAGCGCCAAAGATAAAAGAGTTGCAAGCCAAGTATAAAGGTGAACCGCAAAAAATGCAAGCTCAAATGATGGATTTATACCGCAAGCATGGGGCAAATCCTATGGGTGGATGTCTTCCGATACTACTTCAAATTCCAGTATTTTTCGCGATTTATCGAGTTCTTTTAAATGCTATTGAACTGCAAGGTGCGCCATGGATACTTTGGATACATGATTTAGCTATTAAAGATCCATATTTCATCTTGCCTATTATAATGGGTGCTTCGATGTTTTTACAACAACGTCTTACTCCAACAACATTTACAGATCCAATGCAAGAAAAAATTATGAAATTTTTACCTCTTATTTTTACATTTTTCTTCATAACATTCCCAGCAGGTCTAACGCTATACTGGTGTGTAAACAACATACTTTCTGTAATACAGCAAGTTATAGTCAATAAGATATTTAAAAAGCAAAAAGAGGCAGTTATTTTGGAGAAAAAATCATCATGAAAATTGAAGCAACAACACTTCAAGAAGCGATAACAAAAGCATCTCAAGAGATTGGATGCTCTGTTGTCGATCTTGATATAAAAGTTATCCAACATCCTAGTAAAGGACTTTTTGGATTTTTTAAAAAAAGCGCTATTATCGAGGCTAGATCAGAAAAAGAAATTTATAAAAAACATAGCCAAAAGCAAGAGTCAAAACCAAAAAAAGAGCCAAGACAACAAGAGCAAAAACACGTAGACGCAAAGCCAAATGAGCATAAAAAAAGCGAAAGCATTAAGAGCGAACAAGCTAAAAATGAGAAAAAACATAGTCAAAAAGCTTTTTCTAAAGATGATAGCAGCCAAAATTTAAGCAAAAAAGCAGAAGCTAAACCAGAGCAAAAAAATCTTGCTAAAAAAGATGAAAACAAAGATAAAGCGGCTAATAAAAAAGCTAAAAAAGTTCAACAAAAGCCAAAAACTGCGCTAGAACCAAAGCCAAAAGTTGATATAAATAGCGCTATACCACAAATCGAAGATGGGCTTAAGAAGCTTTTTAGCGGAAATTGCTTTGAGATTGATACTATAACTGTGGCTAAATTTGAGCATGATACAGTATTTATCAAGCTTGATGGAAAAGATGCCGCACTTTTAATAGGAAAAGAAGGATACCGATATAAAGCGTTTTCATATCTGCTTCATAATTGGATAAATTTAAAATTTGGCTTATCAATCCGCCTTGAAATATCAGAATTTCTTAAAAATCAAGAGGAGATGATAACTCAGTATCTGCAAGATATCATCGCTAAGGTTAAAGAAAATGGCAAAGCGCAAACTAAACCACTTGATGGAATTTTAGTTAAAATTGCACTCGATCAGCTAAGATATGAATTTCCAGATAAATATGTAGGAATTCGCTCCTCGCGCCATGGTAAATTTATCGTAGTTAGCGAGTCTAAAAAGAGCAATGACTGACACAATCGTAGCCGTTGCCACAGCTCATGGTATCGGCTCTATATCCATAGTAAGGCTAAGCGGCAAAGATGCTTTAAGCCTTGCTAAAAAACTTATAAAAAGCAAAGATTTAGCCCCACGCTACGCAACATTTTCTAAAATTTACTCAAAAGATGGTGATTTTATCGATGAGGGGATAGTTATATATTTTAAATCACCATTTAGCTTTACCGGAGAGGATATAGTCGAGTTTCAAACTCATGGTGGATTTGTTATATCAAATTTAATAACTGAAGAACTTATAAAACTTGGCGCTAGAATCGCTCAACCAGGGGAATTTAGCAAACGAGCTTTTTTAAACGATAAGATGGATTTGGCTAAGGCTGAGAGTATTCAAGCGTTGATTACTTCAAGAAGCGAAGATGGAGCTAGGGTTTTAGCGCGTTTAATGCATGGCGAGTTAAGCGAGTATGTGAACTCTCTTCGAGATGAACTTGTAAAAACGCTAGCTTATGTTGAAACTTGCATTGATTATGCTGATGATGACTTGCCAAGTGGAATTTTAGAGCAAACTAAGGCTATGCTTGAAGAGAATTATCAAAAATTATCTTCTATCGTTGAAGTTAGCGAGCAGAGAAAAGGCTTAATCGAAGGTTTTAAAATCGCTATTATCGGTAAGCCAAATGTTGGCAAAAGCTCCATTTTAAACGCACTTTTGCACTATGATAGAGCTATTATCAGTGATGAAGCTGGAACTACAAGAGATAGGATTGAAGAGAGTTTACAAGTTGGAACTCATTTAGTTCGCATAATCGATACAGCCGGCATTCGCGATGGAGTTTCAAATATAGAAAAAATCGGCATAGAAAACTCTATAAAAGCGACAAAAGAGGCTGATATCATACTTGCTGTTTTTGATAATAGCCGAGTGGTTGATGATGAAGATAGAAAAATCTTAGAAATTTGTAAAAACAGTGATAAAAAAATCATATATGTGCTAAATAAATGCGATTTACCTGCTAAATTTGAACTAAATTTAGATAACTCACTTCAAATTTCAGCTAAAAATAGCTCAAATTTGATACTTTGCGAGCTTAAAACTTATCTTGATACTAAAAATTATGATGGTATTATGCTTAGCTCAAACAGGCAAATTCAAGCTTGTAAAAATGCTAAAGAGGCGATTTTAAGGGCAAATAATCTTTTAGAAGAGAGCTTGTTGGAGTTTTTTACTTATGAGCTAAATTTAGCCATAACTGAAATTTCTAGCATAACTAAACCTTATGAAAGAAGCGAAATTCTTGATGCGATGTTTTCGCACTTTTGCCTTGGTAAGTAGTAAATTAAGCTAAAATTTAGTAGAATATATAAAATTTTATTAAGGCTTTAGTTTTGAAAGAGAAAATTGAATATTTTTTAGTTTTATTGCTTATGAAATTTGTTAAATTCGCGCCAGTATCGTTTATATATTGGTTTTTTGATAAGCTAGGATTGATTATGTTCTCTTTGCTTAAATCAAGAAAAAAAATAGCTATTAGTAATTTAAAAGCCGCTTTTAAAGACTTAAGCGATGATGAGATAGAAAAGATAGCAAAAGATAGCTTTAGATCTATTACAAGATGTAGTGTTGAATGCTTTTTGCTAATCAATAACAAAATAGATATCGATAGTTTGTTTGATAAGCCTTTTGAGTATGAAAAAGAGATAAGAGAGATTATGAAAGACTCTCAAAATGGAATTATATTTTTTACCGCTCATTTTGGAAATTGGGAGATAGCTTCAAAATATGTAGCAAAGCTTGGTTTTCCTCAACTTGTTATATCAAGAGAGGGAAATAACGCCTTAATAGAAGAAAATATCACATCCCCTTTTAGAGCAATGTATGATAATGAACTAGCATACAAACATGAGGCTATGAGTAAAATCGTAAAACATCTTAAAAAAGGCGGGATAATCGGTATTTTAACAGATTTAAAAGCATCTGGTGCAAATAGTGTTTTGATACCATTTTTTGGGAGAGAGTGCCATACTGTTAAAACTATTGGCTCGCTTTACATGAAGTATAACCCAAAAATAGTTCCATTTTTTACAAGACGCCTTGAAAATGGTAAATATGAGATTATTTTAGAAGAGTTTCCAAAGATTGCTTTAAGTGGTGATAAAGACAAAGATGTAAAAGATATAGTTCAAATTTGTAATAACATATATGAGCGAGTTATTAGAAAATCACCAGAACAGTGGTTTTGGATGCATAATCGCTGGAAAATGGACTAATGCAAACAAAGCTAAAAAATGCTCTTATTTTAAGTGATGGGCGAAAAGGTCATGAAAGCCAGTCTATCGCATTTTGCAAATATTTTGAGTGTGAGTATGAGATACTGCGCGTTTCTTATGCGAATAAATTTTTAAAAACTTTATCTTATGTGTTAGCATTTTTAGGTATTTGGATAAAGATTTTTAAGTCTAAAGAGCTTGATGAAAACTCTAAATTTGACTTTATAGTCTCAGCTGGAAGCACAACCTACTATCCACTTAAGTATTTTTCTTGTAAATTTAATGCAAAAAGTGTGGCTATGATGTCGCCAAGTGGCTATAAAACTGGCTTTGATATAGTTTTTGCTATGGAGCACGATGCTAAAAATGCGCCAAAAAATGCCATCTTAATACCTATAAATTTAACTTGTCTTGAAGAAAAGCACTACTTTTCGCCAACTAAAAAAGCAATCGGGATTGTTATCGGAGGGGATAGCAAGCATTATAAAATGGATGAAAGAGAGATTAAAAACACAATTCTTGAGCTTAAAAATAGTTTCAAAGAGTATGAAATTCTCATTACAACTTCGCCTAGAACTCCAAAAAATGTTGAAGAATTTTTAAAACAAGAAGAGTTTGATTTCAAAGTCATATACTCACAAAAGCAAATCAATCCAATCTATGATTTTTTAACAACTTGCGAATATATATTTATAACAAGCGACTCAACTTCTATGATAAGTGAAGCTGTAAGTTTTGGAAAGGCAAGCGTGCAAGTTTTAAAACTAAAAAGTAAAGAAAAAAATACTAAATTTGATAGATTTTTAGAAAATTTAGAGAATTTAGGACTGATTCATATTTATGATAAAAGCGTGAAAAAAACAGCCAAATTCGATATAAAGCAGACTATAAAAAGGCTTAGTCTGTGAGAATAATTCAAATTTTACCAGAGCTAAATTTAGGTGGCGTGGAGCGCGGAAGTGTTGAATTAGCAAAAGAGCTTGTTAAAAATGGTCATGAAAGTATAGTTATAAGTAATGGCGGAAAACTTGTGCTAAATTTAGAAAATGAAGGCTCAAAGCATTATAAATTTGATGTTTGCTCTAAAAACATTTTAACTTTTTTTTGGCGAATACGAAAGCTAAAAAAGCTTTTAAAACAGATTAATCCAGATGTTATTCACATAAGAAGCAGAGTTCCAGCATGGCTTGTATACTTTGCAAACAAAGAGCTTAAAATCCCAACAGTTGCGACCGTGCATGGGTTTAACAGTGTAAATTTTTATAGTAAAATTATGACTAAATTTGATTGCACCATTTGTGTAAGCAATGCCATAAAAGAGTATCTTATCAAAAATTATAGTATTAATGAAAAGGATTTAAAGGTTATAGCAAGAGGTGTAAATTTAGATGAATTTTCGCCAGATAAATTAGATTTTGAGTTTATAAAAACTTATAAAAATAGCTTTGATATCAATGATAAATTTATAATTGGATTGGTTGGGCGAATAACACAGCTTAAAGATATTGAGAGTTTTATCAAAGCGATAGCGCTTTTAAAAACTGATTTTAATGAAGTTGTTGGGCTAATAGTCGGGGATGCAAGACAAGATAAAATGGAGTATTTAAACTCTTTAAAAGAGCTTGTTAAAAGCTTAAATTTAGAAAAAAATATTATTTTTGCGGGCTCGACTTCAAAAATAGCAGAAATTTATCAAATTTGCGATGTTTTAGTAAGTAGCTCCAAAAAGCCAGAGAGCTTTGGTAGAAGCGTAGCTGAAGCCTTAAGTATAGGAACTCCAGTGGTTGCTAGTAATCATGGCGGAGTTAAAGACATTATAAAAGATGGTGTTAATGGCTATTTTTTCGAAGTTGGAAATGAAAAAGAATTAAGCGAGAGAATAAAACTTGCCAAAGAGCTTAAATTCGATGGATTTGGTTATATAAAAGAAAATTTTAGCTTAGAGAATATGGCAAATAATACTATGAAAATTTATGAAAGTTTAGTATGATTTATATATTAATTTTACTTATTATTGGATTTATCATTTTTTCATTCCGCTTTGCATGGTGGGCTAAAAATATATCATACGAGTATCCAAGAGTTTTGATGTATCATATGATAAGTAGACATTTGCCAAAAAATAAAAGTAAATTTAACCGCTTACGAGTTAAACCAAATGAGTTTGAAAAACAACTTTGTTGGCTTAAAAAAAACGGATTTTCAAGCTACACTCTTAGCGAACTTATTTTGCTTGAAAAAATACCGTTAAAATCAGTTGTTATCACGTTTGATGATGGGTATAAAGATAATTTTACAAATGCCTTACCACTTTTGCAAAAATACGGCTTTAAAGCAACAATTTTTATAGTAAATAACCGCTTTGATGGAAGTTGGGCAACCGATAAGGATTTAAACAAAAAAAGTGATGAGCTAAATAGCGAAGAGATGTTAAGCGATGATGATATTATCCAACTTTTAAAAAGTGAAATTATCGAGATCGGTTCACATACGTTAAATCATGCTAATTTACCATCTCTTAATAGTGATGAGAAATTCCATCAGATAAATCAATCAAAGCTCGAGTTTGAAGCTAAATTTGGCATAAACTGCACTGCTTTTGCATATCCTTTTGGGTTTTTTGATAATGATAGCGTTAAGTGCGTGGAAAAGTCCAAATTTAGTTGCGCAACTACAACTGTTAATAGTGTTTTCACTCCACGTTACTCAAAGTTTGAAATTCCGCGCATTATGATAAGCGGCAGGCAAGGAATTCTTAGCTTTATCCTAAAGATAAAAAAGGGTAGAAGTAGATGAAAAATCGGTTTAAACAAGTAGAATTTGAGTTAAATTTAGTAATTAAAGAAATCTTATGAATTTGGCTGTATTAAATTTAAAAAATTATTTAGCTAAGAAAAGTTGGCAAGAGTGCCTTTTTATATTTTTTGTGGCTGTTTGGATTATGTCACTTCCTTTTAAAAATGCCGTTTATCAGATATCTCAACCGCTTATTATCTTGTATTTTTTAATCTACATTTTCATTACTAAAAACTACAAACCTTTGCTTAAAAATTTAGAAAAAACAAGGCATTTAGCGCTTGGGTTTGGGCTTCTTTTTTTATCTATGATAGTAGCAAATTTTTTAAACCCCGAGCTTTTAGATAAAAAATCATGGCATATTACGTTGATGTTTCTTGTAAGATATGCGATGATGTTTGTTATGCTTGCATACTTTTACACGCTTGGTTTTTTTAGCAAAAAAGAGATTATAGCTGCTGTTTTTGCGTCGTTTTTTTTACTAACTTTTACAGCAATCTATCAAATTTTAGGCGATGTTAATGTGCTTTTTGATATCAAAGAGGGCTTAACTGGAAGTTTGACAAATCGCAATGCAACTGGGCTTATGATGGGGCTTGCTGTTACAAGCAGTATTGTTTTGTTCTCATATAGTAGAAAACTTAGCCCAGTTTTTATGATTTATTTTATATTTTTTATGATTTTTTCTTTTTCAAGATCGGCTTGGGTAGCTAGTTTTACGGCTGGAGTTTGTTTTTTAGTGCTAAATTTTAAGAGTTTTGATAAAAAAGATAAACGAGCTTTGTTGATTTATATCATTGTAATATTGCTTTTTTTATCTATTTTTTGGTTTGGTTTTGATAGCTTAAAGACAAGATTAAACGAGCTTTTAGAGGGAAATTCAAGCAACAGATATCTGATATGGAAGTATTCGTGGAGTATGTTTTTGCAAAACCCACTTTTTGGGTATGGAGTTGATACTTTTAGAAATTTACCAGACAGCGTTGTTAAATTTGATGGTCATTTTAACTCAACTCATAATATGCCACTTGAAATCCTTCTTTACACAGGTATTTTTGGTTTTTTGGCTTCATTTTTTACCATTTTTTTAATTTTTAAACAGTTGTGTAAAAATCTTGTTCTTTTACCAGTTGGAGTTCATTTTTTAGTAGCTACTCAGTTTGATTATGGTGCTTATAGTTCAAAAGAGCTTCTTAGCTATTTAACTATTTTAGTTTTCTTAGCTTATGCAGATGAATTCAGGAAAAAGACATTATGAAAATAGCTTATTTATCTTGTTCAAGATTTTATGGTGGAGTTGAAAAAATAGTCGTTGATACTCTAAACGAGTTGTCTAAAAGTAACGATGTTGCTTTAATAGTGCCAAAAAACTGCGAGTTTTTAGATAGGCTTGATAAAAATGTTAGAGTTTTTGAGTATCAAAGTTATGACAAAAGATATAATATTTTTTTATATATAGAGCTTTATAAATTTTTAAGATTGAATCAGTTTGAAATTTTACACGCTCATGGTGCAAAAGCCGCGCAAATCGGCTTTGTTTTAGAAAAAATTTTAAATTTAAAACTCGTTGCAACCAAGCATAATAACAGAAAAGGAAAAATTTTTAATCGTGTTAAGAATGTCATCGCAGTATCAAAACAAGTCGCTAGCACGATAAATCAGCCAAGTAGAGTTTTGTATTTTGGTATATCGCCTAAGATTATCACGCCAATACTTAGCGATATTTTTACTATCACAGCGGTTGGAAGACTCGATAAAATCAAGGGTTTTGATATCTTAATAAGTGAAGCTGCAAAGCTAAATTTTCCTTTTAAGCTCCAGATTATCGGAGATGGAAGAGAAAGGCAGAATTTAGAAAACCTAATAAAAAAACTAAAATTAAAAGATAGAGTTTTTTTATTAGGCTTTCAAGATGATATCCCACAGCTCCTAGCAAATTCTCATTTACAAGTCATAAGTTCGCACAAAGAGGGCTTGCCTATAACTTTGATGGAGGGAATTTTTTATTCGCCTATTGTAATTTCTACATTAGCAGGGGGGGGGATAGGAGAAATTCTAGACAAAAGATTTATCTACCACCATGAAAATTTGGCTTTAAAGATTGAAGAAATTTATGAAAATAGAGTCAAATTTAGCAAACTTTTTAAAACTACTAATGCTAAATTTAAACAAATTTTAACATTTCAAAATTATATTTTGGAACTTAGAAAGTATTATAAAGGTTTAATGTGAAAAGTTTAAAAATAGTTCATTGTGGCATTTTTAATCATAATGTAAATGGTAGTTTTTTTTACGGTTTAGATCGTAAAATTTCACATGGTCTTATTCAAAATGGACATTTTGTTTATGAATTCAGTTATCGAGATGTAGAGAGAAATCTGCGTATTTGCGGGCTTAAAAATAGCGGATTAAAAAAGATGAATGACAAGCTTGTTGATATTTGCAAAAATATAAATGCTGATGTTTTATTGCTCGGTAAGGCTGAAAAAATATATCCACAAACACTAATCAAACTTAAAAAAATATTACCAAATTTAAAAATAGCTCTTTGGTATGTTGATCATCTTGAAGAAAAAAAAGATTTTTTTGATAAATTTGAGTTGATTGATGCATTTTTTTATGCAAACGCTTTGAATTTAGAAAAACTTTCTTTAAAGTATAAAAATACAATTTTTTCATTTTTCCCAAATATTTCCGATGAAGCCTTTGATAAAAAGTTAAATTTAGAAAAAACAACCGATATTATCTATATAGCAAGAGATTATAAAGAAGATGTAAGACATAAATTTGCACTTTTGCTTGATGAGTTTTGCAAAAAAGAGGGCATAAATCATAAAATTTATGCAAGTCTTGGAAATCCTGCTATTTTTGGGAACGATTTTCACATCGCAGTAAATCAAGCAAAAATAGCGATAAATTTTAACAGAGATGATGAGCTTGAATGCACTACTTCAAAAAAACTTCTTGGAGCAAGCGATAGAATGGCGCAATTTCTAGGTTGTGGAACTTGCACTTTTAGCCCGAAAATAGCTGGTTTTGAAAAGCTTTATGAATATAAAAAAGATATAGTTTATTTTGATAATCCACAAGATTGCTTTTCTAAAATAAAAGAGTATTTAAAAGATGATAAATATGCCAAAATAGCTAAGCATGGACGCGAACGAACGTTAGACATCGCAAATGCTAAACGCACAACTAAATTTATGCTTGAAACGCTATTTGGATTAAATTTTGGCGAAAATTATGAGTGGAGAGAGTTTATGTATAAAAATGGAGAAAAAATTTGAGAATTTTACAAACTCTTACTTTTAACAAATTAGCCGGTGCTGAAAAGCTCTGCATAGACTTGTGTAATAGCTTATCAAAAGAGCATGAAGTCTATCTTTTGGCAAATAGCGGGGCAAAAAAATATCTTAATAAAGATGTTAAATTTATAGAATTTAGTTTCAAAGACAGTCGTTATAATCCATTTTTTTTATATAAAATTGCAAAATTAATCAATAAAATAAATCCAGACATTATCCACTCTCACAGCGTAAAAGAGGTTGAAATCATACATAATGCTAGATTTTTTTTAAATCGTATTGTTAAGATTGTGGTTACAAAGCATATGGTTAAATTTAAAAAACGACTTAAAATTGCTGATTTGTGTGTATTTTTATTAGAAAGTGATGATAGAAATTTAGTAAAAAATTCCACTGTTATTGAAAATGGCATACCATATATTTTACCAAATCCGGTTAAAAAAAGTGATAAATTTAGCATTATATCAGAGGGAAGACTTAGCAAACCAAAAGGTCATCATATTATTATTAAAGCGCTTTCAAAAGTTAATTTTGATTACGAACTTAGTATTTTTGGAGATGGCGAGTATAAAGATGAGCTGCAAAAATTGATTGATGAGTTAAATTTAAATGATAAAATTAAAATAGTTGGTTTTGTAGATAATATACAAGATTATTTAGCAAGTGCTGATTTGCAAATAATAGCGTCTGAATTTGAGTCATACTGCTTAGCTGCTATAGATGGAATTTATTACTCAAAGCTTATGATATCAACGCCTGTTGGGGTTTGTGCGAATGTTTTACCGCCAGAACTTTTATATCAAAACAGCGTGGAAAACTTGACTGAAAAGCTAAATGAAGTTTATGAAAACTATGATAAATTTAGAGAAATTTTTTCTAAATTAAAGCCGATAAAAGATAGGTTTGGTGTAGAAAAAATGAGTGAAAAATATATTCAAGCATATACAAATTTATTATCACCAAATTTAGCCTCTAATTTTAAAAGCGATAAAAATAGAATGAAAATTTTACACACTCTTCATTGGGTTCAGTTTGCTGGGACTGAAAAGGTTTGCGTTGATTTGTGTAACCAGATGAGTAAAAATTACGAAGTTTTTTTACTAAGCAGTCAAAACATATCGCCATATCTTGAAAAAGATGTAAATTTGGTTGATTTTGACTTTGAGCATAATCGCTACAATCCGCTGTTTTTATATAAGATTGCTAAGATTTTAAGCAAGATAAAGCCAGACATTATCCACTGTCATAATAC
Organism: Campylobacter geochelonis; assembly: GCF_013201685.1. Taxonomy (NCBI): domain Bacteria; kingdom Pseudomonadati; phylum Campylobacterota; class Epsilonproteobacteria; order Campylobacterales; family Campylobacteraceae; genus Campylobacter; species Campylobacter geochelonis. Next base: position 1,399,365 of record NZ_CP053844.1, on the reverse strand, counting down.
AAAGGAGTTAGAAGCTATGCACCATGCGCGTATTTTTATGAAGCAAAAAATTCCTATCATAGCTACTAAACATACTCTAAGAGTTAAGAAAAACTATAAACTAGCCAATCTTTGCGTTGCGATTTTGGAGGATACTAAAGAGATTTTGCCGCCAAATTCACTTATTATAAAAAATGGCATGGCATATAAAGAACCTAAAAAACTTCCAAGAAGTGATAAATTTTATATAATAAGCTCGGGCAGGCTTGCAGATATGAAAGGTATGGATATAGTGATAAATGCTTTAGCGTTGGTTGATTTTGACTTTGAGTGTCATATATTTGGTCAAGGCGAGAAAAAAGATGAACTTAATGCTCTTATAAACTCACTAAATCTTAGTAAAAAAGTCTATCTTAAAGGCTTTGTAGATAATATAAATGATTATCTTTTTAGTAGTGATGTGCAAATCATAGCCTCTAGGTTTGAACCATATGGACTAGTGGCGATAGATGGGGTTTACTACTCGCCTTTGATGATTTCAACCAATACTGGGATTTGTTCGCAAATTTTACCAAGAGAGCTTATATTTGATACTTCGCCTGAGAGTTTGGCTTTAAAACTGACTGAAATTTATGAAAACTATGATAAATTTAAAGAGATATTTTCAAAAGTTAAAAGCAAAAAAGATGAATTTAGTATAAAAAATATGGCTCAAAAATATATAAAAGCTTATGAAAGTTTGTTAAAATGATGATTGTTTATATTATAATTTTTTGTCTGTTAGTTGCTTTTTCACTTCGTTATAACTGGTGGAGAATGCCACAAAGCTATGCTAAAGCTAGGGTTTTGATGTATCACTCTATAAGCGAACATAAGGGTGAAAAACACGATAAATGGCGAGTTAAACCGCTGGATTTTGAAAAACAAATGCTCTGGCTTAGTCAAAATGGCTTTACTAGCTATAAGATAAGCGAGCTTGCTAGTTTAGAACAAATTCCACCAAAGTCAGTTGCCATAACTTTTGATGATGGATATGAAGATAACTTTACAAACTCTTTTAAGGTTTTACAAAAATACAACCTTAAAGCTACGATTTATCTTGTCCCAAACCAAACTACAAACCACTGGGAAAGCTCAAACACAAGCCATATTTCGCCTATGCTTACACATTTGCAAATCAAACAAATGCAAAGCTCAGGGCTAATCGAATTTGGCTCACACACCTTATCGCACGAAAATTTATCAACCCTTGATGATGAAATTTTAAAAGCTGAATTGCTATATTCAAAAATCGAAATATCAGAACTTACAAACTCCGCTTGCACTGCTTTTGCTTATCCGTATGGTAAATTTGATGAGCGTATTATAAATGCGACAAAAGAGGCTGGTTATACAAATGCAGTTGTTGTAAAACGAGGGTTTTATGAGGCAAAAGATGATAAATTTAGCATTAAAAGAATTGGAGTTTTAGGGACTGAAAGCTTTTTTGATTTCTGGCTTAAATTTACAAGAATTAGGAATAAATTATGATTAAAGCTTCTGTTTTTATCATAGCTCAAGATGAAGAAAAACATATAAAAAGAGTGCTTGAAAGTGTTAAAGACTTTGATGAAATTATTATCGTTGATAGCGGAAGTATCGATAAAACACTTGAAATAGCAAGAGAGTATACAGATAAAATTTTTCATCATGATTTTGAAAACTATGCAACGCAAAAAGAGTTTGCTAAAAATCTTTGCGCCAACGAATGGGTGCTAAATTTAGATGCTGATGAAGAGTTATCAGATGAGTTAAAAAATGAAATCGTGCAAACTATAAAAAGCAACGATATAGACGCTCTTGAGGTCAAAATTTCTACACTTTATCTTGGGAAATTTACACACAAATACGGCAAGCATATTGAGCGAATTAGGTTTTTTCGTAAAAACTCTGGATTTTATCCACAAAAATTAGTGCATGAGAGTATTAAATTCAGCGGAGTTTGCAAAAAAGCAAAAGGGTTGATTAAGGATTATGGAACGCAAGATTTGCAAACTCAAATTAGCAAGATTAACGCCTATTCAACGCTTAGAGCTACAGAAAAGACTAATAAAAACAAACGCTCATCACTTGTAAAACTTATCTTTGTTTTTCCGGCTATTTTTTTTAAATCATACGTCATAAGGCGTAATTTTTTAAATGGAAGAGCAGGATTTATAGGCTCATTTATTAACGCATTTTACGCGTTTTTAAAAGAGGCTAAACTATATGAAATGAATTTATGGAGAAAAAAATAATAAAAAATGATAACACCGTAATCAAAGAAAAAAAACCATATATTAAAACTTCAATTTTAATTGTATTTTTAGCTGGATTTTTACTAGGGCTTACATACTTTGCGCATCGCCATTTTGGTAATTTTACAGCTGCTCAGATGGTTTTTCACTTTGTAAGCGATCTAGGAAATGCGCTTGATGAATACATTGTCTCATTTCGTGAAAAGGTGCTTTTACCGGCTTTTATAGTAAGTTTATTATGGTATTTAATGGCTAAATTTAATGGATTTTTTGGAAGACACTCTTTAAAATTTGCTTTAGTTTTTTTGTGTTGTTCTTTACTGTATTCAAATCATAAAATGAGTTTTTATGATATTTTTACATATAATTTTATCTATTCTGATTTTTATGAGAAAGAATTTAAAACACCAAATTTAAAAGATTTAAATCAAACTAATCCTAAAAATTTAATCATAATCTATGCTGAAAGTTTGGAATCAAAGTATGATTTACGCCACGAAGATGATAAAAATATCATTCCAAATCTTAAAAAAGTAGCCAAACAAGGTCTATCTTTTACATCTCACGATGGATTTGGTGGGCATACTCAGGTTAAAAATACTGGCTGGACGGCAGCTGGACTTTTATCGTACAATTGCGCTTTTCCGCTCTCATCTGTTGATAAAGAAAATCGCTATGAAAAGGCTATTTGCCTTGGCGATGTGCTAGATTATTTTGGATATGATCAAGAGTATCTTTTAGGAAGCGATGCAAGTTTTGCTGGGGCTGGTGAGTTTTTTAAAACTCATAAAGTTAAAATTACTGATTTAAAAACTTTAGGACTTAAAAACGATATTGGCTGGGGAATTTTAGATGATAAGCTTTATAAAATTGCCAAAGATAAACTAAGACAAAAAGCCACTTTAGACAAACCTTTTGCGCTATACATTTCAACAATAAATATGCATTTTCCAGGCAACTCTAGTCCAAATTGTAAAAAATATGATAATCGCTATACTCAAAGTGTGCGTTGTACAGATGATGAACTTAGTGAGTTTTTAAACTGGATTTTAGCTCAAAATTTTGCTAAAAATACTGCAGTTGTTGTGCTAGGAGATCATATCAGTATGGTTCAAAGATATTTTAAAAGCGATGCTAAAAGAGAAATCTTTAATCTTTTCTTAAATTCTGATTTTCAAAATATCAATACAAACCGCAAAGCAAGTCATTTTGATATGCTTCCTACTATTTTGCAAAGCGTAAATATAAGCATTGATGAGTTTGGTTTGGGGCGAAATCTAACTAAAAACAATCCAACTTTACTAGAAAAATATGGACTTGAAGAGCTAAATAAAGAAATCGGTAAACGAAACAAATTCTATGATGAAAAGTTGTTACAATAACTCTTTTAGATAGCGTGATTTTATGGAATAAATTTGCATAAAAGATATAAATTTTGGTATGATATTTTGTAGTTTTTATATTTAAAAACAATTTAAAAGGAGTATTTATGAAGACAAGAATTTTATTGACGATTTTATCGATTTTGGTTTTTACTGGTTGTGGGTTAAGTCCAAGTTTAGATGATAGCGATGATAAATATTGGCAAAAATACTTAGAAAATGACGCTAAAGTTCAAGAAATTTCTTTTATGTTATCTGCAAGTACAAAAGATTTAAAAAAGACGGAAATTGGCGATTACCTAGGTTATGCAGATATAAAAAATGTCCGTCCAAATGGTATCTACACAAGAGAGAAAATCGGTGAAATTTACTCATTTGGAGTAGATAATCAAAGCTTAATTATTATAAATTTAAATAATAATAAGTCTATGAATTTTAACGATAAAAGCGACATTGATACTATGAAAACTTTAAAAAAGATTAAATTTTACGCAATCGGTGGTGGTATGATTGAAACTATAGTTTATAGCGCTAAAGAGCCGGTTTGTAAAGTATTTAACGAAGGAAAAAAGGTAGATGCAAGAAGTGTTACAAACTACTATTTAGGCGATGAAGAGGATATGTTTGCTACTATTATCAACGCAAAAATAGGGCAAAACGAAAATGAAATAAAAAGCTTAAAATATGAGTTTTTTATAAATGAAAGAGATTTAGAAGATATAAAAAAGTCAGCAACTTCAAAAGATTTTAAGAACGATGTGATAGAAAAAGACATCTTAAAACAGCGTAGAATTTTAGAAAATATACTGTGTCTTAAGTGAAGTTATATTAAAATATCATAAATTTATTTAAGGGTGGGAAATGGATAAAAAGACTATTGAAGCACACAAAATCAGCCAAAGTGAGTATGAAAAGATACTAGAAATTTTAGGTCGTGATCCAAATTTACTTGAACTTGGTATTTTTTCGGCTATGTGGAGCGAACACTGCTCATATAAATCAAGCAAAAAATACCTAAATGGCTTTCCTACAAAAGCTCCATGGGTCATACAAGGTCCAGGCGAAAATGCTGGAGTTATCGATATCGGCGATGGTATGGCAGCTGTTTTTAAGATGGAAAGTCATAACCACCCAAGCTTTATCGAGCCGTTTCAAGGCGCAGCAACTGGAGTTGGCGGTATACTTCGCGATGTTTTTACGATGGGTGCAAGAGTTGAAGCGAATATGAACTCGCTTCGTTTTGGCGAAATTAGAGGAAATGATAAGATAAACAAGCACCAAAGATATCTTGTAAAAGGTAGCGTCGCTGGGATAGCCCACTATGGAAACTGCATGGGAATCCCAACAGTTGGTGGAGAGATAAGCTTTGATGAAAGTTTTAATGGGAATATTTTGGTAAATGCTTTTGCGCTTGGAATTTGTAAAAGTGATGAAATTTTTTATGGCAAGGCTGAAGGAACTGGAAATCCGGTGATTTATGTCGGTTCAAAAACTGGTCGAGATGGCTTAGGTGGCGCTGTTATGGCAAGTGATAGTTTTAATGAAGAAAACAAATCCCTTCGCCCAACCGTGCAAGTTGGAGATCCATTTGCTGAAAAACTTTTGATGGAAGCGTGTTTAGAGCTATTTAAGACTGATTATGTTATCGGTATACAAGATATGGGGGCTGCTGGACTGACTTCTAGTAGTTTTGAGATGGCTGGTCGAAGCGGAAGCGGTATGAAAATGCACCTTGATAAAGTTCCTATGAGAGAGGTCAGTATGACTCCATACGAGCTTATGCTAAGCGAAAGTCAAGAGCGAATGCTAATATGCGCTAAAAAGGGTTGTGAAGATAAGATAAAAGCTATTTTTGCTAAGTGGGATTTGGACGCTGAGGTTATAGGAGAAGTTACAAACACTGGCAAGATGGAGCTTTTTTGGTATGGCAAGCTAGCTGCAGAGATACCAATCGATCCGCTAAGCGAAGCAGCTCCTATCTTAGATAGACCTGTTAAAAAACCAGCTTATTTAGATGAGATAAAGGGTTTGAATTTATGCGGTTGTGGCGCTGATAAAGTAAGTAATCAAGAAGCTTTTGATATGCTTTTAAAAGATCCTAATATCTTAAATAAATCTTTAGTTTATGACCAATATGACGCAAATGTCGGTACAAACACTATCAAACAACCAGGAAATCTTGGTGCGGCTGCGATTAGAGTAAAAGAAAATGGCGTTGCAGTTGTTATGGGAATGGACTGTAATACAAGAATGAACTATGTAAATCCACGCATCGGCGGGGCTTTAGCAGTTGCTGCTAGTGGGCGAAAAGTTGCTATGAGTGGGGCAACGCCTTTGGCGATAACTGATTGTTTAAATTACGGAAATCCACTTAATCCAGAGGTTATGTGGCAGTTCGCGCAAGGTTGTGAAGGCATAAAAGAGGCTTGTCGTGAGCTAAACACACCTGTAGTTAGCGGAAATGTTAGCTTGTATAATGAAACAGAGGGTGTTAGCATTCAGCCAACTCCAGCAATAGTTAGTGTCGGAGTAAAAAGTGATGCGAAAATTTTACCAAGCGTGTTTGTAAAACCAAGCACTCCGGTTTATATGATAGGCGATGTAAAAGGCGTATTTGGCGGAAGTTTATATATGAAAGTGATTGAAAAGCTTGTAGCTGGAACGTTGCCTGAGATTGATTATAAAAAAGAAAGAGCGCTTTGGGATTTGGTTATTGAAGCTAACAAGCTTGAGATTTTAGAATTTGCAAACTCTGTTGGCATAGGCGGAGTTGCGATGACTTTGGCAAAGATGAGTTGTGTGTCAAATTTAGGTGGCGAGTTTAAAATGGCTTGCGAAGACAACCGAGATATTTTTGAAGAGAGTTTTTCGCGCGCGGTTGTGGGAGTTAAAGATGAGGCTAAATTTAAAGAGCTTGCTAGTAAATTTAAGCTCAATGTAACTAAGCTTGGAAATGTTGGCGGGGATAAATTTAAGATAAACGATGTTAGTAAAGATTTATGCCAAATGCGTGAAATTTACTACACTGAATTTAGTAAAATAGTCAAACAGGAGAGCTAAATGTTTAATAAAAACAAAGAACAAGAGCAAGTCCAGCAACAAGGCAAAATTCAGATAAAGCAACCACCGATTTTGTTTAGCGAGACTCAAGATATTATAAAAGAGATAGAAAAAAAGCTTGATGCGCCACTGATTACATACTATAACTCAGCAGCTGGTTCTGTGTGTGGAAACGATCCTATGGGGATATATGAGCAGCTTAAAGGCAAAAAATACAAAAAGCTTTATATATACATAAAATCAGATGGTGGAAGCGGCATAGCAGCACTTAAAATAGTATCTATTTTGCGCGATTGCTGTGATGAACTAATCGCACTTGTGCCATCAAACTGCGCTTCGGCTGCTACTATGATGGCGCTTGGCGCAAATGAGATTATCATGGGACCTTTGGCGTTTTTAACTTCAGTTGATACCTCGCTTCGCCACGAACTTAGTCCAGTTACTAGAAACAACGACCTTGCAAATGTCTCTATGGATGAGCTAAACCGCGTTATAAAACTATGGAAAGATAACGAAAAAGCAGGTGATGAAAATGCTTATAAATCCCTTTATAACTATATCCATCCGCTTGTTTTTGGCGCTGTTGATAGAGCAAGTTCTTTGTCTTTAAAAATTTGTAAAGAAATTTTACGTTATCACTTTGAAGATGAAGAGAGAATCAATACGATTAGCCAAAAGTTAAATAGCGGTTATCCGGCGCATGATTATCCGATTTTGTTTCGTGAAGCTAGCGAAATAGGGCTTCATGTCAAAAAAATGAGCGATGAACTTCATGACTTGCTTCAAGACTTAACAGAGCTTTACTCCGAGATGGGGCAACGTACATTCACAGACTTTGATGCAAACAACTATCACGATAATAACATCGCAAACATCATCGAGATGGTTGGAACTCAAATTTACTTCCAAGTCGATAAAGACTGGTTTTATAGAGCTGAAGAGCAACGATGGATAGTGCTAAATGATGAGAGTTCGTGGCGTAAAAACGAGCTTGTAGATGGTAAGTTAAAGAATACGATTTATTATATATGAGCACGATTTTACTCTTTTTATTTGTTATTTTTATCTTTTTTATGCTTAGTAGTGGCGTTTCAAAACGCCCACGACGTCAGTATCAAAGTAGGGATATCGAATTTAGTGAGGCTAAATATCTTGTTGGCTTGCTTGCTAAAGTTGCAAAAAGTGATGGCAGGGTAAATAAGCTAGAAGCAAATTTAATAAGCGAAATTTTAGATGATTTAACCGCTAAAATAGGCGGTTCAAACACACAAAGGGAAGAGCTTAGGCGAGTTTATAATAACGAAAAAGACAATCTTAAAAATGTATTTAAAATGGCTTTTGAGTATAAAACTCGCTTCAATCTTGACTTAAAAACCGCTGTTGGAAGAGTCTATTTTTTCTTAAATATAGCTTATATAGATGGCGTTTTCACTAGTGAAGAAAGGCGCGTGATATCTCAAATTTGTGATGGTTTTGAGATACCTTCTTATCTGCAAGATGAGATATTTGCTAGATTTGAAAGAGATTTTAAAGCTAGAAATTATCAAAGATATCAAAACAGAAACTATCAAGAGCAAAATTATCAAAACCACGCTAGAACGCAGCCTGGCAAGAAAAATCCATATGATGTTTTAGGGCTTAAAGATGGCGCTAGTTTTGATGAGATTAGAACTTCTTATAGAGCTCTTGTGAAAAAATATCATCCAGATATCTTGATGGGCAAAGGTGCAGATGATGAGATAATCAAAGCTGGAACTAAAAAACTTCAAGAGATAAACGAAGCTTATGAGGCGCTAAAAGCTAAATTTGGAAAGTGAATTTAGCTTTTAATAAATTTTTAATTAAGTTATTTTATAGATACTACTTATATATTTATTATATATGATTAGTTAAATTTAATATCATTGAAAGTGATACCGCGTAATGTTTGGCGTATCTTTTTCGCTAATTTTATATAAAAATTAAAAGTTATTTTATCACATGTTTTAGAGTTTTTATAGCTACTGTAATTTTATAAAATTTATCAATATTTTCATCACAACTACCATCTATAAGTTCATAAACTAAGTATTTTCTATCTCTATAGCTATTTTTTGAGCTTTAAAAATAGTATCGATAAGTTCATAAACTAAGTATTTTCCATCTAAAGCAAAACTCAAGAGTTGTTAGCACCATTTGAGAAGAGATAAAATAAAGTATTTATATATAATAATAATTTTTAATTAATTATTTTAATAAAATTTGAGTTATATAATCGCATTTTTCAAATCATTAAAGTCATAACCACGAGTAAATTTATAAGTTGTCTCGTGTTAGTAGCGGAAATTACTACTCTCTTTTATATGTGAGAAAGTAATAGTAGTAAATTTTTTAGCGCCATTTAAATTTGTCAAGCCAATTATAAAACTTTTTTATTAAATACTTTTGGAGTTCTATTTTTTATACAACTTTGTCTTGATAATCTATGTTTTAGTGTATCCAACTAGTAAAATGATACTATTTTTACATACCATCTCAATTTGAAATGCTTTTGGTTGGAAATCCACGTATTTTTGCCTTAACACATTTAAGCCTTTTATAATTTATATATTTTTATCAAATTTAGCATTTAAAATAATTAAATTTAATAAATATGAACTAAATACGGCTGTGTTTAGTTCTGTCTATCTTTAAATTTAAGATTTAAATTTTACTAAAAATTGACATTTGCTAAATTTAGCCTTTAAAATTTATACTCCACTTTTAAACCTCCACTTACTCCTGTTTTTTGCCCTATATAGCTTTTTAAATTTATATTGATATCAAATCCATTTTGATTAAAGATATTGCTACCTAACTCAAACATAGCGCTAGCACCTTTAAGTGAGGCTTCATCTACGCTATAGTCGTAACCTAGACTAGCGCCCTTTGCATTTGCGCTAAATTCATACTCATACGCCGCGCCACCATATATGTTAATATTTTCATCTGTTTTATAAGTATATCTTATGCCAGTTTTTAAACGGATTGAATTTATATCATCGAAGTAAAACTCATCTCCTCTAATGTTTTGATTTTTAGAAAATATGCGAGAGTAAAGCACTCGTGTGTATACATCAACACTGCTAAGACTGTTTAGCAAAAAGACTTTTCCGCCTCCAATATGCCCACCGATGTAATTTCTCTTAAGCTTAAACTCAGCTCTTCCCATAAAATCATCACTTTTATAATCCAACTGAACTTTACCAGCACGAAGTGAGCCATCAAGATAAAAATCATTACCAAGCTCTAAGTCAAAAAGCACTCCACCGCCGTAGTATTTGTTTTCGCCATTACCAAAAACATTGTTTTCAAAGCTATCATAGCTTCCTCTTCCAGCTTCAAAAAACAGACCATAGCTAAGTGAGTCTATAGTTTTTGATACTCCAGTTACAAAGCTTACGCCTTGTGCGTCTATGTGTGAGCCTGTTTTATGTTTTACATTTACTCCACTTATGATACCAAAGATGTTGTTTGCTTTTATTTCGTTAGAATTTATCATATCATTTATCAAATCCCCGCCATAGTTGATAAAAGCAGTTGAAGCTAGGCTTGATTGAAAAAATGACTTTATGGCTGGATTTATCGTTGGTTTTGGTGGTGTTGTATCTTTTGGTTGGTATAGATACAAGCTATTTTCATCTGCATAAATGTCGTATTTCTTAAAAGCAGAAACTCCAATCATAGCGTTGATATGGTTATCTAAATTTTGCGGTTTTATAAGTTTTCCGGCTGTTTTTATCAGAGTAACTCGCTCTTGTGGTTTTAGCTTAAATTTAGAGTCTAAAACAGCAGCGCCTATTTTAGTATTTTCTAAATTTGTCTCAGTAGTATCGCTAACGCTAAGTACTGTATCTGAGGCTTTTACGCCTTTTGGAATGTAAAAATAGATATTTTCAAAATTTCTTATACTAACAACGCTTAAATCTTTTGCATACAAATTTAGCGTATTGCCACTAATGGCATTTTGATTTCCAAACGACATACCGCCTATCAAAGATGAGCCTGTTAAATCTGTATTTTTTATCGTAATAGTATTTTTTATCGTAATAGTATTATTTGTCGCATCTAAAAAAGCTCTTGAGCCTATGATTTGGCTGTTGATTTTACTGCCATCTATAATAATAGTGTTGCCACTAGCCTTACCATTTGACGAGTAGCCACCATAAATAGATCTATTTTCTATAGTTGCGTTTTCGATCGTGACAGCATTATGATTAGCATTGCCATTTGACGAGTAGCCACCATAAATAGATCTATTTTCTATAGTTGCGTTTTCAATCGTGACAGCATTATGATTAGCATTGCCATTTTTACTTCTACCGCCTTGCATATCACCTATATGGTTAATAAAAGTTTTACCAAATATTTTAATTTGATTATTATAGGCATCGCCGTCTTGACTTCTGCCACCTTCTATTTCTTTGCTTTGTATATTTGTATTTGAAATTTCAACCATATTGCCATGGCTGTCATTGTTAGAGTAACTACGCCCACCGGTAATTCCGCTCTTTGATGATTCTTTCGTTGATGTAGAATTGATAATTTCGACTGTATTATTAAAAGATTCTCCTTTATCTGCATGACCACCTGTGATTCCACCAGAATTTATTGTTGTAGATGTGATAGTAACGCTGTTTTCACTAGCTTTTGCGTTGCCTTTTCCACCAGAAACGCTAGAGATTTTTCCACCGCTAATAATGACTTTATTTTTATTGACTTCGCCTGATTCGCTTTTTGCACCAAAGATGGTTCCAGTTACCACATTATTTATTAGATGAACTTCGTTGTTTGACGCATTTTCTTTACTCTCAGCACCAAGAATATTATTCGTTTCTGCAGCGTTTTTAATAATAAGTTTATTAGAATTTGCAGCTTTATTTTTGCTATATCCACCATAAATATATTTATTAAATTTCCCACCTTCTATATTAAGTTTGTTTTCTTTAACTTCATCTGTTTGACTATATCCACCATAAACTCTGCCGTTAATTGTGCTTATATTCAAGGAGATATCGTTATTTGATGGGTTTTTTGGTTTAAACTCGCCATTATCAAGCCAGTTTGCAATGTCTGTATCTGTTATGCTTGTTGTAGCATGTAACAGCGATGCCGATAATACAATGCTTATACTAACAGTAGAAATAAATTTTGTGATAAAGCTGCGATTTTGCATGACAACCTCCATTTTATAAAATTTAGTTACTTAAAATATATTAAATTTAATATATTTTAATATTTGTAAGTCTATATTTTGCTATTTTGCTAAATAATATAATTTTAAATTATCTCTTTTATCATCTTTATATTTGCTGAATTTAAGTATTTAATTTAAATTTTGTTAATATTTAACTATTTTTATCAGCCTTTTACCAAATTTATAGTAAAATTAAATCATTATTTTTAACTAAAAGGTGGGAAATGAGAGCATTAATCAGTGTTAGCGATAAAGATGGAGTTGTGGAGTTTGCCAAGGGTTTGGCTGGTTTGGGGTTTGAGATTTTAAGCACTGGTGGGACTTATCAACTGCTTAAAGATAACGGAGTAGCGGCTGTTGAAGTTAGCGAATACACAAAAAGCCCAGAGATGTTTGAAGGGCGAGTTAAGACGCTTCATCCAAAAATTCATGGTGGAATTTTATACAAAAGAGATGACTCAAGCCACGCCGCACAAGCAAAAGAATTTGAAATAGGCGGTATTGATTTGGTCTGTGTGAATCTTTATCCTTTTAAAGCAACTATCGCTAGAACTAATGACTTTGCTGAAATTATCGAAAACATCGATATCGGCGGACCTGCGATGGTGCGTTCGGCGGCAAAAAATTTCGCCGATGTGTTAATCATAACTGATATTTTAGACTACGATGAAGTGCTTGAAAAACTTCGCTCAAACAGCGCTGATATGGGCTTTAGGCGAAGTTTGATGATAAAAGCATATGAGCATACAGCAAGTTATGATGCTATGATAGCAAACTATATGAACGAGCGATTTAATGGTGGTTTTGGTGATAAAAAGTTTATAACTGGAACCAAAGTTTTTACCACTCGTTATGGCGAAAATCCACACCAAAAAGGGGCGCTTTATGAGTTTGAAAACTTCTTTAGTCAAAATTTCAAAGCCCTAAAAGGCGAAGCAAGTTTTAACAACACGACAGATATAAACGGAGCTTTAATGCTTGCAACTAGCTTTGGCGAGGCTCCTGCGGTGGCGATTTGCAAACATGCAAACCCATGTGGATTTGCTATAAAATCAAATTTGTTTGAAAGCTACACAGAGGCGCTTAAGTGCGATCCAATCTCAGCTTATGGCGGAGTAGTGGCGATAAATGGGACTTTAGATAGAGAACTTGCGCTTAAAATGCATGAAATTTTCATAGAAGTTATCATCGCTGCAAATGTTACAGATGAGGCGCTAGAAGTTTATAGTGATAAAAAACGAACCAAAATTTTCACTCAAGAGAGCAAATTTCTTGTAAGAAGTGATGATAAATTTGACTTTAAACATATCGATGGTGGATTTGTCTATCAAGAGCGTGATTTTATCCAAGATGATGAAGTTAAAAATGCTAAGTGTGTAACTACTAGAAGCGCGAGTAGCGCCGAATTTACCGATCTTGAGATAGCATGGAAGGTTGCAGCTTTAACTAAGAGTAACTGCGTGGTTTATGTCAAAAACTCAAGCTTAGTGGCAATCGGTATGGGTATGACAAGTAGAGTTGATGCGGCTCGTGCGGCTGTGGCAAAAGCGCGTGATTTGGGACTTGATATTAGTGGTTGTGCTTTAGCTAGTGAGGCATTTTTTCCATTTCGCGATAGTATCGATATAGCAAACGAAGTTGGGGTTAAAAATATAGTCCAACCAGGTGGCTCAATACGCGATGATGATGTGATAGCGGCTGCAAACGAGCATGACATGGCGATGTATTTTACAGGGATTAGACACTTTTTGCATTAGAAATGGGCTAAATTTAGAGCATTTATTTTGCTCTAAATTTAATTTTTCACGATAGGGTTTAAAATGCACGAATTTAGTATAGTTTCGTATCAAGATGGTTATAAACAAGAGATTTTAGAAGTTTGGGAAAGTTTAGTTCTTGCAACGCACGATTTTTTACTTTTAGATGATTTTAAAGAGATTAAAGGAGCTGTATAACACTGATTTTAACAAATTTGAGTTATTTTGCTTGATGGATACGGGCTTAAGAGCTGGTTTTGTTGCCGTTAAAGATAAAAAAAGTTTAAATGCTGTTTTTACGCCAGCGATTTTTGGGCGAGGACTTGGAGCAAAGTTACTTGGCTTTGCTATAAACGATCCAAAAGCAGATAAAATAGATGTTAATGAAAAACACAAGAGCTTTGAGACTTTATCAAAAATTTGGCTTTGAGGTTTTTTAAACGCACTTCAAAAGATGGCTCTAGTAGGGATTACCCGCTCTTAAAGATGAAGTTAAAATAAAATATAATTAAAAATAATAAATTTAGTTGTTTTATATCATAAGTATACCTAGAATTTCGTTTTGCATAAATCTCCTTTTTGTGCTATAATCGAACTTATGGAAAATAAATATTTAAAACATATAATATTCGTTACAGCATGGATGTGTGGTTGGATGACCGTAGACCCAAATGAAGATGTTTTTACAAAAATAATTGTTGCTGGTTTTTTACTAATCATTTTTTATCCTTTATCATATGCTTTTTATTGGCTAATTTATAAAACCATCATACTTTTTCGTAAAATTTTAAAACCCTAAAGACTCTTAGCCTTTAAAATCTCTTTTGAGATTTCAATAAATGCATCAAATTCAGCCTTTTTAAACCACAAAAGATGACTCTAGTAGAATGAAGTTGGGATAAATTTAAGTATTTTATTTTGCTTTATATTTAGGAATATAACTAAAAAATATAAAATAAAATAAAAATAAGATATAATATGAATTTATTACTAAAACAAGGCGTATTATGAATAAAGCTTATAGAAGCGAACTTGATGGATTAAGAGCGGTTGCGGTTTTATCTGTAATTATTTATCATGCAGAACTAATGTTTAGGGGGGGGGTATTACTACCAGGTGGATTTTTAGGGGTAGATATATTTTTTGTATTATCTGGCTTTTTGATTACTGGTATACTAATAGATAAATCCCCTACATTATTTGCTTTTTATAAAAGCAGGGTTGATAGAATTTATCCAGCTTTGCTTTTGATGTTATTTCTATCTTGCATTTTTGCTTATATTTATTTGATTCCTTCTGATTTATTAAATTTTAGAAAGCAATTAAAAGGAGCATTGGCTTTTTACTCAAATTATATTTTTATGTTTGAGGATTCTTATATTGCTGATTCTAGTAAATATAAAATTTTACTTCATACGTGGAGTTTGGGGGTTGAATGGCAATACTACTTGGTTTTTCCTTTTGTGATTTACACTATAAAAAAGTTTTTTTCATCGCAATTTGAACAAATACTTATAATTTTGTTTGGCATTTCATTTTTTTATTGTCTTTATTTGATGAAAATAAATAATACATTTGCCTTTTACTCTACGTTCGCAAGAGTTTGGGAACTATTTGCCGGTGGAGTTGTATTTTTGATATCAAAACAGTTAAAAGATAGCAAATTTGATAATTTATTATCAGCTTTTGGGTTAATGATAATTATATATTCTTTGATTTTTTTTAAAGACACAGATGCGCACCCTGGATTTATAAGCTTACTGGTTGTGTTTGGAACTATGATATTTGTACTTTTTATAAAAGAAAATAGTTTAATTTATAAAATTGCTACTCTTAAAATTGCTACTTTTATTGGTATTATTTCTTATTCTTTGTATTTATATCATCAACCTATACTAGTTTTTTATAGGCTTGCTTATGGAGAAATAGGCAAAAAAATATTTGTGATTTTGTTTTTATTAATGGTTTTGGTTTCTTACTTATCATATAAATTTTTTGAAAATCCATTAAGGAGAAGCAAAAGAAATAAAAAATATCTAATATTTTTATTTTTACTTCTTTCTATTATAGCTTTTTATAAAGGCGCTAAATATACAGATGGTTATAAATTTAGACAGCCAGAAAGTGTAAGAGAGGCTTTAAAATATTTCGAAGAGCCTGAGTATGTTAGGATTAAGCAAGATGGTAAAACTTGCAATGCAAGAAAACCGTTATCAGCTTGTAAAGTAAAAAATAATGGAAAAAACTTATTATTAGTCGGAGATTCGTTTGTAGGCGTATTTACCGGTATCATATCCGAACAAAAAAATCTAAATAGCTTATTTTTTAATTATGGGCAATGTCCATTACTAAAAGAGGGTGTTTGGTTTGGTTCTAGGCCAGAATGTTCGGATATAAATAAACTAAGATGGATTGAAATAGAAAAAATGAAGCCATTGAATGTTTTGGTTGGCACAAATTTTGTGCAATTTAATTATGGTAAAAAGCCAGTAGAAAATTATATCGCTGGAACAACTACTAAGTTTAAAGAAAAAGTTCCAAAGGAACAAATTTATAAAAATTTTAGAGAGAGCATAGAAAAGTTGATATCTTTGGGTCATAACCCTATCATATTGTTACAGCCACCAAGACCTATGAAAGATGGTAAGGATTATGATGTAGCAAAAGAGATGAAAAGACAGGTAAATTCAGGAGTGCTAAGCTTTGCGAAAGAATATCAAGCCGTGCCGTCTACAAATATAGATTTAGAAGTGCGTAAAGCTTTAAAAGGTTTAAACGTTACATTTATAGATATGAATGCTAAAATGTGCAAAGATGGCAAGTGTTTAACAATCGATAAAAATGGCTCTTTATACAATAGCGGCTTTCATTTATCGTATTTTGGAGCTAAATTATTTATAGAAGACATATTAAAAAATTTAAAATAATAAAGGTATTGATTTGTATAATTAAATCTTATTTTATAAAATAAAGTTATAGATAAAATTTTATTAAGATGAAAAAGAGCAATTTACTCAAATTTCTAATAAATAAAAGCCGACTTTAAACTATTTTTTACTAAATCTAACTTAAATTAATTAAAACTAGATTAAATTTACTTTTTGCTACTAAAATTTGGTTGAATTTCACGGAAAAATATAAAAAGCTTTATCAAATTTATAGTGATTTTAGCTTTTATAAGCTTGAATGCAGCGCAAAATAGTAAAAATTTAGTTGAAAACAAAGCAAAAGGAGATTATATGCAAAATTTGGTTGAAATTTACCTTGGTGGGGGATGTTTTTGGGGAAGTGAGGGGTATTTTAAACGTATAAAAGGCGTAGTAGAAACTGAGGTTGGATACGCAAATGGCACAACGCAAAACACAAGTTACTATCAGATAGGAAAAACCGACCATGCCGAAGTTGTGCGAGTTAAATTTGATGAAAATGTTGTTAGTTTGGCTGAAATTTTGGCTCACTATTTTCGCATTATCGATCCGCTTTCGATAAACCGCCAAGGCAACGATATCGGAAGACAGTATCGCACAGGGATTTACTATATAGATGAGAAGTTGATAGCGCAAATCAAAGCAAGTTTTAACGCCGAACAAGCAAAGTATAAAGAAAAAATCGCCGTTGAAATAGCGCCTTTGCAAAACTATGTCGTAGCCGAAGAGTATCATCAAGACTATTTGGGTAAAAATCCAAGTGGATATTGTCATGTGGATTTGAGTTTAGCTAGTAAGCCGCTATATGATGAAGCTAAATTTAGCAAGCCAAGCGATGAGGTCTTGCGCAAAAATTTAAGCGAGCTAGAGTATAAAGTCACGCAAGAAAAGGCAACCGAAAGAGCATATAGTAGCGAGTATGATAAGTTTAATGAGCGTGGAATTTACGTTGATATCGTCACTAAAAAGCCACTTTTTAGTTCATCAGACAAGTATGACGCTGGGTGTGGATGGCCAAGTTTTACTAAGCCGATAACGACTGATGCGTTAAACTATCATGATGATTTTAGCCACGCAATGAGCCGAATTGAAGTGACTTCAAAGCTAGGAGGAAGCCATTTAGGACATGTTTTTAGTGACGGTTTGAGAGAAAAAGGTGGGCTAAGATACTGCATAAATGGAGCTAGCTTAGAGTTTATCCCGCTTGAAAAGATGGTCAAGAAAGGATACAGTGAATTTATACCGTATGTGAAGTAAAGTGTAGATATTAGCTAAATTTAAATTTGGCATAGAAATTTATCTTTTTTGATTTGTTGCTAAATTTGGTATAATGATGGCAAATTTTAAAAGGAGTAAATACGTGAAAATTTACGAAACACTAATAAGCGAGCTTAAAAATGAACCAAATTTTGTAAGCGATGAAAATGATTTTAAAAAATGGGTTGTCATAGATAAAGCTAGAATCTACGATAAGGAACTACTTGAAATACTGCTTAAAAATGATGAGTTAAAAAATGAGTTCTTTGTAAAAGTTGATAATGTTTTTGTTTTTAAACAAGATTATTTTATACAATTTTTGGAGGCTAAAAAGTATTTAGACGACAGCTATACAAAATTTAAAAACAAAATTGGTTTAACAATTAATAATAAATTTTTAAACCAACAAAACGATGTTAGCTTAATTTGGCCTTATAAAGATTGTGTTTTAGAAGGTGGTGCAAGCAGAGATGAGATGAAGAAAGATGAGATATTTTTTAACGAAATTTTGGCTCGTGATGAAATAACTCAGCTTTTTGATTCAAAAGTTCTCACAAACTATAATTGCTATGGCGCAACCCCCCCCCGAAAATTTAATCGCAATAAAAATGGCGTAATAACTGATAACCTAATCATAAAAGGCAACAACCTTTTAGTTCTACACTCACTTAAAAAAGAATTCGCAAACCGAGTAAAACTCATCTATATAGATCCTCCTTATAACACGGGAAATGATAGCTTTAAATATAATGATAACTTTAATCATGCTACTTGGCTAACATTTATGAAAAATCGCCTTGAAGTAGCGAAACAGCTTTTAAGAAATGATGGTGTGATTTTTGTTCAAATTTCAAATACATCTAGTTCAATCAAAGAATCGCCAGAAATTGGATATTTGCAAGTGTTGCTTGATGAAATTTTTGGCAGGAAAAATTATATTTCTATAATAACATGGAAAAAGAAAGGAAACCCTAGCAATACAGATGGAGCTTTGGGAACTATAACTGAAAGTATTTTATTTTATGCAAAAAATAGCGATACTATAAAAGCTATTATAGAATATTATAAAAGAGAATATAAATATACTGATGAACATGGAGATTATAATTTAGAACTACCTTTAAAAACAGATGAAGGAGATTATAAGAGAGAAAGTATGAAATTTGAAATCAATACATCTAAAGGTAAGTTTACACCACCTATCGGAAAGAGGTGGACTTATGGAGAAGTTGTTATAAAAGATATAATAAATCAATCAAAATTTACTATTGTTAATGACAAATTTTATATAAAAAAATATCGAGAAGATTATTCTTTGGGTGACAATAAAAGAAAAAATAATTTATTGTTAGATTGTGGAAGCTTAAAATCTGCAAAAAATCATCTATCTGCTTTGGGTTTTAACAGAGAAGAGTTTGATACTCCAAAACCAGAGGAATTAATTAAAGAAATTATTGAAATTGCCACCCAACCTAGTGACATCGTCTTAGATTTTCACCTTGGCAGTGGAACAACTGCAACAGTTGCTCATAAGATGAATCGCCAATATATCGGTATAGAACAGATGGATTATATAGAAACTATCGCGGTAGAAAGACTTAAAAAGGTTATTGAAGGCGAACAAGGTGGCATTAGCAAAGCAGTTAAATGGAAAGGTGGTGGAAACTTCATCTATCTTGAACTTAAAAAATATAATGAAAATTTCATAGAATGTATCCAAAAAGCCAAAACAAAAGATGATATTTTAGAGATTTGGCAAAACATAAAAGAAAAGTCGTTTATAAATTACAATCTTGATATTAAGGCACAAGATGAGAATTCAGTAGAGTTTAAAAAACTAAGTTTGGATGAACAAAAAAGGCATTTGTGTGAAATTTTAGATAAAAATCAGCTTTATGTAAATTTAAGCTCATTAAACGACAAAGAGTTTGAATGTAGTGATGAAGAAAAAGAGATTACAAAAGCTTTTTATAAAACTTATGAGGGTTAAAAATGACAGACAAGTTTTTATATGAAAGTCTAAATAACGATATTGTTGATGAGTTGATATCAGAGATTGAATTACCAAAGTGCATAGGAGATAATCTAAAATTTAGCATTAGAGAGTATCAAACAAAGGCTTTTAAAAGATATGTGTATTTATATAAAAAAGGTTTTAATGTTTCTAAGAAACAAACTTTAAAAAGACCAGTTCATCTACTTTTTAACATGGCAACAGGAAGCGGCAAAACTCTTGTAATGGCGGGGATAATTTTATATTTATATGAAAAAGGTTATAGAAATTTTCTATTTTTTGTAAATAGTACTAATATTATCCAAAAAACAAAGGATAACTTTTTAAATCAATTTGCTTCGAAATATCTTTTTAAAGATAAAATTATTATAAATAACAAAGAAATTTTTATAAAAGATATTGAAAATTTTGATGGAAGTGATATGGATAATATAAATATCAAATTTACAACCATTCAAGGGCTTCATGTGGATTTAAACAATATAAAGGAAAATAGCATAACTTATGAGGATTTTGAAAATAAAAAGATAGTTTTGATAGCTGATGAGGCTCATCATATCAATGCAACTACTAAATCAAAACAAAAAACTTTTGATGAATTGATACCAAGCTGGGAAAATACAGTAGAAAAAATTCATAAATCAAATTATGAAAACATTATGCTTGAATTTACCGCAACTATGGATTTTAGTAATGAAAATATAAAAAATAAATATCTTGATAAAGTGCTTTATAAATATGATTTAAAAGAATTTCGTCTTGATGGTTACTCTAAAGAAATTCATCTTTTTAAAAGTAATTATGATGAAAAAGAGCGGATAATTCAAGCTTTGATTTTAAATTTATATAGAGCAGAGATTGCGACTATGAATGGGATAAATTTAAAGCCGGTTGTGTTATTTAAAGCCAAAAGCACAATAAAAGAATCTCAAGATAATAAAGAAAAATTTCATAATCTTATCGATGAATTTGACTTTAAAGTAGTAGATAAATTTAGAAAACAAAATAAGATAGAAATCATAGAAAAAGCATTTAAATTTTTTGATAAAAAGCAAATTTCAAGTAGTGAAATTTCAAAACGAATAAAATCAAATTTTAAGTTTGAAAACTGCTTAAGTGCGAACAATGATGAAGAAGCTGAGAAAAATCAAATTTTACTCAACACGCTTGAAGATGAAAACAACCCTATACGGGCTATTTTTTCAGTTCAAAAGTTAAATGAAGGCTGGGATGTGTTAAATCTTTTTGATATAGTAAGACTTTATGAAGGTCAAAATACAGGCGGTGCAAATAAAGACAGAATAGGCAACACAACACTTAGTGAGGCTCAGCTTATAGGACGAGGGGCGAGGTATTTTCCTTTTAGTTTAGATGTCAAAGAAAATAAATTTAAGCGTAAATATGATAATGATATAGATAGTGATTTGAAAATTTTAGAAGAACTTTATTACCATGCTAAAGATGAAAGTAGGTATATTTCAGAGTTAAAAACAGCTCTAGTTAGTAGTGGGATTTATGAAGACGAAGAAGATATGCAAATCAAAGAGCTTAAGTTGAAAATGGACTTCAAACAAAGTCTGTTTTATAAAAAAGCCTTTGTATTTTTTAATAAAAAAATTGAAAAAAGCTATGATAATGTTAAATCTTTTGCCGATTTAGATGTTAAAAAAAGAAATTTCACATTCAAGATAAGTTCGGAATACGGCAAGGTTGCAGCTGTTTTCGATGAGAAAAATTATCAAAAAGAGCAGTCAAATTTATCTAAAATCGATGTAGGTTTAAAAGAAATTCCTCTGCATATAGTTCGATTTGCTCTAAGTAAAAACCCATTTTTTTATCATGATAATCTCACTAAATTTTTTCCAAATTTAAGCTCTATTTTAGAATTTATACAAAATGATGAGTATTTGGGAGGATTAGAAATCACGTTTAGCGGAATTAATATACACAAAGAAAAGATTAAAAATAATGAATATTTAAATGCGATAATTAAGCTTTTAAGTGAAGTTGAGTCTGATATAAATGCAAATTTGAGTAAATTTGAAGGTTCTAGTGAGTATGAAAAAGCACTTATAAGCAAGGTTTTTATAGATAAAAAATTAAAAATAAACAAAAATAATGAAAGAATAAATGGTCAAGAAGAATTTATAAAAGATAAACCTTGGTATGCTTATGACGCAAATTTTGGCACTACTGAAGAAAAGAATTTTGTTGAGCTTTTTGCTAGAAGATTTAATGGTTTAAAGAAAAAATTTGATGATATTTATTTGATTAGAAATGAAAGAGTTGTTAGAATTTATGATAGATTAGGACGAACGTTTGAGCCTGATTTTTTGTTGTTTTGCAAAAAAAAAGATAAAAACGACTCTTTGACATATCAGGTTTTCATAGAGCCAAAAGGGTTGCACTTGAAGGATTATGATAAATGGAAAGAGGATTTTTTACATGTCATAGCAGATAAAAAAAATAGTTTAAAGATTAATACTGATGAATACCTAATCACAGCGTTGCCTTTTTATAATCAATCAGATGAAAATGAATTTAGCATAAGCTTAAATAAAGCATTAAATATATAATAATTTAAAATTTAGTCTAAGCTTGAACATAGCTTAGACTAAAATTCTCACACAAGAAAGAACTGCAAAAACAAAACTGTGGTATAAAACATTATAAAATATTATAATAGTAATTAACAAATTAAGCGCTCACCAAGAGTTTTTGCTCTTAAAAAACGAAAGCCAAAACCTAGCAAAGTATTCAAGCAAGAAAATCAAAGCAAATTCGCTAAGTCATTGTTTAAAACAAATGCCTTTTGCGCGCCGATTATAATTATCAAATTTACGTCAACTAAAAAGCCATTGATTAAATTTGTCAAATTTAATTTTAAAACAAAGACTAAATTTAGTTAAATTTCACTTAAAAACAGAGCAATTTTATAGATAAATTTTATAAAAAGCTCTGTTTAATTTATGCGTTAAAACTGACCAAAAAGATCGTTTAGCGCTTCGCTTATGCTTGGGTGAGTGAAAATTTGGTTTTGAAATACCTTGTATGTAGCACCAAGTTCCATTGCTATGGCGATTTGATTTATTATCTCGCTAGAATCAACGCTATGAAATGCCGCGCCTAAAATTTTGCCACTTTTAGCATCGATTATCGCTTTTAAAAAGCCATCATCATGAGATAGAATTTTTGCTCGTGGCACGCCTGATAGGGCAAGTTTGGCAACTTTTATTTCATAGCCTTTTGCAGCCGCTTCTTTTTCTTTAAGCCCAACGCTTGAAAGAGGTGTGTTCAAAAACAAGCTTGAAGCGTGAGTTGCGCGGTTGTTAATCGTGCGTGAAGAATCGCCGCAAAGGTGCGAAAATACGATGCGATAGTCATCAAGCGAGATGTAAGTAAACAGTTCGCCACCCTTAACATCGCCAACGGCGTAGATGTGTGCGGCTGTGGTTTGCAAAAATTCATTTGTGATGATATTGCCACGCTTATCAGTTTTTACTCCAGCGTTTTGAAGTGCTAAATCAGCGGTATTTGCCACTCGACCAGTCGCTGCTAAAAACGCATCAGCCTCTATAGTATGAAGTTTGCCAGCGCTTTCAAAAGTAAGTTTTTCGCCAACGATTTCTTTTAAATTTGCACTTAAAATCACTTCAATACCTTGTTTTTGAAGCGAGCTAAGCACGCTAGCTGCGACATCTTCATCTTCTTTTGGCATAAAATCACTCTTTCTAGCGACAATTGTAACTTTAGAACCAAAATTTGCAAAAAGCGATGCAAACTCGAGTGCGATATAGCCCATTCCAAGAACTACAAGATGTTTTGGAAGAGTTGTTAGCTCTAAGATTTGTGTGCTTGAGTAGACTAAATTTGAGCTTATAAGGCAGTTTGGTTTTTGCTCAACCGAGCCTGTGTTTATGATGATATTTGGGGCGCAAACTACTTGAGTTGTGCCATCGTTTTTTGTGATTTTAACTTCTTTTTCGCTAAGAAATGAACCAACGCCATCGATTACATCAATGTTAGCATTATCATCTAGCATAGCGTAATTTTTAGCGCGAAGTGCCTTTATAAGAGCATTTTTGTTTGCAACAGACTCTGCGTAATATGCCATTTTATCGCTGTGAAATTTAGCGAATTTTGACTGTTCGACCATCTTTTTAGTTGGGATACAGCCGATGTTTATACAAGTTCCGCCATACATTTGAGGCGATTTTTCTATAACTGCGACTTTTTTGCCAAGTGCGCCAAACTTTGAAGCTAGAGTTTTTCCAGCCTTACCAAATCCAATAACTACTAAATCATAGTTTTTCATAACAATCCTTTAAATTTTTTAAAAATTATAACTTGTGATAAAAAAATAGGCGGTAAATATGTAGATAACGTATATAAACAAGAGCGAATTTTAGCTACGCTTATAGAATAAATTTTAATAATTTAGCGAGTGTGATAAAAATATTATTTTTTTGATACAAATCAAGATTTATAAAAAAATTTGTATGTATAATTGGTCTATAAAATTAAATTAGGAGATAGAGATGAACTTAAATTTTAAAAACTGGGAAGAGTTTAGTGTAGATGGCGCGAGTGTGCCGTTTTATAAAAAAGCAGATGAAAGTAGTGAATACATCGGTTTTGAAACAACATCTTGCACACCTCCAGGACCTATGGTAAATGCGATGTTTGCACTAAATTTAGTAAAAGATAAAAACACCAAAGTCGTGATGATAAATCATAAATTTCCTGCCGGACTTATACCGAAAATCGAGGATAAGTTTGACTATTTAAGAACTGATCTTGATAATGGTGCGGTTAAAATCGAATTTAGCCTTAAAGATGGAGCGGTTTTACAAGCCTATGACACGAACCAAGTTTGTCACGGATAAGTTATGCTACTTAACACCTTTGCCCCGCCGTTTAAGCTAATCGGCGGGTATTTTTTAGTAGGACTTGTTTTTTTACTTTTAAGCGTTTTTTGGTTTGTTTTTGCAGATTTTAACGCGCCAGCATCTCTTCAAACAGCGTCATTTTTCCATATATTTTTAACCGGTTTTGTAATGAGCATTATCATAGCTGCTTTGTATCAGTTAACTTCGGTCATACTTGAAAAAGAGTTTTTTACTATCAAATTTTCTTTGCTAAATTTAGCTATATATTTTATATCTGCGAGTGCTTTAAGTTATGGTATGTTAAGCGGAAATTTAGTCTTTATGCACGCTGGTGGCGGGGTGCTTTTTCTTAGCTTTTTATACTTTTGCACAACTTATCTGCTTAGCTTTTTAAATGCTAAGGTTAGAACTTACGCTTTTTATGCGCTTCTTTTGGCTGGAATTTACTTGCTAGTTGGCATAGTTTTAGGATTTTGCTTACTTTTGATAGTTAGCGGAAGCCTTAGCTTGGACTTTGAGCTTTTTTTAAAGCTGCATGTATATTTTGTTTTAGGTTTTATTTACTTAATTATACTTGGCGCTTCAAGTGTGCTGATACCGATGTTTGCGCTATCGCATAAGGTTAAATTTACTCTTTATAAGGTAGCTTTGATAGTTTATGTTTTGATTTTAGTTATGCTATTTATAAATTTAAACTTAGCTTATATGCTATTTGCGATAAGCTTTTTAGCCTTTATATCTCAAGTAGCTTTAATACTTAAAAACAGAGTTAGAAAAGCGTGGGAATACTGGAATTTAAATATAGTTTTTGCCTTTTTTGCGTTACTTATCGGCGCTGTGTTTTTCGCGTTTGGAAAAGTTGGCGAGGCGCTGTTTTTGTTGTGCTTTGGGTTTTTATACGCTTTTATAGTTGCTCATATGTATAAAATAGTGCCATTTTTGATATGGTATCACTATATAGCGCCGTTTGTTGGCAAGACAAAAGTTCCGATGCTTGAGGATATGATACTTAAAAAACTAGCATATATTGCGCTTTGGTTAAATGTAGCTGGAGTTTTGGTCTATGTGTTTGGACTTAAGATTGTCGGGCTTGGTTTGGTTGGCATGAGTGTTTTGCTTGTACTGGTAAATATGATAAATATTTTTAAATATATTAAATTTGGAGTGAAAAATGAACAAAGTTGATGAAATTTATAAAGAGATTAGAACTGTAATAGATCCTGAAGTAGGGTTTGATATCGTTAGTTTGGGCTTGATTTATAACGTTAAAGTTGAAGGTAAAAAAGCAGTTGTTACTATGACTCTTTCTACGAAGTCTTGCCCACTTCATGAGCTTATACTCTCGTGGGTAAAGGACGCTAGCATGAGAGTTGATGGTATAGATGAGTGCGAGATAGATCTTGTATGGGAGCCTGCTTGGAGTATTGAGATGGCGGAGGCGCATGTTAAAGAAAAACTTAAGTTTTAATACCGTTTAAATTCCGCCTCAAAATAGGGGCGGATTATGCTAAATTCTACTTTTACCGCTTTTTAAACTATACATTTTAAATTTTTGTTGTTATTTTAAAATCTCTTTAAGAGATATTATGCGGAAAACAACCACACTTTTTATCTTATAAAAAGTCCGCATTTTTGTGCTTAAGACTTGAGTTGTTTGGTGATAAATTTGATAATAATTCAAAAGATTTACTTAGATAGTAAAAACTCATATCCTTACATACAGAGTCAAAAGATGGCTTAGTTTAGCAAAGCTGTTGTATTGATACCAAAAAAAGAGTTTAAGGGATAAATAAGCTTTGGATACGAAATATAGAATTAGATGAGTATATACTTTAAAATAAAACAAAAAACACAAGAGATTTTTGCAAAGACGTTTTTAAAAGAGCCATATACTTGAAGATAGGCGCTCTTTATAATGGCGATGAGTCTATAAACTTTAAGGTTGTGGTTTTTTAAAGATAAATAGAGATGAATTATGCTAGAAGTTGATATGATGATAAAGTTTTGGGACATTTTAGCGGTAAAATAATCGAATAGTTTGGCTAACAGTTCTAAATTTAACTACAAATTATATGAGATTTTATAAAGAAAAATTTGATAGTTTTGTTTTAGATGATAACAAAAGGATGCCTAAATAGCATCCTTTTTATAAGGGGTTTTTAAATTTAGTCCATTTTGTTTCTAAGATATGATGGCTTTTTTTCAAGCTCTTCGTATATATCATCGCCGCCGCTTACTTTTTCAAGTATGCGCTGTCTGTTATTTATATATGGTCTTTTTATCTCTTGAACATCGGCTATCATGGGCTCATTTTGAGTTTTATAGGTTGATTCAAATCCAGTTGCTATGAGTGTAACTTCAACTCTATTGTTTTCTACATTTTCATCAGAAGTCGTACCAAAGATGATATCAGCGCTATCATGAGCTGCTTCTTCTATGATACTAACTGCTTCACCAATCTCAAGTAAAGAGCAAGATGGATGAATTCTAAAGTGGATTAAAACACCCATTGCACCGTTAATCGACATATCATCAAGCAATGGCGACTGGATAGCATCTTGAACTGCCTCTTTTGCTGCGTCTTCGCCCTCACTAACACCAACGCCCATAAGCGCTAGCCCTCTGTGAGACATAATTTTTTTAACATCTGAGAAATCAAGGTTTATATCACTATCGCCAGAATCAAGTATGATAGAAGTCATGCCATTTACCGCTCTTGCCAAGACATCATCGACCATTTTAAAGCTCTCTTTTAAGCCGGCTTTTTTGTCGATTAAGCTAAGTAGCTTTTGGTTTGGTATCACTAGTATCGAGTCGCACTCTTTTTTAAGCTCTTCTATGCCTGCTTGAGCAAGGGAAAATCTCTTTTTGCCTTCAAAACTAAATGGAGTTGTTACAACGCCGATTGTTAAGGCTTTGTTTTCTTTGGCTGCTTTTGCTACAACTGGTGCTGCGCCTGTTCCAGTTCCACCACCAAGACCAGAGGCTACAAAAACGATATCAGAGTATTCTAAGGCATCTTTTATGACATCATAACTCTCTTCAGCGGCTTCTTTGCCAACTTCTGGAACCATACCTGCGCCTAAGCCTTTGGTTTTGTTCTCTCCTAGTTGAATTTTTGTCTTTGCTAGTGATTTATCAAGTGCTTGAGAGTCTGTGTTCGCGACGATAAGATCGATACGGTTAAATCCCTCTCTTATCATATGATTTATCATATTTCCGCCGCCGCCGCCAACGCCGATAACTTTCATTTGTGCGCCATAAACGCCTCTGTTCTCCTCCACGCTAAAACCTCTCATATCTTCCCCTTGTTAAAATAGTTGTATTAATCTGTTCCATAGCTTCTTAAGCGAATTTGGTTCGCCACTTTTGTTAGAAACGGTAGAAAGCTTCACTGATGTATTATCTTCAATCTTTTCTTGTGCAGATTGATTTATACTATCAGTTTGCGCCTCTTCTTGATAAGAGTTTATATACTCAATCCTTTGATTGTCTATTAAATTTTTATCTTCATATTTTAGTTCGCCTTTTGAGTCAAGTTCGTAAGGCGTAAATTCGCCAGCGCCATACAAGCAAAGCCCAACCACGCAAGCATTAGCTGGGTCATCTGAAATTTCATATAATCCAGCTACTTTTTTTGGCTTAGCAACCCTAACTGGTATGTTATCAAATATAGCTGTGGTTAAATTTCTTATATCATCTAGCTTTGCCATACCGCCAGTTAAGACAACTCCTGCGCCTAGTTGATCTATATATCTACTATCTTCTAGTTTATTTGCAAGAAGCATTAAAGTCTCTTCTATGCGCGCGTAGATAACATTTGTTATAATATCTAAGCTTATAGTATGTGTTGCGCTAGTCTCGCCCATAGTCTTAACTTCTAGCTCTCTTGTGTTTTCTGAAATTAGCTTTTCATAATTTAGTTTTAACTCTTCTGCATCTGCTAAAGGTGTATTGACAGCGTGTGATAAATCGTTTGTTATACTTGAAGAGCCTATCGGTAGCACATCGTTGTATCTAAGCGAATTTCCAAGATGAACCACTATATCGCAAGTTGCGCCACCCATATCGATAAGCGCCACTCCTAACTCTTTTTCATCTTTATTTAATGTAGAAATCGCAGATGCGTAGCCAGATAAGACCATATTATCTATCTTTAGTCCAGCTATTTCTACTGATTTGATTAAATTTTTGATAGAATTTTCATTTGCGGTTATAACGTGTGTGCAAACTTCAAGTCGCGAGCCGCTCATTCCTATAGGGTCTTCTATATGCTCTTGCCCGTCTACTTTAAAATCGTATGGTAACACATGTAAGATGATTTGATCTTTGCTATAAACAGCATTTTCTTTAGCTAACTGCATAGCGCGTTTTATTTCGTTTAAAGTTATTTCTTGATTTGAAACACTAACTATACCTTGAGATTTAACGCTTTTTGTATATGAACCAGAAATAGATACTATAACTTTATCTGGTTTTGTGCCAGCACTTTTAGTAGCCTCTAATATAGCATCGCTGATGGATTTTGCTGCTCGCTCTATGTTAGTAATACTACCTTTTCTTATGCCTGAGGTTTTTGATTTGCCTATACCACAAATAGAAAAGTGTTTGTCTGTAACTTTTGCAATAGCTGCCGATACATCGACTGAGCCAATATCAAGACCTAATATATAGTTATTCAATATTATTACCTTTATAGTATTGTTCTATCTTATATCTTTTTTCAAGCGAATTTAGTAAATCCTGCTCTAACTCTGTGTTTTTTATATTTGCTACTTCTTGCGATAAAACAGTTTTAAACTGCTCCTCTTTTTCAGGATTATCAAGTTTTTGATCTGTTATATCGTATAAAACAGCTTTATTTCCTACTATGATATATCCTTTGTTGCTACTAGATCTATCAAATAGCTGGCTTAAAAACTGACTAAATTCGTTTTCGTTTAAGTCTTTATAGCTCATTCTTGTATCTCTTGATACATAGCCGATATCTTCGCCAGAGAAATTCTCTAAAGCTTTTTTAGCTAGTTTTTCTAGCTCATCTTTTGCTTTTACGCCCTTAAAAATTTCTTTTACTTGAGATTGTGCTTGTTCAAAAGTCATAGTTTTTGGTGGATTTACTTTATCAATTTTGACTATTAAATACCCATCTTTATACTCAAAAGGTTTGATAAATTCGCCAACTTTTTGATGTTGTATCTCATCTAATGGAAACTCATCGTTTTGACTAACTGTTAGTTTATCGTTAGTTGAAATTTCACCTTTTTTGAGCGCAAGATACTTTTTAAGCGCTGTTGTTTTAGTTAGTTCTAGTTTGAAGTCTTTTGCAGCTTCTTCTTTTGCAGCTTCAAACTCTTTTACTTTATCGTTGCTATCTATATATGAAGTTTTGTGTTTCTCCCAAAAATCCATCAAAGCCGCGCTATCTATAGTCACGTCTGGAGATATAAAAAGAGTTTCAAGTTCATAGCTAGTAACTGTTTTATAGTCATCTTTTGTATCTTCCCAGAATTTTTTTATCTCATCTGAAGTAGCATTTATATCGCTAAAATCCATCTTGATAACGCCTAAAGATAGCCTATCTTGCATAAAAAAAGCAGCCGATAAAGCGTCGATATCTTTTTTTGAAGCGGTTAAGTCTAAAGCGCTATCTAGTTTGTTTAAAATAACGTTATTTTTAAGGCTTTTTTCAAAATCAGCAGGTTTCATGCCTACTCTTTGCAAAGAGCTTATATATAAATCTTTATCAAATTTACCATCTCGTTGAAATTCCGGCAAGCCGATAAGGTGTTTTAATATATCCTCATCGCTAGCTCCTATGCCTAAATCTTTAGCATAGTTTAGTTTCATCGCTTCTCTTATGGCAGTTACTAAAGCAACTTGATCTAAATGTAGCTTATCTGCCTCTTCTTGAGTCATTTTTCCTTCTAGGATGTTGTTGTAATAATTATATAGATTATTATACTTTTGTTGAAATTCTTGATACGAAACAGTCATATCACCGACCTTTGCAACAGAAGTTGATCTATCTCTGTTCATATCAAACTGACCCCATCCAACAAAACCAGCGCCAACAAATGCGATAGTGCTTACCCAAATGGTTGGGATGAGATACTTTTTATGCTTTTGCATCCAATTAATCATAAATTTCCTTTTACTAACTAACAAATTCCTTAATTCTACTGAATTTAAACTTAAATTACCTTAAAATCGAAGTTATAATCGCGCTTTTTTAGAAATTTTACTAACAGATTTGTTAGTAAAAATAGAGTTGTTATAAAAAATATTTAATTTAATTGTAAATTTTCTCATACTGCAAAATTTTACAGCTATTATCAAGAAGAGCTATATCTTTTGCAAGGTTTTGAAGCGTTCTGTGATAGGCTACAACGCCGTATCCTCGTATGATGATAAAGTTTTTTTTCTGCTCTTGAAGGTATTTGCAAATTTCATAAGGAGCTCTTTCATACCAATCATCGAAATTTTTTGGATCATAAATTTTAATCTTTTCAAATTTTTTATACCCAAAATAGTCTTTTGGTATGATATAATCGTGGTTTAAAGAGTAGCTAACAGTGTGAGGAGGCATGGCAAAAACTGCATATTTGGCTTCAAAAATAGTTTGATAAATATGCAAATGTATATCACTATCAATACTTGCGTCATTCCACCTATAATCTTTTTTATCATATAAAAGCACAAAATCCTCTTTTTTCAAGTCATCAAAAATAGCATTTTTTTTGTTGATAATAAATTTATTTGAAGCGATTTTTGCTGAAATTGAGCCGTGAAAAATTCCAAAAAAGCTTTTTCTAAACATCGATAAAGAGAGTTTTTGTAGCAACTCTATTGAAATTTGAAGATCCACTAAATTTAACCTTTTTAAATATTTTTGTGATATTATACTAAGAAATTTAAAAATGTGAGGTTAAGTTGCAAGAGATTCATACGCCAGTTTTGCTTGATGAAGTGATAGATGCTTTTAAAGATATAGATAACGGCGTTATCATAGACTGTACGCTAGGATATGGCGGGCATAGTGAGGCGATTTTAGAAGCAAATAAAAATATAAAAATAATTGCTTGCGATAGAGATATAGAAGCGATTGATTACTCTTCAAAACGGCTTGCTAAATTTAAAGATAGAGTTGAAATCCACAGAAGTACATTTTCAAATTTAATTAAACAAATAGGGCATGAAAATATACGAGGAATTCTCGCTGATATCGGTGTTTCATCGCTTCATCTTGATAAAAATGAGCGTGGATTTTCTGTTAAAAGCGAAACTTTAGATATGAGAATGGATCAAACCCAAATCTTAGATGCAAAATTCGTAGTAAATTCATATACTTTAGATGAGCTAACAAGGATTTTTTCTGAATTTGGAGAGCTTAGCGATGCAAGAAATTTAGCTCAAAAGATAGTTGAGTTTAGACAAACAAAAGAGATAACAAGCGCAAAAGAGTTAGCAAATTTAGTTGGTTTAAATCCCATAAGAGGCAAGGGCGTAGCAAAGGCAACGCTTGTGTTTCAAGCTATTAGAATCGAAGTAAACAAAGAGTTAGATGAGCTTAAAAATTTACTAACAAGCATAAAAAATTTAAATTTAAAAAATGCGCGAATTGCTATAATAACATTTCACTCCCTAGAAGATAGGCTTGTAAAACAAGCTTTTAAAGAGTGGAGCAAAGAGTGCGTTTGCCCTGATTTTGTTATGAAGTGTGAGTGTGGAGGAAACCACGCTATAGGCAAGGTTTTAACCAAAAAGGCACTAACAGCTTCAAGCAAAGAAGTTAGTAAAAACTCGCGAAGCAAATGCGCAAAATTAAGAATTTTTGAGATAGATAGATGATAGAAAAAAGCGAAATTTTAGATGATTATGAGCTTTCTTTACATAAAGAGGTAAATTTATCCTTTTATAACCTGATTTTAGCCTATGTTTTTATGGCGGCGATTATCGTGCTAACTGTGCCTACGATTTATATAAGAAATGAAATTTATTATATAAGTAGAGATATACAGGATTTAAAGACCAAACAGTCGGTTTTACTAGAAGAGAACAAAGCGCTAGAGCGAAAAATAGAAGCGATTAAATTTAAAAACGAAATTCTTGATCCAGCCACAATAAAGCTTGAGGATTAAGGAATGCAAAGTAGCTATATCTTTATATCGTTGGCTTTGTTTGTAGCTTTTGTTGTTTTGGCTTTGTTTGTTATGATGATAAGACAGCGCGATTTTTTCTATCAGCAAATTTTAAATATGCAAAATTTATTAAACGAGCAAAGTTCTAAAAGCCAAGCTTCTATTAGCGATATAAATGACGCTATTATCGATAGATTTTTTTTCTTGAATCAAACGCTTAATGAGAGCATAAACTCATCAAATTTAAACACAACTAACAACTTAAGTAATGGACTAAACTCACTTGATACAAAATTTAAAAACATACTTGAAAAAATCAACGAACTAGAAAATGCAAACGAATCTAGCAAAAGTTTAAAAGATGAAGTTATGAGACTAAACTCGATTTTTAGTAACCAAAAACTAAGGGGAAATTTCGGAGAGTTTGAGCTTGCAAAAATTTTAGAGCTAAGTTATGGAGAAAACAAAAGCTTTTATGAACTTCAAAAAAGGTTTGATAACAACACCATAGTTGATGCGGTTTTAAAGATAAAAGATGGGCTTGTTTTGCCAATCGACTCAAAATTTCCACTTGCAAACTATCAAAGAATTTGCGAGGCTTGCTCTTTAAATGATAAAAAAAGTGTGCAGATATATGAAAAAGAGTTTAAAAAAGATTTGAAAAGACAGATAGATGATATATCTTTAAAATATATTTTGCCACCGCAAACAACGGAGTATGCGGTGATGTTTATACCAAGCGAAGCGATATTTCTTTATATATGCTCAAATTTAAGCGAAGTATTTGAGTATATGAACCAAAAGGCTGTTTTTATGGCGTCTCCATCAACATTAATGGCACTTTTATACTCTTTTAAAACTTTTTTAAGAGACGAAAGTATAAGCAAAAATGCAAACACAATCAAACAAGAGATTTTTAATCTTTCCAAAGATTTTGATAAATTTAAAGAGCAAAACAAAAGCATACTAAACTACTCAACTAAACTAAAAGACGCTACAACCGTGCTTAATGAAAACTCAGAAAAAATCAGCTCTAAATTTGATAAGATAAAAAATCTAAATTTTTAATCTTGTTTTACCAAGCTATCCAAAACATACTGCTCTAAATCTCTTCTAGGAAGCTCTTTTTTTACAGCTTCATCATAAATTTCTTCAACTTTTTGAGAGTATTTTTCATAAGCAAAGTATGGAAAATGCACTTGCCAAGCCGATTTTATAAGTCTTTGCGTTAGCTCTTTTCTAGCCCAAACTTTGAAAAGATCAAAAGATATGAAAACTAAAGCGGTTATTAAAACAGATACGATTATAGAAAGATGAAAATCAACTTTTAAAAAAAGACTATGGGTTATAATGATAAAAGGTATCAAAAAGACAAGACATATAACTCCAAAAACGATATAAGATCTGCCGTATCTAAAGCGGAAATTTAGCTTAGCAGGATCAACAAGCATGCCTTCGTTAAACGCTACATTTGCATCGAGCAAATCGCGAAAAAGGACTGGTTTTTTAGATACTATAAACATGCTATCTATGATTTCATCTTTTAGTTTTTTGTTTTTCATTTTTTAATCCATAAATTTTTTACATATTTTAGCCAATAAATTCTCAAAATATCTTTATAGGGCTTAAATTTTATAACTAACAAAACAAAATTTAGCTAAAATGTTAGTTAAATTTTTAAAAAGAAAAGAGAGAAATTATGTCTAATGAACTTAGTGGCATAGTCTATGTAAATGGCGAATTTATGGACGCAAACGAGGCTAAAGTTAGTGCTTTTGATAGGGGTTTTATCTTTGGCGATGGTATTTATGAAGTTGTTCCAATCGTAGCTGGAAAACTTGTAGATAGAAAGAATTTTTGGGAGAGATTTGAGCGAAGTTTGGCGCAAATTGAGCTAGAAATTCCGCTAACTCATGATGAGTATGAGAAGATGTTTTATGAACTGATAGAGAAAAATAACATCAAAGAGGGCGCTGTTTATACGCAAGTTACACGTGGTGTTGCGATGAGAGACTTTGATTTTATACAAAATGCTAAACCTACTTGTTTTGCGTTTGCATATCAAAAAGATATATTTAATAACCCTTATGCAAAAACAGGTATCGAAATCGTAAGCGTTGAAGATATTAGGTGGAAAAGGCGAGATATAAAGTCTGTTTCGCTTCTTGGTCAATGTATTGCGAAACACGAAGCGCACAAAAAAGGAGCTTTTGAATGCTTTATGGTGGAAAATGGGCTTGTAACTGAAGGAAGCAGTTCGACTGCTTTTATCATCAAAGATGGAGTTTTGATAACAAAACCTTTGAGTAACGAGATACTGCCGGGCATTAGAAGAAAGGTCATACTTGGCTTTGCAAGCGATGCTGGACTTAAAGTAGAAGAAAGAGCTTTTAGTATGCAAGAGGTTTATGGCGCAGATGAGGCGTTTATAAGTGCGGCTACATTGATGTTGCTTCCTATAATTAAGGCTGATGGAAAGCCGATAAATGGTGGAAAAGTTGGTAAATTTGTTCCGATTTTACGTGATATGTATGCAGCTCATCTTAAAAAAGAGGCTGGAGTTTTATAAATTAAAATAAATTTGGATAAGTTTTTTAGAATTTATCCAAATTCTTACCTTCTACTAGATAAATTTTATAAAATAAATATCTAAATTTTAATTATAAAACAAGTTTTGATACAAAAATTGTTTAAGTAAAATCATCCTGAAGAAGTGCTTGATGAAAGCAGCTATATTGTTTCAATACAAAATTTGTTTAAGCAAAATAGGTTAGAATACCGCTGTTTAATCTTTGCTCAAATTTGTTTCAATACAAAATTTGTTCAAGTAAAATTTTCTTATTTAAAAATCCCTTTTAAAATTTCTGTGTTTTAATACAAATTTTAGCTACAAAACAACTAAAACATTAAAATACTATTTTAATATATGGTATTTTAAAATAAAATAAAGCTTATTAATTTCCATATAAACAGGTCTAAAGTCAGTAAATTCAGAGTAGGAAAATTAAATTTATAAACATAATTTATATTTTACGCTAGATAAAATTAACTTTGATGTTATAAGTAGAAACTACAGTTTCTAAGATGAAAAAGAGTCATAATTAGCGTTTTTTACATCTTAAACAAATCAATTTTGCAATATGTCGCTAAACGCAAGATGAGTTTAAAATGCCTTGTTTTAGAGTACGTATTAATAAGTAACCAAAGTTGTCATGATAATCAAACAAATGCAGATATAAACTCTTCTCTTGTACTTATCTTGCGAGTAATAAATTGTCGCAAATAAAACCCATAAAAACTCTGTGTTGTTTCACTAAAAATTTTATGCCATAATTTAACAAATATAGATAAAACCTAATATACCGACTTTAATTATGTTAACTCTAAAAGATAGCGATTTAAAAAATACAGATTAAAAAAGCCAAACACTAAAAAAGAGATTATAATAAATTAATATTTTTACAAAATTAAAATTTTATAAATT
Source organism: Campylobacter geochelonis (assembly GCF_013201685.1). Lineage (NCBI taxonomy): Bacteria > Pseudomonadati > Campylobacterota > Epsilonproteobacteria > Campylobacterales > Campylobacteraceae > Campylobacter > Campylobacter geochelonis. The sequence continues at coordinate 1,362,987 of NZ_CP053844.1, read as the reverse complement.
TATAGAAAAACCTAGATTTTAATTTATCTTATTTTAATTTATTTTAAAAGCTACATTTATGCGACTAATTGACAAAAAATTCAGGGCGATACTCAAAGTGCATAGTATCGTAATGCTTCCAGCGCCCACCCCAGATAAAACCGTGTTTTTCAAAGATTTTAACTATCGCAAGTGGAATTTGGTTAGTGAATTTAAACTTTTTATCCCACTGCCAATAGTTGCTTTTTGCTGCATTTATATCGATGGCGATGCCGTAGCTGTGGGCTGATGGGCGGTTTGTTTTAGCGATTTTACGCCATTTAAACGTTCCGCCGATATCTTGCAGAAATGCTAAATTTGACAAATCCTTACTAACTAGCTCATCAAGCTCATCACTAACTTTGCTAAGTGCCGCCGCTGCGCCATTTTTTGAGTTGAATTTTAGCTTTAAATTTAAGCTGTTTTTTAGCCACACGACATCTACTAAATTTGCTTTTACTTCTTCTTCGCTAGAGCCGTAAATTTTACCTAAAAACTCATAGTTTCTAACTCGTCCGATATCGTTTTTTGGTGCTAGAATTTGGCTAAAAGCAGGGTAAGTTCCGTTTATCATATCCTCTATATCGCCATTTTCTAAAAGCTCTTTTTGGCTTTTTTTAACTTTATCATCAAATTCCAAGCTTGTTTTATCTTTGAAAAATACTCTGTTATCTACTAAATTTACACCATACGACTGTTTTAAAATCTCGCTTGCTGTGCGCTTTTGTTGTGATGGTTCTAGCGTTTTGCTAGCGCTATCATTTTCAAATTTATTTTGGTTAATTAAAGCTTTGCTATCTTTTAAACCGCTTTGTGCTTGTAAAACCAAATTTGCCTCGTTGCTTTGGTTTTTATCTTCTGGCAAAATGCTCATAGATGTAAGTCTTGATAAGAGTAACTTATCATTTGATATATCTTTTCTATCTTTTCCTATCTCAAGAGTTGTTATCGCAGTTTGTCCGATAAGTGCGCGCCCACCACTTTTTGTGCCGATTCCCCACGCGTTGTGCGTGATAGTAACCTTGCCATCAACCACGCCCGTATAGAGCATAACGTGACCTGGCATATACAAAACACTTAGATACGGCGTGCCATCTTTTTTGATAATCTCAAGTTTTTCATCATTTGAAAGTCCGGCTAAATTTATACTTTTATAAACGTTTGCTTGTGCTTTTGAGTTTCGTGGTAGCCAAATTCCAAAACTAGCCATAATGTCTTTAGTAAACAACGAGCAGTCTCTATAGTAGCTAAATCCGCCCCAGCCATACGGCTCGCCAAGGATGCTTGCGATGGATTTTTTTATATTTTTATCGCTTAGCACGGCTGGCCAAATGGTTGCGTTTTCTTTTGAGATGTGATAGTTTTTTAACCCTTTTTGAGTAAAAACTTTGCCATAAAAGTTATCTTTATCGCTTCGTTCAAACATCAAAATAGTCCCAACTCGCCCGTAAAAAAGGAAGTTTCCATGGCTATCTTTTATGGGCGTTCTATCTTTTAAAATGGTTATGAAATTTGAGTTTTTAAACATATTTGTTTGTTCTTTTGAGATAAATTTAACATCTCTTGTATCGACCCAGCCCCACACGGCGTCATTTTGCACAAAAGCAAAATCCCCATCTTTGCTTAGATGAGATACAAAAAGTGGGTAGTTTATGCCTAAAGTTGAGTTTGAAAGATAGTCAAATGGATATCCTTCGCTTGGATTTAGCTTTAAGTCATAAAAAATCGGCTCGTGTGTCGGAATGTTTCGTAAAAATGTGTTTTTAACTGTAATTGCTGGTAAAGATAGAGCTCCAAAGGCATTTTCGTTTGCGTTTTCTTTAACTTTGTTAAAAAAATCATCGCCATAAGCGCGTCTGCTTGGTGAGTAATATGTTCTAAATTTGTTATTTTTATATGTTTCAAGTCCCCAAAAAGCATCTTTTTTAGGCGTATCTGGCTTGGTGTTACTCCATACTTTAAAGTATCTTTTTAGAAAAACATTTTTATCAAATTTAAGTGGATTTGTTATGGCTGGTAAGATATTTACATCTTGTTTTAAGTCCAAATTTAGCAAACTTAGGTGGTTTGGATACTGCGAAGAGTCCAAATCTGCATCTTGTTGTCTGGTAGAGCAAGAGATAAAAAAGAGTGCGATGAGCGGTAAAAGAAGAAATTTTGACAAATCCAAATCCTAATGTAAATTTTTGGATATAATTCTATAAAAAATAGGATAACTGTTGATTAACCAAATACTTGAAATTTTAGAAAACTCAAATGTATTCTTAACCGGTGGTGGCGGCGTTGGCAAAAGCTACACAACGCAAAATATAATGCAACATTATAAAGATAACAAGAAAAATGTTGTAGCCTTAGGAAGCACTGGCATAAGCGCTGTAAATATCGGCGGCATGACGCTTCACTCGTTTTTTTGTCTTGGAATTTGTAAAAATATCGATGAGCTTAGAGGTTATGATAAAAGCAAATGGCGAAAGCAAAAGCTTAGTGATTTAAAGAAAATTTTAGAAAAAACTGACTTGATAGTTATAGATGAGATTTCGATGGTTTCAGCTGAGCTTTTTGATCTTGTGAGTTACCGTTTGGCAAATTCAAATTTTAAAGGCAAGCTACTTGTGGTTGGAGATTTTTACCAACTTCCTCCGGTTATGAAAAAAGATGAGGAGAAAAACAGATCGCTTTTTTACTCAACATACGCTTTTTCAGCTCTTTCTTGGAGAAATTCAAAGTTTGTTTATATAGAAATTTTAAAGTCAAAACGAACTGATGACTTGGAATTTTATGAGAATTTATCTCATATAAGAGTTGGAAAACTAAACCAAAAAACGATAAATTATATACTTAAATTTATCTCTAGTGAAATTCCGCTAAATGGCGAAAATACCGTTCTTTTTGGTAGAAACAAAGAGGCTGATGAGCTAAATAAATTTATGCTTGAAAAGCTTGCAAATGATACCGAAATTTCACAAGGGTATTATGAAATTTACTCCTCAAATTTACCAGATGATAGAGTTGAAAAATGGCTTAAGAATTTAAATGTTGTGGATAGTTTTGAGTTTAAAATCGGTGCAAAAGTTATATTTACTACTAATAAATACTCGCTAACTCATGAGAAAATTTTATTTTATAATGGCGAGAGTGGAACCATAAAAGATATAGAGAAAAAAGATGGGCAAATCGAGTCGATTATAGTAGAAAAAAACAATGGAGAAATTATAGAAGTAGAGCGAAATAGCTATGATTTAACCGAAATCGCCATTGAAAGCGATAGCCTAGACTACACTGTTTTAGCAAGCTACTATCAGTTTCCAATACGCCTAGCTTATGCCATAACGATACATAAATCGCAAGGAATGAGTATAGAGAATTTGGTTTGTGATTTAAACAACATATTTACCGATGGGCAGCTTTATGTAGCGCTTTCTCGCGCGGTTGATCCTAAAAAACTAAAGATTATTTATAACAAAAAAGAGAGCTTTGAAAGCTATATAAACCGAGTTGTAAAAGTAAATGATGAGGTTAGAAATTTTTATAACGAGCAGGCGTTTATATACTTTGAATAAATTTAGTGCTTTTAAAAATACAGGTTAGGGTAGTTTTAATTTGCGAAATTTATGGTTTTAAAATGTTTGATAATTTTTAAGATTGTTTTTGTTTTTAAACGTTTTATTGATATTTTGCATTAAATTTGTACTTTTAAAGCTAAATTTGATTTGCTTTTAGTGAAAATAAATTTTTAAAAAAGCAAGTAAATTTTTAAAGATAATGGCAGTGAGTAGTCGTTTTAATTTTATAAATTTATGTTTTGTGATTTAAAAAAATATTTTAAATCTTTGCTTAAATTGTCTTTTTTAAGCTTTTTAGTTTAATATTTTTATATTACATACACATAAATTTTAATAAAAATTATCTAAATTTATAGTAGTAAATAGCTAAAAACATATCGCTAATTCCTAGATTTTCTAAATTTATATTCTAAAATTTTGCCAGCAGTATCTTGTAAAATTTAAGTTCAAGTTAAAATAGTTTTTTAAATTTGACCGCAATTTTCGCTATATTTAGTCATATTTTTTAATAGTTTTTATAAATTTAAAATACATTTTTCTACGCTTGGAAATCTCTAATTGATATAGAAATTTCCAAACTAAATTTGTATTTTTACACAACAAGTTATTTTAAAACTTATATATCATTGAGTGATGATATCATATCCTTTTGGTATAATCGGCTCAAGTTTGCTCTCATCTATAGGCTCATCTTTCTTGACATTATTTAGCTTAATTTCTATATCATTATCAAGCTTATCTTTATAACTTATTTTGCTAATAAGATTATTTTCTAGCTCTATTTTATATGTTATATCATCAAATTTAGCGCTATAGCTTCCATCTTTTTCTTTTTTTGCGCTTTGTAAAACTGCGGTTAAATTTGGAATTTGATCTAGTTTTGTGAGTATGGCTTGCTCTAAATCGGGCTCGATAGATACGACGCGAGTCTTGCTAAAGTAGATATCTTTAAGATTTGGCGTGCTGTAGTGCCAAAAAGCAAGCTCTTTTGTCGTGATAAAATTTCCACTATATTTTATGCTACTTCCATCACTGGTTACTGTTTGTGTAAAATCGCTGCTTAAAGTGTTAAACTCAAGCGGGTTTGCAAAGGCAAAATTTAGGCTAAAAAGCAGGGTTAAAAAGAGTTTTTTCATAGATATTTCCTTATTAGTTTATCATTGTTTTCTATTGATATGCCTAGATTTAAAGCTTTTGCTATGTGGGTTGTAAATGCTAGATTATTTGGGCTGTCATTTGGCACTATAATCGCAGTATTTTCGCCAACAAAGATATAAAACATATCTCCAAATTTTACTATCTTTTTGATATCTTTTGCGCTAAATTTGTTAAAAGAGTTATTCTTTTGTATCGATACGCAAATTTCGTTATCTTTATAAGACGCTGTTATCTCTTTGTTAATGGAGTTAATAAAGTATTTTTGTATATATTTTTTAAACTGTTTTTTAACGCTAGATTTAACATAAAATGGGTAAAAACAAAGCATTAAAATAAAGACTAAAAACAAAATAAATCCATTTGTTGGTGATGAAGTATATGATATATAAAAAATCGCAAAAAGCCAAATTCCTACAGATAAAGAGCGCCAAAAAAATCTTTTTTTTCTCTCTTTTGGATTGGTTTCATATATATAAAGCTGATAAATTAGATAGTCTAACTTAGTTAGCTTATAGCTTATTTGCATATTTTTCCTTTGAAATTTTGTAAAATCGGATAATTTTAACCGCTTTTGTTAAATAGATAAATTTTATTATTTTTTGATAATGGTTAAATAAATAAGAAGTTAGCAAATTTAGACCAAATTTAAATTTTTATATATTTTTAAGGTTTAAATTTAAAGAGAAGATGTTTTAAAAAATTTATAAGATAAACAAGGCTAAATTTGGAGATTAAGATAAAATCTCCAAATTTATCTAACTTTTTATTTGATTTTACCAGCCAGCAGGCAAGTATCCAAGCTTTGAAGCGATAGCATAAACCGCGCTTAAGCAGTAAAGCACGATAATGCTTACATAGATAAATGGACTAGTCATCCAGTTTGGGCAGTGCCAGATGTCATCTTTGTTTGTGCCTTTTTTTCTTGAACCTTTTAAAATCATAATAGGCATAATACTAAGCACAACGCCACTAAATACCCCGACAAAATACAGAGCATCAACAAAGCTAACAAACCCACTATAAGCAAGGAAAAACGGTGGAACAACGACAACTACAAGAACTCCGGCTCTAACAAGCATATCATTATCTACTTGCAAACTAAATTTATCTGCTATGTTTGTAAAAAAGCTTCCGCCAAGTCCCCAATAAGATGTAAGCATAGCAAAAAGTGCAAAACCGTTCGCAACAAAAAACGCCCAGCTACCAAGCGCCTCGCCCCAGCCAATAGTTGCAACTTGAGTTATATTATCAAGCCCACTTAGCGATATAACAGAAAGTGGCACAAGAGCAAGCAAAACAAAGGTTGTTCCCATACCAGCGATTACTGCTTTAGGGAGTTGTTTTGGATTATGCGCAAAACCTCTTGCCATCTCAGGTACGATGTACTGAGCGCAGTAGATAAAGACAACAACGTTAAAAACTGGCACCATATAAACCCAATCGCCTTCAAAAATATGCGAAAAGTCGGTTTGTGGAGTTAAAAATGTAGCGACAATCAATACTAACAAAAGTATTATCATAGCCGCCGTTACGAACTTCTCACCTCTACCAATCGCCTTTAGTCCAAACCATAAAACACCAGCTGCTGGTATAAAAAACAAAATGCTTCCAAGCTTTTTATCTATGCCAAAAAGCGAGTGCATCAAATCTCCACTTCCACTCATATAAGCAATCAAAGCGCCGATTGAATTTACAGCAACTGAAGCAAACATTATCCAAGAGCCAACGCCACCAACATAACGTTTAGAAAGCCCACTAAGCTGCTCGTGTTCTTTGGTTCTTAAAGTTGCTTCTGCAACATAAAGCATGGTTATCGTTGTTAAAATTCCAACCAAAACAAGCCAAAAAAGAAGCGGTAAATACCCAGCTTTTCTAGCCGCAAAAGAAAGAGATAAAATCCCAGCGCCGATGTTTGTGCCTACTATCATAGACACGCCTTCGCTAAATTGTAGTCTTTTGACTTTTAAAACATCAGACATCTACTCTCCTATATCTAAGCAAGTGTATTTTAGTTGAGTGTACTCATCTATGCCGTATTTGCTGCCTTCTCTGCCAAGCCCACTAAATTTAACCCCACCAAATGGCGCTACTTCGTTTGATATCGCTCCTGTATTTACTCCAACCATGCCGTATTCCAATGCTTGTGAGATTTTAAACTGCCTAGATACGCTTGTAGTAAAGATATAGCTTGCTAGTCCAAAGTCGGTGTTGTTTGCAAACTCGACTACCTCTTCATCGGTTTGGAATTTAAAAATAGGGCAAAGTGGTCCAAATGTCTCTTCTTGTGCTACTAGCATATCTTGCGTTACATCTTGCAAGACTGTTGGCTCAAAAAACGTTCCGCCTAGCTTGTGAGTTTTGCCACCAAGCAGGCATTTAGCACCTTTATTTAGCGCATCTTTTATATGCTCTTCTACTTTTAAGACCGCTTTTTCATCGATTAGTGGACCTTGTTTTGTGCTCTCTTTCAAGCCATCGCCAACTTCTAGTTTTGCTACTGCTTTGGCTATCATTTGAGAAAATTTATCATAAATTCCCTCTTGCACATAAATTCTGTTTGCGCAAACGCAAGTTTGACCGCTGTTTCTAAATTTACTCGCTAGTATGCCATCAACCGCTTTATCTAAATTTGCATCATCAAATACGATAAATGGTGCATTTCCGCCAAGCTCTAAGCTTAGTTTTTTCATAGTTTTTGCACTTTGCTCATATAAAAGCATTCCAACTTCGGTTGAGCCTGTAAAGCTAATCTTTTTAACTATCTTGCTATCGCAAAAGCATTTGCTAATCTGACTAGCGCTACCGTTAATAACTACAAAAAGATTCTCATCAACTCCGGCTTCATAAGCTAAATTTGCTAAAGCATACGCACTTAGTGGAGTTTGACTTGCTGGTTTTAGTATCATCGAGCAACCAGCTGCTAGAGCGGGAGCAGCTTTTCTTGAAATCATCGCACTTGGAAAATTCCAAGGCGTTATAGCAGCAGTTACACCAATAGGCTCTTTTGTTACTAAAAGTTTTTGATCATTTCTAACACTTGTTAGTATATCCCCATCAACGCGGCGCGCTTCTTCGGCAAACCATCTTATAAAACTTGCACTATAATCAACCTCGCCTCTTGCTTCATTTATGCTTTTTCCTTGCTCTAAAGTCATGATTTTAGCTAAGCTCTCTTTGTGCTTTTTCATAAGCTCATACCATTTATATAAAATATCAGCTCGTTGCAAAGCTGTCTTTTCTCGCCAATTTTTTTGCGCTATTTGCGAGCTTTTTATAATCTCTTCAAGCTCGCTAACGCTTGTTTTTTTAACATAGGCTAGAACTTCTAAGTTATAAGGGTTTGTTACTGCTATGGCATTTTCTACTTTTTCAAAGCTGATATCTTTGTGTTTTAAAAGCTCTTTCATCGTTATTCCTGTGCTTTGATAGCTGCGTTTTTAAAGATTTGTAACGCTTTTTTAAAGGTTTCATCTTCGATTGTTAGTGGATATAAAAATCTAATGACATTTGAATGCACGCCACAAACTAAAAGTAAAAGCCCATCTTTCATGGCATTTTCTTGTATTTTTTTAGCAAAAGTGGCATTTGGATTTTCATCATCACCAAATTCAATCGCAACCATAGAGCCAAGACCTCTTATATCACTAGCTTCTTTTAAATTTAAGCTCTTTAAAAACTCTTTTAACTCATCTCCTAGTTTGTTTGATCTATCTAAAAGTTTCTCTTCTTTAAAAACTTCCAAAACAGCCAAAGCAGCGACTGTGCTAAGTGGATTTCCAGCGTATGTTCCACCAAGACCACCTGGCTCAACACTATCCATAATCTCAGCTTTTCCACAAACTCCAGATAAAACCATACCTCCAGCCAAGCTTTTTGCCATTGTCATGATATCGGCTTGCTCGCTAAAATGCTCCATCGCAAACAGTTTTCCAGTTCTTCCAAATCCACATTGAACTTCGTCTGCTATTAAAACTATTCCAAATTTATCGCAAATTTCTCTAAGTTTAGCAACAAAATCTTTTGGCGCGACGTTAAATCCACCCTCTCCTTGAACTGGTTCAAAGATAATCGCAGCGACATCATGAGGCGCTATGTCGCTTCTAAAAATTCTCTCTAAGCTTTTAATAGCATCTTGTGTTGAGATGTTTTGAGTTTTGCTCGGATAAAGAGCGTGGAAAACGCCATATTGCATAGCGCCAAAGTTGTTTTTATAAGGTTTTACTTTGCCAGTTAGTGCTAAAGTCATCATAGTTCTTCCATGAAATGCTCCTGTAAATGCGATAACGCCACTTCTTTTTGTATGCGCTCTTGCGATTTTAACGGCATTTTCGACAGCTTCTGCGCCAGTTGATAAAAATATCGCTTTTTTATCGCCTTTTATAGGGACTACGTTGCAAATTTGCTCCGCTAGGCTGATATAACTTTCATATGGACTTATCTGAAAAGATGTGTGAGTAAAGCAATCAAGCTGCTCTTTTACCGCTTTTACGACTTTATCGTGTCTATGACCGATGTTTAAAACGCCTATACCGCCAGCGAAGTCTATAAATTCTTTGCCATCCGTAGTAGTTATGGTAGCGTTTTTTGCTGATTTGACATACCAATCACACATTATACTTGCGCCACGTGGCAAGAATTTAGCCTTTTTTGCATCAAGAGTTTGCATTTTCAATCCTTAATTTTGAAATTAGGGCTAAATTATACAGAGTGCGACTTATTTTTTGATAAAAAAATTATTATAATGTCATTTCTTATGCGTTGTTTTAAGAAAGGAGTAAATTTGTATTATATACCTAAAAGCTCGATTTTATCAGCTTCACGTTATTGAATTTAAATTTAGTAAATGATTGTCGTTATTATAAAGGCTATGATGTAAATTGAGCAAAGTTTTAGAAATTTTTAAATTTAATATTTTAAAATTTTATATAATTCAGTAAATTTTCTATCATAAAGTTTAAAACAAACTTAAAATATATTTAATATAGCTTATATAAATCTTACTATAAATTTATATATAGTCTAAATTTATATAGTAAAAAGCGAACTTTTTAAAGCAGTGGCTAAAATTTAATTAAATATATGATAGAATACTAGGTTAAATTTAAAATTTAAGGTAAAAAATGATAAAAAACATTACTAAGATGATATTTGGAACGCAAAATGATCGTATCGTAAAACAGTATGCAAAAAAAGTCATTCAAATCAACGCTTTAGAACCTAAATATGAAGCTTTGAGCGATGATGAGTTAAAAAACGCTTTTGCTACTTTAAAATCGCTTATTCAAGAGGGTAAAAAAACCCTAGATGATGTGCTTTTTGATGTGTTTGCTATAGTTAGAGAAGCTAGTAAAAGGGTTTTAAATATGCGCCATTTTGACGTTCAGTTAATAGGCGGTATGGTGCTTCATGATGGAAGAATAGCTGAGATGAAAACAGGCGAGGGAAAAACACTAGTTGCGACTTTGCCAGTTGTGCTAAATGCTATGACGGGGCGTGGCGTTCATGTCGTTACGGTAAATGACTACCTTGCAAAAAGAGATGCTAAAGATATGGGAGCTTTATATAACTTTTTAGGCTTTAGTGTCGGCGTAATCGTAGGTGGAGAGTATAACGATAGTGTTAGAAAAGAAGCGTATGATGCTGATATAACTTATGGGACAAATAACGAATTTGGCTTTGACTATCTACGAGATAATATGAAATTTAGACTCGAAGACAAGGTTCAAAGAGAGCATAACTTTGTTATCGTTGATGAGGTGGATTCGATTTTAATCGATGAAGCAAGAACTCCACTTATCATCTCTGGACCTACAAATAGAACTCTTGATGGATATGTTAAGGCAAATGAAGTAGCTAAAAAGCTAGTCAGAGGCGAGCCAGCAGCAACTCCACAAGAAAAACCAACTGGAGATTTTACTGTAGATGAGAAAAACAGAACCATTTTACCAACTGAACAAGGCATCACTAAAGCAGAAGAGCTTTTTGGCGTTGATAACTTATATAGCCTTGAAAATGCGGTTTTAAGCCACTATCTTGATCAAGCTTTAAAAGCAAATCACCTTTTTGAAAAAGATGTGCATTACGTGGTAAAAGATAACCAAGTTATCATAGTTGATGAATTTACAGGAAGGCTGAGCGAGGGAAGGCGTTTTAGCGAGGGACTTCATCAAGCACTAGAAGCAAAAGAGGGTGTGAAAATTCAAGAAGAGAGCCAAACTTTGGCTGATATAACATTTCAAAACTACTTTAGACTTTATAAAAAACTAGCTGGTATGACAGGAACTGCACAGACTGAAGCGGCTGAATTTAGTCAAATTTATAGCCTTGATGTTATATCTATACCTACAAATGTGCCGGTTAAAAGAGTTGATCAAAACGACTTGATTTATAAAACTGAAGCTGAGAAATTTGGCGCTGTTATCGAAGAGATTAAAAGACTTAATGCCAAAGGACAGCCGGTTTTAGTAGGAACTGCTTCGATTGAAAAGAGTGAAAAGCTTCATGAGCTTCTTAAAAAAGAAAAAATCGCACACTCAGTTTTAAATGCTAAAAACCATGAAAAAGAAGCGCAAATCATCGCAGACGCTGGTGCAAAAGGCGCTGTAACGATAGCTACAAATATGGCTGGACGTGGAGTTGATATTAAAATCAGTGATGAGATTAGAGAGCTTGGCGGACTTTATATCTTAGGAACTGAAAGACATGAAAGTAGGCGAATCGATAATCAGCTAAGAGGTCGTTCAGGAAGACAAGGCGATCCTGGAGAGAGCAGGTTTTATCTAAGTTTAGAAGATAACTTGCTTAGAATTTTTGGAAGCGATAAGATAAAAAACATCATGGAGCGACTTGGTATAAAAGAGGGCGAGAGTATCGAGTCTAGGATGGTTACAAAAGCTGTTGAAAATGCGCAAAAAAAGGTAGAAAGCTTGCACTTTGAGTCAAGAAAATATGTCCTTGAGTATGATGATATAGCAAATGAGCAAAGAAAAACTGTATATAGATACAGAAACGAACTACTTGATCCAGAGTTTGACTTAAGTGATAAAGTTGATGCAAATAGAGAGGATTATGTTAATTATCTTTTAGAAAGTGCTGAAATTTATAATGGTATGTTAAAAAGCGACTTTAACTTAAAAGCGCTTGGCGAGCTAGCATTTAGCGAGACTGGCGAGGTTTTTGATCCGCTGGATTTAGACAAGGCTGATGATTACGCTAGTTTAAAAGATATGATGGTAGCGCAGCTTAAAACATCTTATGATACAAAAATGTCAGTAGTCGATGAAGAGCAGAAGAAAAATATAGAAAAACAACTATATCTTCAAATAGTTGATCGTGACTGGAGAGAACACCTTTATCAGATGGATATCTTAAAAACTGGAATTGGCTTAAGAGGGTATAATCAAAAAGATCCTCTAACTGAGTATAAAAAAGAGAGTTATAACCTTTTCATAGAGCTTGTTGCAAGGCTAAAAAGCGATAGTATCAGAACTCTTCAAAGTATACGTTTTAAAACTAAAGAAGAGGTAGAAGCTGAAGAGAGAGCTCAAAAACTTATGCAAGAGCAGATGGCGGCTGAGTTAGAAAAAAGCATAAAAACTAATAAAGAAGAGCAAAGCAGTGAGCAGCAATTTAGTAAAAAACCAAAGCGCAACGAGCCTTGCCCTTGCGGAAGTGGTAAAAAGTACAAAGAGTGTTGTGGTAAAAGTGGACCTAAAAAAGGGGCTTTAGCCGTTTAGGCTAAGGAGCTAAATTTGATAAAATATCTAGTTAGTAAATACCTGCGTTTTGATAAATCACAGCCTTTTATAACACTTTGCGCTATTTTGGCGTTTTTGGGTGTGAGTATTGGGCTGATGGTTTTAATCATAGCTATGGCTATTATGAATGGTTTTGATAAAGAGTTTGAGCGTAAACTCTTTACGATGAACTATCCCATAACGATAATGAGCCATTTTAAAGGTTCAATTACAAAAGATGAGCTAGCCACCTTAAAAGCGCAATTTCCAGATATAAAATTTAGTCCTTATATAAGTTCTCAAGTAATAGTAAAAAGTGCTAACAGGCTTGAGGGTGGTATGATATTTGGTGTAAATATCGCTGATGAAAAAGAGATAAATAGTGTAGTTAAAGATGGTATAAAAGATGCAAATTTAAGTGGTTATGGAGTGATGCTTGGCAAAGGCTTAAAAGATGAGTTTTTGCTTAGCGATGGAGAAAAAGTTACTCTGATATTTACTAAAAATGATCCGGGTGGATTTGCTTTGATACCTAAAATGAAGCGCTTTGAGCTAAGAGCGGATTTCACTTCAGGCTTAATCGCATATGACAAGGCTTATATCTATGCTGATATAAATGACTTGGCAAGAGTTTTAGGATACAGCGATGGTAAATTTGATGGGATTCATATATACTCAAAAGAGCCATTTAGCGATATAAAACGCATTAGCGAGGTTTTGCCACAAGGAATGAGAGCTATTGGGTGGTGGGAGCAAAATGGTAACTTTTTTAGCGCGTTAAAACTTGAAAAAAGAGCCCTTTTTATCGTACTTATGCTCATAATTTTAGTTGCAAGTTTAAATATCATAAGTTCGCTTTTAATGACTGTGATGAATCGCCGTCAAGAAATCGCGCTTTTGCTATCTTTAGGAACTTCCAAAAAAGAGATAAAAAAGATTTTTTTCACACTTGGCATGGTTATAGGCGGGGGTGGTATAGTTTTTGGGCTTGTTTTGGGGCTTTTTGGGGTGTGGCTACTTGGAAGTTTTGATATAGTAAATTTACCAGCTGATGTTTATGGAAGCTCGAAACTGCCGATGGAGCTTTCGCTAACTGATTTGGTTATGATAGTTGTAGGAGCTCTTTTTATCGTACTTCTTTCATCTTATTATCCAGCCAAAAAGGCAACGCAAATCGATGTTTTACAAACTCTAAGAAATGAGTAAATTTAAGTAACTTTTTATATAAATTTACCCAGATGTAGCAAAATATAGTGAAAATTTGGTATCTAATTTCACTATATTTTTTGTATAGTTAAATTTATTCGCACGTTATAAATTTAGAAAAATACTATATAAATTTGGTATTTTGGTTTTGCTAAACCATAAAAAGAATATAGATTTAAAACTTAGCTAAGCAAACAAATTTAAATAAATTTTTTAAAATAAAATATCCATAAAATTTTACGAAGTGTCATATGAAATCTTAAAAATATGTTTTAAAAGTATCTATTTTCTAATATCTTTAAATAAATATCTATCATCAAAACCTAAATATAGATAGATTTACTTTAAATTTATCTATATTTAACAAACCATTATATAAAATAGCGTATTTATTTTAGGTTGGCTGTATGAGTTGCTGTTATAATATCTTTAAATTTATATCTATAAAATCGTTTATTAAATTTATAAAATTTACATTTTGCTTTATTTTATTAAAAATTAAATTAATTTATTTAATAAATTTTAGATTAAAAAATTTATTTACCACCATGATTTATAGCCATACGATAAGGTAAATATATGATAAAAAGTATTATTCAAAATTATTTTATAAATGTTGATAAAAAGGGCTTTAAAACTTACTTTAAATTTAAAATTTTATTTATAAAATTAGCTGGCACAATTAAAAAAATATTGTTTAAAAGTATTAAAACTATTTTTATATTTTTAACCACTATTTTTTTAACTAGCGGATTTGCTGCTGATAAAAACTATGATTTATCAACCGTATCAAACACAAATAAGCAAAAAAGTACTAAATTCGACTATCTAAATGACGCTTTTGATGGTGCAAAAGATTTGGATGTTGATTATAAATCAAGTATTAAAAAAAGATATCCTAGTTATATGGGTGATAAATTTAGCTTTGATAGTTTGCTTGAATTTACTCTTTTGAACTCGCCTGGTATAAATTTAGCTAAAATAGATGTGTTAAGTGCTTTAAATGAGTTTGATTATGCAAGAGCAAATTACTATCCAGAACTTGGAATTAGCGCAAATACTGAGTATTCTAAACGCTTTGATAGTGGAGTAAACTCGGTTTATATAGGAAATGATAGTTTATCATCTCAAACTACATATAGCAACTCGTTATCGCTTGTTTTAAGATATGATTTGTTTAAATTTGGAGCTGATTATTATGCCGCCGAAGCTGCTCGCGAAAATATCACAAATACAAGATATAAAAAGTGCGTTTATGAGTTAAATACTTCATTAAATTTATTAGAAAGCTATTATGAAGTACTTATGTATAAAAACAGAGTCGATATCTATGAAAAGTTAAAAAACTTATATAAAATGCTATATAACTACCAAAAAAGGCTTCTAAAAGCTGGTGAGATAGATAAACTTGCCCTTGCTAATAGCGCTATATCGCTAGCCGATACAAGCTATGAATTAGAGGAGTTGTGGCTAAATGCAAATAACTCTTTAAGCAAATTAAATGCAATTTCGGGAGCAAAAGTAAAAGATATATCTTTGCTTGATGATTTTGGTTTAAATGATACAAATTTAGGATTTAATAAATTTGAAGATACTATTATAGCAAAGCAGTTTGACTACGAACTTATGCAAAACGAACTTGCTCTAAAAGCAGAAGAAAAATCATACTATCCAACTATATCATTTTATGCACGATATGATTTATATGGAAGCGATATGGATAGCTATAGGGCTTCTCAAAAGGATTTGGAAAAACATGGTTATAGAGTAGGACTTAGCTTTTATATGAGTTTATTTGATGGTGGTAAAAGAGATACAAAAGTGAAAGAAAAAGAGATAAATAAAAATAGAATATTGCTTAAAAAAGAAGAAGCAAAACTTGAGTATGAAAAAGATATAGCAGATCTCTCGTTATACTTAGGAAATAAAGATAGGATTGAAAATATTTTAAAAGAGCTACAAACATTATCAAACGATACTCACTCTATGCAACAACGCCTTAACCAAAGCGGAGAAAACTCAAAGATAGATGTGTTAAATGCTATTATAATAGCGCTTAAAAAAGAGCTTGATTATAAAGAGCATATCATAAAAACTGGATATAATGCTACTAAAGCAAATTTACTATTAAGAAATTGGTGTGGCGAGTAGAGGATAAATACATGAGTAATAACACTGTTTATAACCATATCTGCTATAAAAAAATGATAGTACTAAAGAGTTCCTATGCGCAACTTCATCTACAGCCGTATCTAACACTTCAATTCTAATTATATGTCCAAAAACTACTAACAATAATGCAAATCACACCTCTACCCAAGCAAACATTACTATAACCAATGAAGCTTATATTTTGATATGATGTGTAGCCTAGATGATGGAAGTGTAGATAATGATACGTTTAACTATAAATAATACTTTAAATTTAAACACAAACAACAACTCAACTTCCAAACACTTTAAAAATGTTGCTTAGTAATAAATTTCATTTTTAAATTGTTTAAATAAAATTAAATTAAAATTATACTTTAAGATTTAAAAATATATAATTTAACTATGTAAATTTAGAATAGTTTGATTAGGAAGCTAATATAAACAAAGGGATAGTATTATGGCTGTTGTGCTAGTGTTTTTTATCTTTTGTATTATCATGTTTTTTATAATGAGAAGTATTTGGCTAAAAAACCTATTCATTTTTTAAAACAATGCTTCCGCTTGTTAGTTTGTTTATAATTTTTACTATAGACATAATTCCTATTAATTTAACTTTTAATTATCTTTGTAAAAATAAAGCAGGAATTATAATTTATAAACAAGCAAAAATTGATGGTATATACGAACAGTTTCTTATAGATTGTAATATTAGAAAAATAAAGCATATGAATGATTTATACTTTGAGTCTGGACTCAAATTTCAAGAATACGATACTAAAAAAACTCTTTAAGCAAATTAAATGCAATTTCGGGAGCAAAAGTAAATAAACAAGCTATTTGCCATATTTACAAGGATGAAAATGGCGATATACAAGCTGAAATTTTGGATAAACAAAAGGCAAAGTATGCTTTTAAATATTATGGGTATAGTGGATGCAACAATGCATCCAATGAGCGTTGTAATATATGGATAAAATCAAAAGGACTTATTTTAAAAGATATTAGTGGAAATAAAATTGCGGAGTATAGGAGTTATGAAAAAATAAATTTATTTAATTATATATATCTATCTATATTTGGTGAGCTTTCTTGGGGATATGTAGGTTGCGAAGAAATATATAAAAATATTTCAGACGCGATAGATAATAAGAACAAAATATTAAAGGAATTAAATTATGAGTATTAAAATTTTTGATTATGAAGCAAATGCGTGGTTGGCTGTTGCTGCTTACAAAAAGATAGATAAGGATATTGGAAAAAAAGGAACTTTATTTAGAAAATGGTTTGACGATAAATTCAAAGAAATTTCATCTTTTGCGGATAGTGCCACTGGGTTTTTCAGCTACGCTATATAAAAATAAATCTACTGGAAAGCATACCTTGGCAATCGCTGGAACAAATCCCTATGAATTTAAAGACTTGTTAAACGACATCTATTTAGGAGTAAAAGGCAAAGCTTACGAACAAGAAATTTCTTTAGAATCTTTTTATAAAAATTTAATCAATAATGGTGTCATTGGTAAAAATGAACAAATAGATGTCGCCGGACATTCATTGGGTGGTTTTTTGGCTCAAATTTTTCTTTCTAGGCATAAAAACATAGTTGATAAAACATATACTTACAATTCGCCTAGTATAGGTGGTGTTGTGGAGAATATCAAGAAGTTATTTGGTGATGTTCAAAATATTCATAGCGATAAAGTTTATAATATAATTGCAAAAAATGGTCCAATATTTACTGCTGCAGCTGGAACTCATACTGGTAAAAATGTAGAAATTTCACAAAGTGGACATGGTAGTATAGATCTTGCAAACAAATTGAGTCTATATGCTATGTTTATACAAGCTGATTCGAATCTAAATATAGAAGATATGACAAAATATTGTGACGCGATTGATAAAAGTTATTTTTCTTTGTATAAAAAATCAATCGATGTTTTTAATAAGATTTTAAATCTTAAAAGTTTGGGCGATTATAGAGACGATATTATTAATATAAAAAATAACTTAAATTCGACTTTAGATATAGATTTTCTATATTCAGCCCTACTGGTAAATAAAAATTTTTCAAGCTCATCTTTATCAACTCCAGCTTTATATGCATTGATAAATTTAAATCCTTTTATAGTATCAAACATAAACTCAAGTGCTTATGATGAAATAGCTAAATTCAAAGATGAATATAGCACTAATTATATAAAAGATAAAGCTAAGATGTTAGAGTCAGCTCTTGATAATACTAAAAACACAGGAACATACTTTAGTGATAAACAATCAGGAGTAAGTCTAGACCTAACTCAAGACTTTAATAATATATTTGATGAATATCACTTTGGAACTAACTCAAATGATACTATAACAAGCTTAGGAACAAAAAATGGTGAGGAATAAAATTTATACCCTAGCAGGAGATGATACCATAACAGCTTCATTAGGCAATAACTACATAGAAGCCGGAAGCGGAAGTGATACTATAGATTTAAGCAGTACTTCTAAAAGTAGTAAAAATATAGTTTATGCAGATATAAAATATAGTAAAAACAGCAACGATAAAGATAGTGGAAATGATGTAATCATAGGAGGAAAAGGACAAGATACTATCTATGGTGGAAGCGGAAGTGATACCTACTATGTAGATGATAAAGATATCATTACAGATGATAGCGATGGAGAGGGTAAGGTCTACTTTAATAACACTCTTTTAACTGGTGGAACATATGATAAAGATAAAGGTTTTTATCTAAGTGGTGATAAAACAACTGAATATCACTTAAATGGCAATACTCTTATAGTAAAGAAAGATAGTAAAGCCTTAACTATAAACAACTTTAACAAAAATTTAGAAGAGACAAAAGGATATCACTATTTAGGTATAGATCTTATAGAAGTAGATGAGATAGTAGTAACCATATCAGATAGCTCAGCTAAAGAAGGAGACAGTGCTAATCAATCAATGAAATTTAATGTATCATTAAATAGAGCATTAGAAAAAGATGAAAAACTTACGTTAAATATAAATAATGAAGATATAGTTTTTAAAGAAGGGGAATCCAGTAAAGAGTATACTTATAAATGGAATGGCAATAAAACAGAAAATGAGGATATAGAGTTTACGGTAAACGCCACTGTAGTAGAGGATAAAACATCTAAGAATATAAAAGCAAGAGATATAACAGAAGGAATTGGCAAGATAAGTGATGATGATAAAGATGATGACCCAAACAACCCGGACCCAGAAACATATGATCCACTAGCAATTGATTTAAACAACGATGGAACTATATCTTTAAGTAAACTAGATGGAACTATATACTTTGATTTAGATAGCAATAACTTCAAAGAAGCAACTAACTGGATAAATAAAGATGATGAACTAATAGCAATAGATTTAAACAACAATGGCATATAGATAATGGAAATGAGCTATTTGGTAATAAAACCAAATCAAACAACACTATCTCATATACAAATCCAAATTCAAAAAATGGTTACGAAGTACTAAAAGAGTATGATAGCAACAACGATAATATCATAGATAAAAACGACCTTAAATTTACTAAACTCCTACTATGGTAAGATATAAACCAAGATGCCATCTCTCAAAACAATGAACTTATAAGACTATCAGATAAAGTTAAATCAATAAATTTAAACTACACAGATACAACCAGCACACAAACATCAACCGCTACACTAAATGATACAAACAACACTACAGTAACTACACAAGATTTATACTTTAATGTAGATTTAAAAGACTCACAAGAGATTATAGATAACAACTCTATACCACCTTATATAAAAACACTTCCAAATGTAACTGCTACTGGAAATATGCAAAATTTACATACTGCTATGAGTAAGAATGATAAATTAACTACTATGGTAAATCTATATCTTATGATGGATAGTAAAACAAGAAAGAGTCATATAGATGAGATTATTTATAAATGGGCTAAGGTAAGCAATATAGATAAAAATAGCCGTGGAAATAACATAGATGCTAGAGTTATGGGAGTATATGAGAAGATAACAGGTAAACCATTTACTTGGTTTGGAAGGATAAATGATAACAACCCAAACGGATATGTAGCTCCACTTATTATAAATTCCTACAATGAGTTTAAAAGTTATGTCTATACTAACTTAGAGCTTCAAACCACATATAAGAAGTTGAGCTTAGATTTGAAATATCAGCACTTTAACGCTCAAACCAATAGATATGAGTATAAATTTAACTCTTTAAACCAAGAGCTAACTAAACTATATGAAGCTAAAAAATATGATGATATCATAACCTTAACAGACACTATAAGAAAAGCAACTATCTATAAAGCAAACTACCAGAACTCACTTAAAACAAATTTAATAACTTTAGCTAAAGATGATGGCAAATTTTTATCTATAATACTTGGAAGTGTAATAAATGGCACGAGTAATAGCGATAATTTATATGGAACAAACGAAAACGAATTTTTAATAGGTGATAAAGGCAACGATACTTTAAATGGTGGAAATGGTAATGATATATATAGTTTTTCTAAAGGAGATGATAATGATACCATCTATGATAGTGCAGGGGCAAATGATACAATCATATTTAATGATATAAAATCATCACAAGTAAAGCTAACAAGAGATTTAGCTGACTTAGTTATAACCACCATAGATGATAAAGGAGTTAAAACAGAAGATAGCATAACTATCCAAAACTACTTTAACATAGTAGAAGAGCTAGGAAATGGTGTTGTTGAAAATATTAAATTTAGCGATGGAGTTATTTGGGATTTAAACGAAATACTTAAAAATGCTCCTATTATAGCTACAGATGGTGATGATAGGCTAACATTAACAAACAAAAATGATACATTTGACTCATTGGGTGGAGATGATACTATAAATGGAGGTAATGGAAATGACACTATAAATGGAAATGATGGAGATGATATACTTCATGGAGATAATGGTAATGATATACTAGATGGTGGAAGTGGAGATGATACTTTAGAAGGTGGATTTGGAGATGATGTTTTAATAGGTGGACGTGGTAATGATATACTAAAAGGTGGAGTTGGAAATGATATATATGTATTTGACGAGATGTTTGGAAATGATACTATAATTAACTCGAACCACAGTGCTAATCTAACTGATGTGGATTGTATCAAATTTAACAATCTCTCTTCAAAAGATATCAAACTCATTAGAGATGATAAAGATTTACTTCTTATTAAAATAAACCATATATCTATATTTAAAAGCATATTAGATAGAACAAACTCTATAAGGGTGGAAGATTTCTTTATAAATGATAAAGAAAACTCTACATCGCTAAACAGTCTATCCAGCATAGATAAAATCATATTTAGTGATAAAATACTAAATTTACAAGATATAAAAAATACCGTAATAACCCCAACCAATCAAGATGATATTATATACGCATATGCCATTGGTAGTACTATATCATCATTAGATGGAAACGATAAACTTTATAGGGAATGTAGGTAATGATATATTAAATGCTAATAATGGCATGGATACTATCATAGGTAACAAAGGTGATGATGTATTAAGTGGTGGAAATGGCGATGATGTTTATCTGTTTAACAAAGGTGATGGAAAAGATATAGTGAGTGATAACTCTATTTTTTCTAACCATGATATTATTAAATTTATAGATGTAAATAAAGATGAAATCTCACTTTATAAAGATAAAGATAATCTTATAATAAAATATGGCGAGAATGATTCAATCACTATAAAAGGCAATTTCTCAAATTTAGCTAATAAAATAGAATTTTTTGAGTTTAAAGATAAAGCAATAAGCTATAATAGACTAATGCAAACTACACCTATTGAAGAGAATTTAACTATATTTGGAACATCTAATGATGACACCTTAATATCTAAAGCAAACAACTCAACTCTACAAGGAGAAAATGGTAATGATACATATATCATAACTAAAGAAGCAACCAACACAACTATCAAAGATAAAGAGCTAATAAATTTAATAGAAGGTGGAGATGATACCTTAATACTTCAAGGAGTTAAAAAAGAAGAGATTAGCTTTAAACTAGATGGAGTATTTATGCAAGACTTAGTTATAAGATATGGAAGCGATAACAACACTACTTTAACAATCAAAAACCAAACAAACAAATATTCTCAAATAGAGACAATCAAACTAGATGATAACTCATTTATCTCAAATGAACAAATAGATAAGATAATACAACAAGTAAATGCTTATACGAGCGATAATGGTATATCAAACATAACTCACGATGAAGCAAGAAACAATCAAGCCATTATGCAAATATATGCTAGTGGATGGGGAAGTTAAGAGATAAGAGATATAAAAGAAACAAGTAAGTAAAGAAAAGATAAAAAAGAAAGAAGTGAATCTATAAAAGAGATAAAGAAAAATAAAATAAGATAAAATCAAAATTAAAATTAGACACTGGATTTTAAATCTAGTGTCTTTTGCTAAAAGTATTGAATTTACAAGCTATATATAAAAACCATCGAAGAAAAAGAAATTACAACTTATTTAAGCCAAAGAAAAATACTTAAAATATAATGGATTCTAAATATCAAAGATTTTCAAATCATATATACGACTAATAAAAATTCTCTTTAAATTCATATTAAAACATCATTAAAATAACATAAATTTAAAGAGCATTTAACTTCCATTGATGTAGAATTACAAGGCAAATTTCTATATAAATCAAAATATGCAAATTTAGCAGACTTAAATTTAAAACAACAATACATCAAATTTAAGTTTTTAAAATAGATAAAAATAAATATTAAAAATTATATAAATTTACTAAAAGGAAAAAATTGAAAAAGGTATTTAAATTCTTAGCCATATTAATAATACTTTTAGTAGCTAAGCTACTATATAATGAGTATAAACTAAATCAAACCTCTCACTTCACAATCACTTCAGACACAAACGTTTCTGCTATACCAGGACTTAGTAAGTATGTAACTCAAGAAGAGGTTGATGAGTTCGCATTCGATTATTGGGATATACATACATATAAGGTAGATAATAATGAAACTCTTGAATCGCTTAGGCACATGCTTCAAGAAAAAGATACTAGTAGTGTTATAGGTTTTTTTAAAAAATATAATCTTAGTGTAGATGCACCACTTCACTATGGAGTTACCCCACTTATGTATTCTAGCTTTTATGATGATGTAAATACAACCAAAGAGCTTATAAAACTAGGTGCGAATATCCATCAAAAAGATAAATACAAACTTAGCCCACTAGCTTATGCTATAGAAAATAATTCTATAAAAACAGCAGAAATTTTACTTAAAAACGGTGTTGACCCAAATTCTGTAAAATATATTCAAAAGTATTTAGATAGCCCTGCATATGCTTCTAATTTGATAGATTATATAGTAGTAGATGGAGAAAATATAGAAATAAAATATAATGTAAAAATCGCAGAGAGGTCAGAAGATAGTTATCGCCCATCTTGGACAGTATTTTTTTATCTAGGCTATAGCAACTTTGTAGAAATGGCTGATTTGCTTTTAAAGAATGGTTATAGGGCTGATTATTGTAAGCATAGTGGAGATAAAGTTCCTATATTGGATATATGTTATGATGGACTTGAAAACATCCCCAACTACGAACCTATGTTAGAACTTATGCTTAAATACAACGTCCCTGGACAACCTACAAAAGAGCAACTAAAAGAGGCGTATGATGAGTGTTATGAAGATAGAGCTTGGTTTTTAAACGGAGATTATGATGATTATATATACAATGCAACAAGACTTAATAAAATTATGGAAAAAGAAGGAATGAAAATAAAACAACCAATCTCTAAAATAGAGTATGATAGTAATAAAGCAAGAACCTTAAGGTATTATAATAAACACTGTACTGATAAAAACGGAACTTTTAAAGATACAAAAGCATATATAGACTATGCAAACGAAAGCGCAAAGGAATATGCAGTATCTAGATTTTTACGAATAAACAAGAATAACCCATCTAAGGTGATTTACCTTGATAAACACTCAAGTAAGTCTAACTCAAATTTAACAGATAAAAATAAAAATAAAAACTAAAAACTAAATAAATTTAAAAAGGAGTACCATATGTCAAACTTTAGTCGTTCTAACTATATAAAAGATAAAGTTCAAAAATACAGTGCAAACATAGCTGGTATAGTTAACAACTACAACGACCCTGTTGGACTTGCAAAAGAATTAACTGATTTGTTTAAAAACGCAATAGAAGACACTATCGATAAAAATGTCAAAGATGCTAGTGAAGCAGATAAGCAGTTTGCTAATATGCAGAAAAAAGGAGATGACTTTATCTATGCTAAAGATAACAACACTATCTACGCATACTCCGGTAACGATACAATCATATCTTATAACAATGACATAGTATATGCAGGAAATGATGATGACACCTTAATATCTAAAGCAAACAACTCAACTCTACAAGGAGAAAATGGTAATGATACATATATCATAACTAAAGAAGCAACCAACACAACTATCAAAGATAAAGAGCTAATAAATTTAATAGAAGGTGGAGATGATACCTTAATACTTAAAGGAGTTAAAAAAGAAGAGATTAGCTTTAAACTAGATGGAGTATTTATGCAAGACTTAGTTATAAGATATGGAAGCGATAACAACACTACTTTAACAATCAAAAACCAAACAAACAAATATTCTCAAATAGAGACAATCAAACTAGATGATAACTCATTTATCTCAAATGAACAAATAGATAAGATAATACAACAAGTAAATGCTTATACGAGCGATAATGGTATATCAAACATAACTCACGATGAAGCAAGAAACAATCAAGCCATTATGCAAATATATGCTAGTGGATGGGGAAGTTAAGAGTTAAGAGATATAAAAGAAACAAGTAAGTAAAGAAAAGATAAAAAAGAAAGAAGTGAATCTATAAAAAAGGTAAAGAATTAAAGAGATAAACAATAAACAAAAAAAGTATAAGAGATGGCAAGAGTATATGCTAACCATCTCTTTTATTTAAACATTATCTAACTCTTTGGTTTAGATATTATATAAATTTAGAATATAGACTAATCTTTAAATATAAAAAACATCTTTAGTTTTTACTATAAAAACAAAGAATAAAGTTATTAAAGATAAATCAGAGAAAGATAAAAGAAAGAAACGAATCTATAAAAGAGATAAAGAAAAATAAAATAAGATAAAATCAAAATTAAAATTAGACACTGGATTTTAAATCTAGTGTCTTTTGCTAAAAGTATTGAATTTACAAGCTATATATAAAAACCATCGAAGAAAAAGAAATTACAACTTATTTAAGCCAAAGAAAAATACTTAAAATATAATGGATTCTAAATATCAAAGATTTTCAAATCATATATACGACTAATAAAAATTCTCTTTAAATTCATATTAAAACATCATTAAAATAACATAAATTTAAAGAGCATTTAACTTCCATTGATGTAGAATTACAAGGCAAATTTCTATATAAATTTAACATAGATATATTTAGTATAATTAAATTTAAAACAACAATACATCAAATTTAAGTTTTTGAAATAGATAAAATGAATATTAAAAATTATATAAATTTACTAAAAGGAAAAAATTGAAAAAGGTATTTAAATTCTTAGCCATATTAATAATACTTTTAGTAGCTAAGCTACTATATAATGAGTATAAACTAAATCAAACCTCTCACTTCACAATCACTTCAGATACAAACGTTTCTGCTATACCAGGACTTAGTAAGTATGTAACTCAAGAAGAGGTTGATAGCTTTTCTTTTAGGTATTGGGATATAGATGTAAATGAGGTAAGAAATAACCCTTTTATGGAAAACTTTCGTCAAATTTTAAAAAGTAAAGATACGGCTAATATTTTGTTATTTATAAAAGATAATAATATAAGTGTAGATACACCGCTTCACTATGGCGTTACGCCTTTGATGTATTCGAGTTTTTATAATGATGAAAACACTACAAGAGAACTTATAAAACTTGGAGCTGATATACACAAGAAAGATAAATATGGTTTAAGTCCTATGGCTTATGCTATTTCAATGAATTGCGTTGGAGTGGTCAAAGATTTATTTGAGCATGGAGTTAGATTTGAAGAGGTTGATTTTGTTCAGGGATATCTTTTAAGCCCTGGAAATAGCAGTTTAAAAGATGTAAAGTTTTATGATGATAGAACAGAGCTTGTGTACGAATATAACTGGTATCAAAAAGTAGCAAAAGGCAAAGCAGGTTTTAGTTTGTTTGATTATCTTTTGCAACACAATTTAATCGAAATAGCAAGAATGGCACTAGAGAGTGGTTACCGTCCACTACCTTATTGTAATTATGGTGATATCGCAGAGTGTGCTAACTCATATTATGATTTTTATAGTAGTGAAGAGATAGATAGAATGATAGAAAATGAAAGCACAAGTATTAAGTATATGGGTGTTGAGCTTTTTATGGATTATCAGTTTTATTCTTTTTCATTATATCGTCGAATGGAAAAAGTTCCAAATCATGAAAAGATGCTTGATTTGTTTTTAGAATACAACATTGCTGGGCAGCCAAGTAAAGGAATGTTAGAATATGAGATGAAAATTTGTATTGGTGATTTTAGATATGCGGTAATGTTTAAATATGACATGATATATTTTAATATACTTGATAAAAATCCAAAGGAAGATGAAATAAAAAAATTATATTCTACAGATGTTGCAAAGATGAATTATGAAGAGATATTAAAAGAGTTTGGTAAAAGCGGCAGAAGATTGGATAATAAGCAGCTAGAAGATTTCAATTTTTATACTAGAGCCATTAGAGATTTTGGAAATTTTTGCGGAGAAGATTATATGAGTTTAAATTTTTCATCCATAGCTGATATCTTTGAGTGGCGAAGGAGTAAAGACAGAAAAGGAATATTTAAGGGAACAAAAGAGTTTGTTAACTATAGACATATGAAAGAAAATAGAATGCAGATATTTAATTTTTTCGAATATGATGATAAACCAACGGATTCCAATGAGTCGGTATATGTTGATAGAAATGAGACTAAACCTAGTAGTAACATTATTATAATGAGATAAGGATAAATTTATGACTGAGTTTAACAAAGAGGAATTTATTGAAAAAAGAGTAAACGGGACTACTGATATTATTAAAGGTTTTGTTGGTGGTGATGATTTGGATTTTGCTAAGGGTGTTGTAGCAAAACTTCAAGCATTTTATGAGGATATTTTAAGCGACGCAAAAACAGAGACCGAAGCTGAAATGATATTAAGAAAACAAACAATGGGCTTTTTGTTTGGTGCAGCTGGAGTCGCTATAGACTTGCTTACTGCTACTGAGGTAAAAAAGTTTAATTATGATATATTTGATGGAACTAGTAAAGAGTTGGGTAGGAGTTTACATTATGATGAAAATAGACGAGAGATATTATATCTTGCTAAAGTAGCTGCTGGAGTTGCAGTAGAGTTTATGATGACTAAAAATGTTATTACAGGAGCTATATCTCAAATTGTAGATATTAAAAATATTTTCGTTCAAAATCATATAATACAAATTGATTACTACGATGTAAATTCGGCTCAAAATTCATCTATAACAGAGAGAAAATACATAATAGCAAATCCAAGTTCTAATTTCCATACCATACTAGGTGGTGTGTGGAGTAAAATAAAAGCAGATATAGATGCCGGACTTAGGAGGGTAGTTTTATCTATTAGTAATGAAATTGGTTCTATTAATAAAGAGTCGGTAGAAATTGTTTATCATAAGGAATATATGGAAAATCAATTATTGCCAAATACTTTCGAGTTTAGAAATTTTTCAGAGAGAAAAATAGCTTCGTTGTTAATACAAACAGACTACCCTTATAGTAAAAAAACCTATATTGCAAAAGCAAAAAAAGCAGATGCTTACGAGCTTATGACAAATTATTATATAAACAGGTCAAAGCATATTTTGGAAGATTTAAAAGATAGTGTTAGAAAAAAATTTGCCGCACTTTGTTTGAAAGAGTTAAAAGGCTATGCTTTATCTAACGAAGGATATCCAGATGATGGTGATTATACGGAGCTTTCTATATATTCTGAAAAGCATTTAAACTATAGAGTAAAATTTTTAGATGAGTATTTACACCAAGAATTTGGTGCATCTTTAAAAAATGGTATAAACTATAAAGATATAGCTACTAATAAAAAAGTTGTAAGTGAAAATAATATATATGTAACCTTTGTAGACCAAGAGTTCGCCACTGTATCATCAAAACAACAAATTATTTTTGGATATTCTAATAATGACAGGATAACATCTAGTGGATCTGGTACAGCCTACATCGAATCCGGTCTTGGTTGTGATACTATAACTACAGGAGATGGTAATGATATCATCTATACAAATGCAAAAATAGATGATGGAAATGATAAAGAAGATTCTAACACTACTAATACTGTAAACTCAGGTAAAGGTAATGATCAAATATATGGCTCTAAAGGAGTTGATAACATAACTGTAGATGATGGAGTAAATGCTATATATTCTAAAGATAGTGATGATAGTGTAAATACAACCAAAGGTAAAAACACTATCTACTTAGGAGCTGGAAGCGATAGTGTAAATACAAATGGTGGAGAAAACACTATCTATACAGGATTAGATAACACAAGCCAAGAAGATAAAGATAGTAAAGATGATATAAATACTATAAATTTAACTAACGGAAATAACACAGTATATGGCTCTAAAGCACAAGATATAGTAACTTCAAATGAAGCTAAAAGCGACATCTTTACTAAAGATGGAGATGATAAAGTAAGTATCAGTGGTGCAGAGTTAAACAATGTATTTACAGGAAGTGGAAATGATACTATAACTATAAATGGTGGCAAAGGACATATAGTTTATACCCATAAAGATAGCATAGATGGCTTAGACTTAGATACTAAAGATAGTACTAACACAGTAGAGATAAATTTAGGTAAAAATACCATCTATGGTGGTAAAGGCAAAGAAAGCTTAACTATAAAAGATGGAGATAATACAGCCTATCTATATAATTATTTAAAATCAGCATAAATTCAACATCTAAATTCCCTTTAAATTTATATTAAAAAATTATTAAAATAACATAAATTTAAAGAGCATTTAACTTCCATTGATGTAGAATTACAAGGTAAATTTCTATATAAAAACAGGTATAAAACATAACTTTATAAAATAAGGACTAAATTTGAACCAAACATCTAAAAATTTTATCATAACCATAGCTGTTATATTTATAACTATACTTGCATATCTTTATAAAACCAACCAACTACCAAATTTAACCAACCAAACCTCTCACTTCACAATCACTTCAGACACAAACGTTTCTGCTATACCAGGACTTAGTAAGTATGTAACTCAAGAAGAGGTTGATGAGTTTGGGTTTAGCTATTCTGATATCCATTGTGATAAGGAGACAAATTCCACTCTTATACCACTAAGAAATGCACTACAAGAAAAAGACACTTATAAAGTTATAAACTTTTTAAAAGAGCATAATCTAAGTGCGGATATTAAAATGGTAGATGGAAAGACTCCTATAATGTATAGCTCTTTTTATAATGATTTAAATACAACAATGGAATTATATAAAATAGGAGCAAACCTACATATTAAAGATAGATATAAACTAAATGCTCTAGCATATGCTATAAGCATAAACTCTGCGAACACAGTTAAATTTCTACTTGATAATAATGTAGCTATGCAAGAAACCCCAGTGGTTCAAATGTATGGTGCAGGAGTAGCTAGTTTCTATAGACAGATAGATAAGATTATTATAAATAACTATGATATGCAGATAGGTTATGAAACAGGAATAACTCTGTTTAAGTGCGGAGAAGGTAGATATGGTGATGGTTTAAATCCTTTTTTATACATAGTTTATTCAAATTTATATGACACAGCAAAAGTTGTTTTAGAAAGTGGATATAAGCCAACTGAATGCAGTTGGGGTTCTAATAAATACGCAGTTGATTGCTATAAAAAGATAACAGAATATGACAACTACGAACCTATGCTAGAACTTATGCTTAAATACAATGTCCCTGGACAACCTACAAAAGAGCAACTAAAAGAGGCGTATGAGAAATGCTATGAAGATAGAGCTTGGTTTTTAGAGAGAGATTATGATACCTATGTACATAACGTAGAAAAAATAAACAGGATAATGAAAAATAATGGAGAAAAACCAGAAGGACCCATATCCAGAATAGAATATGAAGCTGGTTTAACAAGAACACTAAATCGCTACAACAAGCATTGCTCTGATGAAAATGGAACTTTTAAAGATACAAAAGCATATATAAACTATGCAAATGATTATAGCAAAAACTATGCAGTAGATTCTTTCATTAATAGAAACAAGAATAACCCATCTAAGGTGATTTACCTTGATAAACACTCAAGTAAGTCTAACTCAAATTTAACAGATAAAAATAAAAATAAAAACTAAAAACTAAATAAATTTAAAAAGGAGTACCATATGTCAAACTTTAGTCGTTCTAACTATATAAAAGATAAAGTTCAAAAATACAGTGCAAACATAGCTGGTATAGTTAACAACTACAACGACCCTGTTGGACTTGCAAAAGAATTAACTGATTTGTTTAAAAACGCAATAGAAGACACTATCGATAAAAATGTCAAAGATGCTAGTGAAGCAGATAAGCAGTTTGCTAATATGCAGAAAAAAGGAGATGACTTTATCTATGCTAAAGATAACAACACTATCTACGCATACTCCGGTAACGATACAATCATATCTTATAACAATGACATAGTATATGCAGGAAATGATGATGACACCTTAATATCTAAAGCAAACAACTCAACTCTACAAGGAGAAAATGGTAATGATACATATATCATAACTAAAGAAGCAACCAACACAACTATCAAAGATAAAGAGCTAATAAATTTAATAGAAGGTGGAGATGATACCTTAATACTTAAAGGAGTTAAAAAAGAAGAGATTAGCTTTAAACTAGATGGAGTATTTATGCAAGACTTAGTTATAAGATATGGAAGCGATAACAACACTACTTTAACAATCAAAAACCAAACAAACAAATATTCTCAAATAGAGACAATCAAACTAGATGATAACTCATTTATCTCAAATGAACAAATAGATAAGATAATACAACAAGTAAATGCTTATACGAGCGATAATGGTATATCAAACATAACTCACGATGAAGCAAGAAACAATCAAGCCATTATGCAAATATATGCTAGTGGATGGGGAAGTTAAGAGTTAAGAGATATAAAAGAAACAAGTAAGTAAAGAAAAGATAAAAAAGAAAGAAGTGAATCTATAAAAAAGGTAAAGAATTAAAGAGATAAACAATAAACAAAAAAAGTATAAGAGATGGCAAGAGTATATGCTAACCATCTCTTTTATTTAAACATTATCTAACTCTTTGGTTTAGATATTATATAAATTTAGAATATAGACTAATCTTTAAATATAAAAAACATCTTTAGTTTTTACTATAAAAACAAAGAATAAAGTTATTAAAGATAAATCAGAGAAAGATAAAAGAAAGAAACGAATCTATAAAAGAGATAAAGAAAAATAAAATAAGATAAAATCAAAATTAAAATTAGACACTGGATTTTAAATCTAGTGTCTTTTGCTAAAAGTATTGAATTTACAAGCTATATATAAAAACCATCGAAGAAAAAGAAATTACAACTTATTTAAGCCAAAGAAAAATACTTAAAATATAATGGATTCTAAATATCAAAGATTTTCAAATCATATATACGACTAATAAAAACACTCTTTAAATTTATATTAAAACATCATTAAAATAACATAAATTTAAAGAGCATTTAACTTCCATTGATGTAGAATTACAAGGTAAATTTCTATATAAATTTAGATAAAGGAAATACCTTGAAGTTTCTAAAAGAGATTATCGTTATTGTAGTGGTTGGTTTTTTATTTTTAGTGACAAATGACTATTATAAAAGCAAAACTAAACAATCAAATTTTGTTGTGTATCCTAATATGAAGGTTGATTCCAACTCGCCGATATCAAAGTATGTTACCCAAGAAGAAATAAATGCTTTTTCTTATGAAAACTGGGATATAGATGATGATGGCGACCATCGTAAAGAAAACGATTTGCAAAAGCAACTAAGACGCTTTTTAAAAACAAAACAAACTGTATCTGTATTAAATTTTATAAAGGATAACAACCTAAGCGTTGATATGGACATGTTATATGGATTAAGCCCTTTAATGTATTCTAGCTTTTATGATGATGAAGTAACATCTAAAGAGCTTATAAAATTAGGAGCAGATATCAATAAAAAAGATAAGTATAATCTAAGCTCACTAGCTTATGCTATAGAGAACAACTCAACTAAAACTGTAAAACTTTTATTGGATAATGGAGCTAAATTTAATGAAATAAAAACAATACAAGCTTATTTGGGTTCGCCTAATTATAATTTAATTAAAAATATTACTATCAACAAAAATAATATAGATATAAAATATGAAGCAGAATATGGTAAAAAATATATAAGAATATACGAAGACAGCAAAGGCAATGTCTCTACAGATTACTATGCTCCAGAGAGTAGTTTGTTTGAATATATAGTTTATAACAACTTTTTAGAAATAGCAAAAATGTTATTAGAAAGTGGATATAAGCCGTTTACATATAGATTTACCAATGATATAAATGATTTATTGCCTAGCAAAAAAGATGGATTTTATATAGATATTAATGATTCTAAAAATAAAAACGAAATAGATTATTTAAAAAAAGCAAACACTCATTATAATATATTAACTTACATCCCCAACTACGAACCTATGCTAGAACTTATGCTTAAATACAACGTCCCTGGACAACCTACAAAAGAGCAACTAAAAGAGGCGTATGATGAGTGTTATGATGATTATATATGGCATAAAAGCAGATTAGAGAATAAAAAGCCAAAAGAAATTTATTTTAGCTTAAGAGCAGAGCTTTCTAAAAATATGTGTTCTGATGAAAACGGAACTTTTAATGATATAAAAGAGTATATGGAATATAAAAATAAAAGAAAATTAACAGATAGTATAGTATACGTAATAAGAGCAAATAAGGTGATTTTAAAAGATAAATCAGATACGATTTATAATAAAATCAATACAATAAATCAAAAGAAATTTATAGATTAAAAGGAGTACCATATGTCAAACTTTGATAAAAAGAAATTTATAAAAGATAGAATTCTTTCAACTGCTGAGATAGGAAAAGGTATATTAAAAGGAGATTCATTAGATGTTGCACAGGGTTTACTTGGTAAGTTAGAGCCACTATATGAAGATATACTTAAAAATGCAAAAACAGAAGAAGAAGCTATAGAAGCCTTAAAAAAAGCTCCACCTAAAAGAATGGCTTTTGTATTTAACGGAGCTGGTATTATAGTGGATTTATTAAATATAAGTAAGATAAATGAATTTAAATTTGATATATTTGAAGGCACAAGTAAAGAAGATGGCAAAGAGCTATATTATAATGAAGAAAGAGCAGCTGGGCTGTATGCACTGAAAGTATTAGCATCAGCTGCTGTAAATTTTGTAGTTTCTAAAAATATAGTTGGTGCTATTTTTACATTTTTTGTTGATACTACAGATATATTTACAAGCAATCATTTGGTTCATATAGATTATTATGACGCAAATCCAGAAAGTGAAACTAATATAAATGTTCAAGAAAGAAGATACATAGTAGTAAATCCAAAAGGTGACTTTGATACCATACTTAACTCGGCTTGGAGCGGTATAAGCTCGGATATAAATAGTAATCTTAGAAGAGTGATATTTTCTATTGACGGTGGTAAATCACTAAGAAGTGATAATGTAGAGTTTATATATCACAAAAGATATAAATTAGGGAGTAAATTAAATACCTTTGAATTTAGACAAGGAAGAGATGAGAAAAAGATAGTTTCTGTTTTAAAACGAATTGGTTACCCAATAAATAATAACAAGATAGCCCATATGACTTTCTCTAAAGGTGAAGAGCCTAAACAACTCATAGCCAACTACTATGCTAACTATGGAGCAGGAGCTAGTAGTGTTATGAGTGATTTGGATAATAGTGATAAAGCTCTCCAACAAGCTGCCGCTTATGCCTTAGAAAACCTAAAAGGATATGCTCTAGCAGGAGATATCTCCAAAAAAGAGTATATAAACATCGAAAACTACTCTGATAACCATCTTAACGACAGAGCTAACTTCTTAAAGTTAAGAGTTCAAGAACTAACTGGTTCTGCTGGAATTTATAGAAATACACACTATTATGATACAAAAGAGAATATATCTGCTGGAGATAAAAACACTATATATAATGAAAAGGTTGATAAAGTAGTGTTTATAACTGGAGATTATACGGACTCTAGGAGTTTATTTGGTAAAAAAAGATTCTATGGATATAGTGATGATAATACCATAATTAGCTCTGATGATATAGGTGTTTACATCGAATCCGGTCTTGGTTGTGATACTATAACTACAGGAAGTGGCAATGATATCATCTATACAAATGCAAAAATAGATGATGGTGATGATAAAGAAGATTCTAACACTATTAACACTGTAAACTCAGGTAAAGGTAATGATCAAATATATGGCTCTAAAGGAGTTGATAACATAACTGTAGATGATGGAGTAAATGCTATATATTCTAAAGATAGTGATGATAGTGTAAATACAACCAAAGGTAAAAACACTATCTACTTAGGAGCTGGAAGCGATAGTGTAAATACAAATGGTGGAGAAAACACTATCTATACAGGATTAGATAACACAAGCCAAGAAGATAAAGATAGTAAAGATGATATAAATACTATAAATTTAACTAACGGAAATAACACAGTATATGGCTCTAAAGCACAAGATATAGTAACTTCAAATGAAGCTAAAAGCGACATCTTTACTAAAGATGGAGATGATAAAGTAAGTATCAGTGGTGCAGAGTTAAACAATGTATTTACAGGAAGTGGAAATGATACTATAACTATAAATGGTGGCAAAGGACATATAGTTTATACCCATAAAGATAGTATAGATGGCTTAGACTTAGATACTAAAGACAGTACTAACACAGTAGAGATAAATTTAGGTAAGAATACCATCTATGGTGGTAAAGGCAAGGAAAGCTTAACTATAAAAGATGGAGATAATACAGCCTATCTAGGAGATGGAGATAATAAAGTAAGTATCAGTGGTGGTAAAAACACTATAAGTTTAGGGATAGATAAAGATAGTGTTACTATAAGTGGTGGTAAAAACACTATCTATACAGGAGATGGAGAAGATACTATAACAGCTACTAGTGGAGATAATACCATCTACGCTGGTTTAGGAAAAGATAGCATAACTACAGGAAGTGGAGATGATAAACTTTATGCAGGAGATGATAAAGACGCTGATGAGTTAAGTGGCGGAAGTGGAGATGATGAATACCATGTCAGTGCTAATGATATAATAAATGATAGTGATGGTAAAGGTAGGGTATGGTTTAAACACGACAGTCCTATAACTGGTGGAATAGAAACAAAGCCAGGAAGTAAAGTATATACAGATAATAGAGGATATACATATCAACTAAATGGAAGTGAACTAAAAGTAACATATAATCTTGATAAAGATAGTATAACTATAAAAAACTACAACCAAGAACAAAACTCACTAGGTATAACTCTAACCAACAAAGTAGGCTTAAAGATAAAAGATGTCACTGAAAATGAAGGAAGTAAAAAAGCAACTATAACACTAGAGTTAATAGGAGAGATTGTAGGTGATGGTAAACTAGAAGTCTTTATGAGAAGTAGTGATATGATGCGTAGTAGAAGTGCTAGATCTAGTTTAGGTGCAATTACTTTTAAAAAAGGCGATACTACTAAGACATATAGCTATGATATCAAAGACTATGATGATTTTATAGTAAATAATGAAAAAAGAAGATTTATAACTAACTTAGTTCCACATATCATAGATACTCCATCTGTAAAAAACAGTGTTTCATATGATTCATCTAGCAGTAAGTATGGAGAGTTAAACATAGTAGATGATGATAAGCCAGTGTATATAAATGTAAGAGGAAATAGTACTAGTGAAGCAGCTGAAATAATAAGAGGAATGGTTGGAGTAAATAGGGGACTAAAAGTAAGCGCAAACAATCAAAAAGAGTATGTAAGTCTAAACATAGGTAGTAATAAATTTAAATTTATAGGTGGTTACACACAAGATATATTTACCGCCTCAAAATGGACTGATGATGAGATAGAAGAAGAAGATAGCAAATTTTATGTAAGCCCATACCATATAAGTTCAAATGCTACAGTATACTATAAAGGTAAGGGTGCTAGATTTGCAATATTTGATGATGATAAGGATAAAGATTACCCAGATCCAGAAGATGAAACCTCTCCTTTAGTCATAGACTTAAACAAAGATGGTATAAAAACTACAAACCTAAAGAACTCTGTGTTCTTTGATCTTGATAATAATGATTTTAAAGAAAAAACAGCTTGGTTAGATAAAAATGATGCTTTTTTAGCGATAGATAAAAACAATAATGGCATAATAGATAATGCAAATGAGCTGTTTGGAAATAACACTATAATAAATTCAAACTACAACAGAAATGATAAAACACTAGATAATGGCTTTGAAGTGCTAAAAAGATTTGATACAAACAATGATGGTATTATAAATGCACTTGATATGGATTATGATAAATTGCTACTTTGGCAAGATGTAGATAAAAATGGTATAAGTACAAAAGATGAGTTATACACCCTTTCAAACAAAGCAATAAAATCAATAGACTTAAACTATAAAAATGTAAATATAGACTCTAACTCAAATACCATAAAGCAACTATCTAAAGTTAGCTTTTATGATGGTACTACAACAGATATAGCTGATGTTTGGTTTAGGGTTGAACCTAGTAAAACTATAAGTAATGCAAACGTCGAACTACCACAAAGGTTAAGAGAGTTTGTGGATATAGAAGGTAGTGGAAACTTAGAAGATTTTTTATATGTAGTAGCTAAAAACAAAGAGCTAGAAGATAGTTTAAGAAACTATGTAGAAACAACAGATGAAAAACAAAGAAAAGAAAAAGTAAATTCCCTTATATTTAAATGGGCTGGAGTAGAATTTAACTATATAAAATTTGAATAATTAAATTTATAACCAAAAGGATATCGCTTGCAAGATAAATCAATGCGTAAATTGATAAAACAAAACTTTTTATCAAAAAAGGATAAAAATGAAATTTATATATAAACTTTTACTATTTTTGTTTATATTATCTTTTCTGTATTATAACACATATCTATCAGAGCAAGATAGGCTGTCTATCAAAAACAAGTATAACCCATTTTTACACGACGCTATTGTTTTTAAAAATTGTTTGGATAAAAAATTTTCTAGCGACCTTAGAATTATTGATAAATACACAATGCCACCAAAATTTTATTTCATAGAAGAAAACCCAACTGTATATGAAATAATAAAAGCTTTACAATATATCATGGATGACAAATATAGCCCAAAGATAGATATCAGTATAAAAGAGTATAAAAATACACAAAACGTAACTATACAACGAAAATTTATAACCACAACCATAGAGTTATTTGATGTTTTAAACGATTTTTACACGGTAGTTGCAAGCACAAAAGATATTATAAAATTTAAAGACGATAAAGGGCATATAGTACCTATTTATGCCGAACTACCTTTAAATCAAGCTTTTATTATAATAGATACCGAAAGAAATATAAAAATATACGGTATTGATAGTTTTTTATATAATAAAAAAAATATTTATATTAAAGAGATTAATCTTAAAGATAAATATTATAACATGGAAAGCTATGTTATAAAAAATGCCGATAAAAAACTTAGCTTTAAGTCTACCGATTTTGATGATTTTAACAGAAGTATTAATGCGTATATAAAAAAGATGGGTATCGGAGAAAAACATATCTTAAAATTTTTGAAGGAGTATAAGTATGAATGTAGATAAAAATATATGGTATTTGATATAAGGATAAATTTTTGAAAAAAGCATCTAAAATTTTAATATTTAGCGCGTTAAGTATTGCTTTAATACCACTGCCCGCACATCAGAATTTGGCAAATACAAAAGAGATAAAGATGGCTAATCTAACTGAAAATAAGATATTAAATACTTCTCTTAAAAACTTTTTCAAATCTTTGCATGGATATTATAATTTCTCATATGAAAAACTAGAAAATGAACGAAAAAATTGCAAAAAGAATGTAAAAGATAAAGTTGAATTAAATATGTGTCAAGCTTACTATAATCAAATTTATAATATGTGTCGAACAGAGGGTAAAGAATGGTTTGAAAGAAACTATAAAAATAGCTATGATGATAATAATTGCGAATTTTGGACCATAAATGATAAATTTGATTTTGAATATTTAAAACAATTAAATTATAAAATTTGCAAAAATAGTAAATTTGCGAATAAATACAACGAAGATATAACTTTGCTAGAGCAAAATCAAGATTTTAAAGAGCAAAAACTTGCCTACCCATGGCAATGGGAGAGGGTTGTAGATAAAAATGGAATATTTATACATAAATTATATTTTGATGGACTGTATGATAAAAAAGTTTTTTTTGGGAAAAATGCTTTTTTGATGAAAAGTATAGAATACAACTTGTATGGCGATTATATGCTTGTTATACTTTTTGATGAATTTGTAAATTTGTATAATTTTATTGATGATAAATATGAATTTTGTCGATATTATCATAATTTAGAATTTAGTAAAGAAGCACTAAATCAAAAAGAAAAAATTACTATTTGGATTGTTCCGATTGACAAGCGCGGAAATTTGATTAAAACATCAAATAAAACATGGTATCAAATTTCAGATAAAGAAGATAGAGAATTTTATTTTGACAAATATATAAATCATTTAAATAAAAATAAGGAATAATTTATGAGTGAAAAATATCTACATTTAGTTGGCGATTATGCTTTAGAGGTTTTAAGTTGGTATCTTTGGGGAGAGAAAAAGAGGCCTAATAATATAGTTGATGAAAAATATGGAAATAGAAACAAAAATAAAAAAGGAATTACTATTAATGTTTCTGTTAGTGAATTTATGAGTAGGTATTTTCAAATAAACACCACTGATGAGTTTAAGCAACATGTTGCAAATATCCCTATGTTTAAGATATTTTTTGAGAATAAAGGTAGTAGCGGAAGAGAATTAAATTTTGATGAATATAAATATAAAATAGATGGAAACAATCAGATAAAACTTAAACACAGTGAATTTGTAAAAGTATTTTACGGTGAAAATAATACCTATGCAAGTAATCCTCAAGTATCATTCTCTATATATAAACAGAATCCTAGTACAGTCGAGGATTTTGCGCAAGCAGCCTTTGTATTTGGTTTATCTAATTTTACCTTTAATACAAATTATGAATTAGCTGGAAGTGATGGTATCCAATATGTTTTTGATATAAACACTGATGGAAGTATAAAGCCAAGTCATATTGAAAACTTAAAATTTACACTCAATACAGACAACTTTGACTTTGAAAGCGATAGTTTGTTGGCAGGAATGCTTAATCCTACACTTAAAAAAATAACAGATCCAAATAATATAGGTAAAGCTGTAGAGATTAAATTTATCAATGATTTTTATCCGACAAACACAGATATAAATCTTAATTTAACAGTAGATGAATTTAAAAATCTTCAAGAGTTAAAAGTAGAATATTCAGAATATGAAATGCTAAAATTTATTTCCGACTATGCAGATAGATATTTATATTATTTTAAAAAAATAGTATATAGTAATATTATAGAT
The DNA here is from genome assembly GCF_013201685.1 of Campylobacter geochelonis. Lineage (NCBI taxonomy): Bacteria > Pseudomonadati > Campylobacterota > Epsilonproteobacteria > Campylobacterales > Campylobacteraceae > Campylobacter > Campylobacter geochelonis. The sequence continues at coordinate 1,323,185 of NZ_CP053844.1, read as the reverse complement.
TACTCGGCAGAGGACAAGTATCTTGTGTATGGAAATGAAGAAAATAACAATAATATAAGAAATACTATAACAAAAAATGAAGTTGACTTAAGCAAAACAATAACTTTTGATAATTTGGTCGGGTTAACAAGTTCTATTGTTAATTCTATAATCTTGTCATATAATCCAGTTAAGTTAATATCACTAATAGCTATTCGGCAAATAGTTGATAATAAATTAAAAGAGCATGGCTTTACTGTAAATTCCAACATAAATCCCCATAAAGACAAGCTATCAAACGGCATTATCTATCTCTTAGGTGATGGAAGCGATAGTGCTACTGGTACAAACAAAAATGATATCCTAATAGGTGGACATGGAAGTGATACACTTAGTGGTAAAGGTGGAGATGATTATATCTATGTAGGAAAAAGAGATAAAAATAATAAAGATGATGGAACAGATATATTATCAAATTCTGCTTATGGTGGAAGTGGAGATGATTATATATTTGGCAGTAGCGGAAACGATGCTTTAAGTGGTGGATTAGGAGATGATACGATATATGGTAACAGTGGAGATGACACTCTTTATGCGGATATACAGTTAGCTTTTAGCCCTGACTTAAATGATGACTCTGATGCAACAGAAATAGCAGAACTTATAAAGGAATTTGACACTGTAAAAAATACAAACTATTTATATGGTGGTTCTGGAAGTGATACTTTGGTTGGTTCTAGGGGTAAGGATTATCTATATGCAGCTGGAAAAGACTCAAGCGATAGTGCAAAAGATACTAATACCCTTATAGGCAAAAGTGGAGATGACTTTTTATATGGTAGTGATGGTATAAATTATTTGCTTGGAGGAGCTGGAAGCGATACTATAGAGGGTGGTTTAAATACCAACTACATATATACCCATGCTAGTAGCTATACAAATCCAATAGATGAAGATAAACAAAGCGATGCAAATACGGTAACCGCAGGCGATAGTACAAACTATATATATGGAGGTAAAGGAAAAGACACCATAACAGTTGGTAATGGCAATAATACCATAAATGCAGGAGATGGAGATGATGCCATAACAGCTGGTAATGGAGATAACTATATAGCTACAGGTAAAGGAAAAGACACCATAACAACAGGAAATGGCAATAATACCATCTACGCTGGTTTAGGAAAAGATAGCATAACTACAGGAAGTGGAGATGATAAACTTTATGCAGGAGATGATAAAGACGCTGATGAGTTAAGTGGCGGAAGTGGAGATGATGAATACCATGTCAGTGCTAATGATATAATAAATGATAGTGATGGTAAAGGTAGGGTATGGTTTAAACACGACAGTCCTATAACTGGTGGAATAGAAACAAAGCCAGGAAGTAAAGTATATACAGATAATAGAGGATATACATATCAACTAAATGGAAGTGAACTAAAAGTAACATATAATCTTGATAAAGATAGTATAACTATAAAAAACTACAACCAAGAACAAAACTCACTAGGTATAACTCTAACCAACAAAGTAGGCTTAAAGATAAAAGATGTCACTGAAAATGAAGGAAGTAAAAAAGCAACTATAACACTAGAGTTAATAGGAGAGATTGTAGGTGATGGTAAACTAGAGGTCTTTATGAGAAGTAGTGATATGATGCGTAGTAGAAGTGCTAGATCTAGTTTAGGTGCAATTACTTTTAAAAAAGGCGATACTACTAAGACATATAGCTATGATATCAAAGACTATGATGATTTTATAGTAAATAATGAAAAAAGAAGATTTATAACTAACTTAGTTCCACATATCATAGATACTCCATCTGTAAAAAACAGTGTTTCATATGATTCATCTAGCAGTAAGTATGGAGAGTTAAACATAGTAGATGATGATAAGCCAGTGTATATAAATGTAAGAGGAAATAGTACTAGTGAAGCAGCTGAAATAATAAGAGGAATGGTTGGAGTAAATAGGGGACTAAAAGTAAGCGCAAACAATCAAAAAGAGTATGTAAGTCTAAACATAGGTAGTAATAAATTTAAATTTATAGGTGGTTACACACAAGATATATTTACCGCCTCAAAATGGACTGATGATGAGATAGAAGAAGAAGATAGCAAATTTTATGTAAGCCCATACCATATAAGTTCAAATGCTACAGTATACTATAAAGGTAAGGGTGCTAGATTTGCAATATTTGATGATGATAAGGATAAAGATTACCCAGATCCAGAAGATGAAACCTCTCCTTTAGTCATAGACTTAAACAAAGATGGTATAAAAACTACAAACCTAAAGAACTCTGTGTTCTTTGATCTTGATAATAATGATTTTAAAGAAAAAACAGCTTGGTTAGATAAAAATGATGCTTTTTTAGCGATAGATAAAAACAATAATGGCATAATAGATAATGCAAATGAGCTGTTTGGAAATAACACTATAATAAATTCAAACTACAACAGAAATGATAAAACACTAGATAATGGCTTTGAAGTGCTAAAAAGATTTGATACAAACAATGATGGTATTATAAATGCACTTGATATGGATTATGATAAATTGCTACTTTGGCAAGATGTAGATAAAAATGGTATAAGTACAAAAGATGAGTTATACACCCTTTCAAACAAAGCAATAAAATCAATAGACTTAAACTATAAAAATGTAAATATAGACTCTAACTCAAATACCATAAAGCAACTATCTAAAGTTAGCTTTTATGATGGTACTACAACAGATATAGCTGATGTTTGGTTTAGGGTTGAACCTAGTAAAACTATAAGTAATGCAAACGTAGAATTACCACAAAGGTTAAGAGAGTTTGTGGATATAGAAGGTGGTGGAAACTTAGAAGATTTTTTATATGTAGTAGCTAAAAACAAAGAGCTAGAAGATAGTTTAAGAAACTATGTAGAAACAACAGATGAAAAACAAAGAAAAGAAAAAGTAAATTCCCTTATATTTAAATGGGCTGGAGTAGAAGATATAGACTCTAGTAGTAGAGGAGGTATTGTTGATGCAAGAGAGTTGGCGGTGTATGAAAAGCTGATTGGTAGGCAGTTTTTACAGCTTGGAACAGATCCAAATCCAAGAGAAAATGCTTCAGCGATAATACACTCTAAATATCAAAGATTTGCAAATTATGTGTATGCATCCTTAGAGCTTGATATAGTATATAAAGGTATGATAAATACTGAATATATGAAGCTTGATAATGATACTGGAGCTTTTCACTATGATTTTAGTGGAGTAAATAAAAAATTCCAAGAATTATATGCAAATAATAAACGCGAAAGTATATCTCATATATCAACTCTTTTAAATATGATAGCAGCAAATAAACCAAATTTTAAAAAAGAGTTAGATAGCAACTATCTTATATCTTTAAAAGATAATCAAGAGCTTATGGCGCTAGCTTTTAACAGATATCAAAAAGCGCAAAATAGCGGAAGTACGCTTTATGGCACTAGTGATAGTGATTTTTTACAAAGTGCAAATGGTGATGATATCCTTGCTGGTGGTTATGGTGATGATATATATAAATTTGATACTAGCTTTGGTAAAGATAGTATATTTGATGACTTTGGAAATGATACTATAGTATTTGCAGAGGGTATAGATCCAAAGGATATAAAACTAAAAAGAAATTTAGCAAATTTAACCATAACTCACTTAGGAAAAGATTGTATTACTATAGAGAATTTCTTTGATATAGCTGGTAAAAATGGAAATGGCTCTATAGAAGGTATTAAATTTGATAAAGAAATATGGGATTTTAATAAAATATTACAAATGGCTCCATTAGAAGCTACAAGTGGTAATGATAGTCTATATCTTACAAATTTAGATGATAAATTTAATGCTATTGATGGCGATGATACTATATATGGTGGAGATGGTAATGACATTATAGATGGTGGAAGCGGAGATGATGGATTATATGCAGATGAAGGAGATGATATCCTTGTTGGTGGAGTTGGTGATGATACTCTTAGTGGAGGAGCTGGAAATGATACATATATCTTTGGTAAAAACTTTGGTAACGACACTATTATAAACAACAACACAGATAATGGCATAGATAAGATAAAATTTATAGATGGTATAAATTTAAAAGATGTTATTTTTAAACAAGTAGATAGCGATTTGTTTATAAATTTAAAAGATAAAAACAATAAAAATTCTATAAAAATTTTAGATTTTTTAGCTCCTTTAGGCAACGGAAATTTGTATAACACTATAAATATGATTGAATTTAGCGATGGTAAGCTTTTAAGTTTAAATGATATAGTAAAACAAAGTATTAAAAATACAGATGAGAGTGCAAATACTATAAGTGTTTTAAGTGATGATAGTTACGTTGTAGATGCTAAAGGTGGAGATGATGTTATAGTTACAAAAGGCGGAAATGATACTTTAATAGGTGGAGCTGGCAATGACACTTTACAAGGTGGGCTTGGAAATGATACTTATATATTTGGCAAAGAGTTTGGTAAAGATGTTATCATAAACAACAACCCAAATGCTTTATCTATAGATACTATTAAATTTATAGATGGTATAAGCAAGGATGACATACTCTTTAGCATTAAAGATAATGATTTGGTTATAACTTTAAAAAACAATCAAGAAAATTTCATCACTATAAAAGAATTTTATAAACAAGAGTATGGTGTATATAATAATACAATTACTAGTATAGAATTTGATGATTTAGCTACTATGCATTTAGATGATATAAATAAAGCAATTATAGATAATAAATCTAGCGATATAGTAAAAACAATATCTTCATATGGATATGACATAGATAAAAGTGATAGTAAAGTAGGTGTTAGTATAGATTTATCAAATGGCGATGATAGTATAGTAGCAAGTAGCTTTAATGATACTATACACTCAAACAGTGGAAATGATATTATAAATGGTGGAAGTGGAGATGACTACATAAATGCAGGAGCTGGCAATGATATCATAACTGGTGGTAAGGGTAATGATAGCTTGCAAGGTGGAAAAGGAAATGATACTTATGTGTTTGGAAAAGAATTTGGTAAAGACGTTGTTATAAACTATAAAGATAGCATAAATGAGATAGATATTATTAAATTTATAGATGGCATTAGAAAAGAGGATTTGATATTTAAACAAACTAATTTGGATTTAACTATAGCTATTAAAGATACAAACGATTCTATCCTTATCCAAAATTTTTATAAAACATATACAGATAAAGCAGATTTTATTATAAATAAAATAGAATTTGATGATAAGTCGTTTTTAAATCTAAAAGATATCAATGAGCTGGCGTTTGAATTTATAGATAATGATAGCAATCTTGTATCGGTAACTACAAATGATAACTACTTAATCAATATATCTAAACTAAATAATGGCAAAGAGATATCTACGCTTGGTGGTAATGATATTATAACGGGTAGTAGTGGAGATGATATTATAAATGCAGGAGCTGGCAATGATATCATAACCGGTGGTAAAGGAAATGATACTTTACAAAGCGCAAAAGGAAATGATACCTATGTATTTGGAAAAGAATTTGGTAAAGATATTATAGTCTCTATTCGTGGTGGTGGAAATGGCGATAAAGATAAGATAAAGTTTATAGATGGTATTAGAAAAGAGGATTTATTATTTACCCAAGACAAATTAGACTTGATTATATCTTTAAAAAATAGCAACGACTCTATAGTTGTAGAAAATTTCTATAGCATATATCGTGATGAGAGTAGAAATAAAATATCTTTAATAGAATTTGATGATTTAACTACACTATCTTTAAAACGCATTAATGAACTTGCTTTGCTTGGCAGTTCTGTTGATAAGCTTGTAAATACAAATGATGATTATACTATAGATAAAACATCATCAACACTAAGCTTAAACATAGCTACTCTTAAAGGCAATGATACTATAAAAAGCGGAAGTGGCGATGATAGTATAAATGCAGGAGATGGTAACGATACTATCATGGGTGGAGTTGGAAATGATACTATAAATGGTGGAGCTGGAAATGATGTTTATGTGTTTGGTTGGGGCTTTGGACAAGATACGATTATAAATCATAAAACAAATACAAACGAAATAGATACTATAAAATTTGTTGATGGTATTAGAAAAAATGATTTGATATTTAGGCAAGATGGTTTAAATTTGATAATTTCATTAAAACATAGTAATGATTTTATTATCATTGAAAATTTCTATAAATTATATGAAGGCACATCAAAACATATAGTAGATAAAATAGAATTTGATGATAATAGCTCTTTAAATATTAAAGATATCAATGAATTAGCACTTAAATTTATTGATAACAGTTCTGATAATGTCTTAGTAACTACAAATGATAACTATGAAGTAAATTTAAATAAAGTTGAAAAAGGAAAAATCATAACCACACTAGGTGGTAACGATAATATAATTAGTAGTGATAAAAATGATACTATAAATTCAGGAAGTGGTGATGATAAGATATCTGCTAATGATGGAAATGATAAAATCTATGCCTTAAGTGGAGCTGATTATATCGATGGTGGAATGGGAGATGACTACATAGATGCCGGAAGTGGAGATGATGTACTTATAGGTGGAGCTGGTAATGATATATTACTTGGTGGAAATGGAAGTGATAGGTATGTATTTGATAAAGACTTTGGAAATGATATAGTCATTAATAAAAAAGATGATTATAGCTTTGATATTATTGAATTTATAGATAATACTACTAAAGATGATTTGATATTTAAACAAATAAATTTAGACTTAAAAATATATCATAAATCCAGCAATAGCTCTATAACTGTAAAAGAGTTTTATACTATTGATAATAATAAAGCTTTAAATACAATAGATCAAATCCTCTTTAAAGATGGATCTTATATAAATTTAAAAGAGATAAATCAGTTAGCTTTAAATCATGCAGATGATGATAGTATCAGACTAGATGTAGTTACAAATGATAATTACACTCTTAGTGCAGGAGCTAAAGATGATAGTATAACTATGCTTGGTGGAGACGATTATATAAATTCAAACGAGGGAAATGATGGGATATTTGCTGGAGCAGGAAAAGACTATATAGACTCTGGAAGTGGTGATGATTATATAGACTCTGGAAGTGGAGATGATATACTTGTAGGTGGAGCTGGTAATGATAGATTAATAGGTTCAAGTGGTGATGATATATATAGATTTTTTAAAGGCTTTGGCAAGGATACTATAATCAATCAAAAAAGCACTTTAGAAGAGATTGATACTATAGAATTTGCAGATGGAATTAAAAAAGATGATGTCATCTTTAAACAAAAAGATGATAACTTGGTTATATCTTTAAAAGATAGTGGTGATAGTATAGAGGTAATTAACTTTTTTAAAGATGTAAGTTTTACTGTAGATAGGGTTAAATTTAGTGATGGCTCGCTACTAAGTCTTAAAGATATGATATATTTAAGCTTGATTAATACAACACAAGGCGATGATAAGATATCTGTTTTACAAGATGATGATTATACTATATATGCCAAAGGTGGCAATGATACAGTTATAACTAAAGGTGGAGATGATTATATAGATGCTGGAATGGGAGATGACTATATAGATACAGGTGCTGGTGATGATATACTTATAGGTGGAAGTGGCAATGATATCTTAATAGGTGGAAGTGGTAATGATAGATATGTTTTTAATAGTGGCTTTGGAAAAGATATTATAGATAATGCTGGCTTTGGATACGATAAGATAGAATTAGATAACATAAAAGCACAAGATCTATCTTTTATCTATTATGAAAATAAAGATGAGCTAATTATAACTTTAAAAAATAGCGACGATAGTATAAGTGTTAAGAACTTTGTCAAAGAACCTATAGAGGAGATTGTTTTTAGCAATAATGAAAAACTATATAAACAAGATATTATAAATAAAGCAACTATTATAGGTAGCGATGATGAAATAGTTATGCTTAAAGATGGCATATTTAATGCAAAAACAGGAGATGATATTTATAATATAGCAAAACTAGGTATAAATGTAGTTATAGATGATAAATTTAGCATCTTTGGTATAGATAGATATAGCGGAAACAATACATTAAAATTTGGCATGGATATAGATAAAAATGACCTATCCTACAAGATAGATAAAAAAGATCTAAATATTAGCCTAAAAGATAACCCTAGTACAAATATAACTATAAAAAACTTCTTTGATAATCACTCTTTGATTGAAACTCTTAAATTTAGTGATAACTCATCTTTAAATTTAAAAGAGGTTGTATTTGATAAGTTTAAACCAGTTATTACTAGCTCTGTATTTAATCTTAATGAAGATAGTACCTTAGACTCTATCTTAAAGGTAGATAACCCACTAAATACAAATCTAACTTATGAATTAGTATCAAGTGCTTCAAACTCAACGTTTGATTTAAAAGATGATGCTAGCTTTAAACTTATTCCAAATTTAAACTTTAATGGCAAAGATAGTATAACTTTAAAAGTAACAAATGAGTATGGTATGAGTAGTACTAAAAAGATAGTATTTGATATAGCACCTATAAATGATGCTCCTATGTTTGAGTCTAAACATACTATATATGAGTTAAATGATATTAGAGATTTAAACTTTGTATTAAAAGCAGATGATATAGATAGTGATAATTTAACATTTAGTATTAAAAAAGATAGTTTAAATGGTAATTTAACTATTGGCGATAATGGAGCATTTAGTTATAAACCTAATAAGCTATTTATAGGAAAAGATAGTGCTATTATCATAGTTAGCGATACATACAATGCTATTGATGAAATCTTAGTAGAGTTTGATATAAAGGTAAGCAGCCCAGTTATAAAAACAGATATTTTAAATATAAGTGAAGATAAAAATTTAGTAGCAAATATAGATATTATAAATAAAACAAGCTCAAACCTAACCTATGAGATACTAAACTCTCCACTAAATTTAAAGGCAAATTTAGATAAAGATAATAATCTATCTTTAATACCAAATCTAAACTATAATGGAAGTGATAGTATAACCTTAAAAGTAACAAATGAGTATGGATTAAGTGATATAAAAACTATAAGCTTAGAGGTAGCACCAGTAAATGATGCTCCAGAGTTTAAAGAGTTAATAACTGCATATGAACTTAAAAACACAAGCACCATATCAAGTAGTTTCGATGCATTTGATGTTGATGGTAATAAACTTAGTTATAAGATTATTAAAGATAGTAAACATGGAGTAATAAGCTTAGATGATAGTGGAGTATTCTCCTATACAAAAGATACAAATTTTATAGGTAAAGATAGTGCTATAGTAGAAGTAAGTGATGGTAAACTAACAGCTACTAAAGAGCTTATATTTAACTCCTTAGGATACCAAGTAGATAGTAACTTAGATATAACCATACTACCAAATCAGACTATAGATACTACGCTTAAACTAAGTAACTCTTATAAAGAGGATATTAGCTTTATAAAAGATAGTGAGAATCTTATTATAAAAGATAGCGTTACAAACTCAAGTATTACATTAAAAGAGTATTTTACATCTAAACATTTGATAAAAGAGATATCTTTTAAAGATAAAACTACTGTAAATATCTCTAATGAAAATCTATCTTTAGTAGCTAAACAGTGGTGGCAAATAAATCCACAAGCTAGATTAAACACTAGTGGAGTTATAGTATCAAATACAAATAACTCAATTCTATATGGAAGTGGCAAAAACGATACAATCATATCAACTAGCACCAACTCAACCATACGCTCATATGAAGGGGATGACTTTATCTATGCTAAAGATAACAATACTATCTACTCATACTCCGGTAACGATACAATCATATCTTATAACAATGACATAGTATATGCAGGAAATGATGATGACACCTTAATATCTAAAGCAAACAACTCAACTCTACAAGGAGAAAATGGTAATGATACATATATCATAACTAAAGAAGCAACCAACACAACTATAAAAGATAAAGAGCTAATAAATTTAATAGAAGGTGGAGATGATACCTTAATACTTAAAGGAGTTAAAAAAGAAGAGATTAGCTTTAAACTAGATGGAGTATTTATGCAAGACTTAGTTATAAGATATGGAAGCGATAACAACACTACTTTAACAATCAAAAACCAAACAAACAAATATTCTCAAATAGAGACAATCAAACTAGATGATAACTCATTTATCTCAAATGAACAAATAGATAAGATAATACAACAAGTAAATGCTTATACGAGCGATAATGGTATATCAAACATAACTCACGATGAAGCAAGAAACAATCAAGCCATTATGCAAATATATGCTAGTGGATGGGGAAGTTAAGAGTTAAGAGATATAAAAGAAACAAGTAAGTAAAGAAAAGATAAAAAAGAAAGAAGTGAATCTATAAAAAAGGTAAAGAATTAAAGAGATAAACAATAAACAAAAAAAGTATAAGAGATGGCAAGAGTATATGCTAACCATCTCTTTTATTTAAACATTATCTAACTCTTTGGTTTAGATATTATATAAATTTAGAATATAGACTAATCTTTAAATATAAAAAACATCTTTAGTTTTTACTATAAAAACAAAGAATAAAGTTATTAAAGATAAATCAGAGAAAGATAAAAGAAAGAAACGAATCTATAAAAGAGATAAAGAAAAATAAAATAAGATAAAATCAAAATTAAAATTAGACACTGGATTTTAAATCTAGTGTCTTTTGCTAAAAGTATTGAATTTACAAGCTATATATAAAAACCATCGAAGAAAAAGAAATTACAACTTATTTAAGCCAAAGAAAAATACTTAAAATATAATGGATTCTAAATATCAAAGATTTTCAAATCATATATACGACTAATAAAAATTCTCTTTAAATTCATATTAAAACATCATTAAAATAACATAAATTTAAAGAGCATTTAACTTCCATTGATGTAGAATTACAAGGTAAATTTCTATATAAAAACAGGTATAAAACATAACTTTATAAAATAAGGACTAAATTTGAACCAAACATCTAAAAATTTTATCATAACCATAGCTGTTATATTTATAACTATACTTGCATATCTTTATAAAACCAACCAACTACCAAATTTAACCAACCAAACCTCTCACTTCACAATCACTTCAGACACAAACGTTTCTGCTATACCAGGACTTAGTAAGTATGTAACTCAAGAAGAGGTTGATGAGTTTGGGTTTAGCTATTCTGATATCCATTGTGATAAGGAGACAAATTCCACTCTTATACCACTAAGAAATGCACTACAAGAAAAAGACACTTATAAAGTTATAAACTTTTTAAAAGAGCATAATCTAAGTGCGGATATTAAAATGGTAGATGGAAAGACTCCTATAATGTATAGCTCTTTTTATAATGATTTAAATACAACAATGGAATTATATAAAATAGGAGCAAACCTACATATTAAAGATAGATATAAACTAAATGCTCTAGCATATGCTATAAGCATAAACTCTGCGAACACAGTTAAATTTCTACTTGATAATAATGTAGCTATGCAAGAAACCCCAGTGGTTCAAATGTATGGTGCAGGAGTAGCTAGTTTCTATAGACAGATAGATAAGATTATTATAAATAACTATGATATGCAGATAGGTTATGAAACAGGAATAACTCTGTTTAAGTGCGGAGAAGGTAGATATGGTGATGGTTTAAATCCTTTTTTATACATAGTTTATTCAAATTTATATGACACAGCAAAAGTTGTTTTAGAAAGTGGATATAAGCCAACTGAATGCAGTTGGGGTTCTAATAAATACGCAGTTGATTGCTATAAAAAGATAACAGAATATGACAACTACGAACCTATGCTAGAACTTATGCTTAAATACAACGTCCCTGGACAACCTACAAAAGAGCAGCTAAAAGAGGCGTATGATGAGTGTTATGAAGATAGAGCTTGGTTTTTAAACGGAGATTATGATGATTATATATACAATGCAACAAGACTTAATAAAATTATGGAAAAAGAAGGAATGAAAATAAAACAACCAATCTCTAAAATAGAGTATGATAGTAATAAAGCAAGAACCTTAAGGTATTATAATAAACACTGTACTGATAAAAACGGAACTTTTAAAGATACAAAAGCATATATAGACTATGCAAACGAAAGCGCAAAGGAATATGCAGTATCTAGATTTTTACGAATAAACAAGAATAACCCATCTAAGGTGATTTACCTTGATAAAAACTCAAGTAAGTCTAACTCAAATTTAACAGATAAAAATAAAAATAAAAACTAAAAATAAATAAATTCAAAAAGGAGTACCATATGTCAAACTTTAGCCGTTTAGACTATATAAAAGATAAAGTTCAAAAATACAGTGCAAACATAGCTGGTATAGTTAACAACTACAACGACCCTGTTGGACTTGCAAAAGAATTAACTGATTTGTTTAAAAACGCAATAGAAGATACTATCGATAAAAATGTCAAAGATGCTAGTGAAGCAGATAAGCAGTTTGCTAATATGCAGAAAAAAAGAGTTGGAATTTATATAGATGGTAAATTTACTATCATAGACCTAACTGTTTCTCAAATTCTTTTTAATAGCTTTCTTGTAGATACAAGTGGTTCTAGTATAGATGATGGAAATGATAAACTATATTTACACATAGAAAAATCAGAAATATTATATGCTATAAAAAGAACTGTAGGAAATGCTATAGATATACTAATATCAAGAACTTGGGTAGGAGCTATAGTGGCTGCTATAGTTGATATACCAAATTTAATAACTTCTAACCACACCATAACAGTTGAATATAGAGATAAAAACTCTAATGATATAAAAGAAAGAAAATACATCCTTTATAATGCTACAGACTTTGATACATCACTAAGTAGTGAATGGGGAAATATAAGCTTGGATATGAATACTCTTGATAGAGTTATCTTTACAAGAAATGATACTCCAGTAGAGTTTATATATCACAAAAGATATAAAAACAAAAAAGATGGTCAGTTAAACACCTTTGAATTTAGACAAGGAAGAGATGAGAAAAAGATAGTCTCTGTTTTAAAACGAATTGGTTATCCAATAAATAATAACAAGATAGCCCATATGACTTTCTCTAAAAATGAAGAGCCTAAACAACTCATAGCCAACTACTATGCTAACTATGGAGCAGGAGCTAGTAGTGTTAGAAGTGATTTAAATTTACCTAATGATACAAAAGAAAACAGAGAACTAAAACAAGCTGCCGCTTATGCCTTAGAAAACCTAAAAGGATATGCTCTAGCAGGAGATATCTCCAAAAAAGAGTATATAAACATCGAAAACTACTCTGATAACCATCTTAACGATAGAGCTAACTTCTTAAAGCTAAGAGTTCAAGAACTAACTGGTTCTGCTGGAATTTATAGAAATACACACTATTATGATACAAAAGAGAATATATCTGCTGGAGATAAAAACACTATATATAATGAAAAGGTTGATAAAGTAGTGTTTATAACTGGAGATTATACGGACTCTAGGAGTTTATTTGGTAAAAAAAGATTCTATGGATATAGTGATGATAATACCATAATTAGCTCTGATGATATAGGTGTTTACATCGAATCCGGTCTTGGTTGTGATACTATAACTACAGGAAGTGGTAATGATATCATCTATACAAATGCAAAAATAGATGATGGAAATGATAAAGAAGATTCTAACACTACTAATACTGTAAACTCAGGTAAAGGTAATGATAAAATATATGGCTCTAAAGGAGTTGATAACATAACTGTAGATGATGGAGTAAATGTTATATATTCTAAAGATAGTGATGATAGTGTAAATACAACCAAAGGTAAAAACACTATCTACTTAGGAGCTGGAAGCGATAGTGTAAATACAAATGGTGGAGAAAACACTATCTATACAGGATTAGATAACACAAGCCAAGAAGATAAAGATAGTAAAGATGATATAAATACTATAAATTTAACCAACGGAAATAACACAGTATATGGCTCTAAAGCACAAGATATAGTAACTTCAAATGAAGCTAAAAGCGATATCTTTACTAAAGATGGAGATGATAAAGTAAGTATCAGTGGTGCAGAGTTAAACAATGTATTTACAGGAAGTGGAAATGATACTATAACTATAAATGGTGGCAAAGGACATATAGTTTATACCCATAAAGATAGTATAGATGGCTTAGACTTAGATACTAAAGACAGTACTAACACAGTAGAGATAAATTTAGGTAAGAATACCATCTATGGTGGTAAAGGCAAGGAAAGCTTAACTATAAAAGATGGAGATAATACAGCCTATCTATATAATTATTTAAAATCAGCATAAATTCAACATCTAAATTCCCTTTAAATTTATATTAAAAAATTATTAAAATAACATAAATTTAAAGAGCATTTAACTTCCATTGATGTAGAATTACAAGGCAAATTTCTATATAAATTTAACATAGATATATTTAGTATAATTAAATTTAAAACAACAATACATCAAATTTAAGTTTTTAAAATAGATAAAAATAAATATTAAAAATTATATAAATTTACTAAAAGGAAAAAATTGAAAAAGGTATTTAAATTCTTAAGTATATTAATAATACTTTTAGTAGCTAAGCTACTATATAATGAGTATAAACTAAATCAAACCTCTCACTTCACAATCACTTCAGATACAAACGTTTCTGCTATACCAGGACTTAGTAAGTATGTAACTCAAGAAGAGGTTGATAGCTTTTCTTTTAGGTATTGGGATATAGATAACAACTATACTAAATTCTTAAAACCAGAAGTAGTTCCTCTTAGAGAATTTCTTAAAGCAAAAAATACAACCAAAGTCTTAAACTATCTAAAAGAGCATAATCTAAGTGTAGATGTAAAGATAGAAGATGGAACAACTCCACTTATGTATTCTAGCTTTTATGATGATATAAATACAACCAAAGAGCTTATAAAACTAGGTGCAAACATCCATCAAAAGGATAAATACAAACTTAGCTCACTAGCTTATGCTATAGAACACAACTCTACTAAGACAGTAAAATTATTACTTGATAATGGAGTTAAATTTGATGAAATTTCAAACATACCTATGCAACATTATTTAAGAGCCCCATCTTATAGTATTGGACTTGATAAGATTATTATAGACAACGATAAGATGATACTATCTTTTAGAGACAAACACGGAGTAAAGGAAACTATAGGTATAGATGGTCTATCTCCTTTAGGATATGTAATATCTAGAAATTTTATAGAAATTTTTGAAATAATATTTAAAAGTGGATACCGATATACAGAAGATGATAATCTTAAAGATTGTAAAGGTGACTTTGATAGTTGTAGTTATTATGCAGTATTAACTAACATCCCCAACTACGAACCTATGCTAGAACTTATGCTTAAATACAATGTCCCTGGACAACCTACAAAAGAGCAACTAAAAGAGGCGTATGAGAAATGCTATGAAGATAGAGCTTGGTTTTTAGAGAGAGATTATGATACCTATGTACATAACGTAGAAAAAATAAACAGGATAATGAAAAATAATGGAGAAAAACCAGAAGGACCCATATCCAGAATAGAATATGAAGCTGGTTTAACAAGAACACTAAATCGCTACAACAAGCATTGCTCTGATGAAAATGGAACTTTTAAAGATACAAAAGCATATATAAACTATGCAAATGATTATAGCAAAAACTATGCAGTAGATTCTTTCATTAATAGAAACAAGAATAACCCATCTAAGGTGATTTACCTTGATAAACACTCAAGTAAGTCTAACTCAAATTTAACAGATAAAAATAAAAATAAAAACTAAAAACTAAATAAATTTAAAAAGGAGTACCATATGCCAAACTTTAGTCGTTCTAACTATATAAAAGATAAAGTTCAAAAATACAGTGCAAACATAGCTGGTATAGTTAACAACTACAACGACCCTGTTGGACTTGCAAAAGAATTAACTGATTTGTTTAAAAACGCAATAGAAGATACTATCGATAAAAATGTCAAAGATGCTAGTGAAGCAGATAAGCAGTTTGCTAATATGCAGAAAAAAGGGGATGACTTTATCTATGCTAAAGATAACAACACTATCTACTCATACTCCGGTAACGATACAATCATATCTTATAACAATGACATAGTATATGCAGGAAATGATGATGACACCTTAATATCTAAAGCAAACAACTCAACCCTACAAGGAGAAAATGGTAATGATACATATATCATAACTAAAGAAGCAACCAACACAACTATCAAAGATAAAGAGCTAATAAATTTAATAGAAGGTGGAGATGATACCTTAATACTTCAAGGAGTTAAAAAAGAAGAGATTAGCTTTAAACTAGATGGAGTATTTATGCAAGACTTAGTTATAAGATATGGAAGCGATAACAACACTACTTTAACAATCAAAAACCAAACAAACAAATATTCTCAAATAGAGACAATCAAACTAGATGATAACTCATTTATCTCAAATGAACAAATAGATAAGATAATACAACAAGTAAATGCTTATACGAGCGATAATGGTATATCAAACATAACTAACGATGAAGCAAGAAACAATCAAGCCATTATGCAAATATATGCTAGTGGATGGGGAAGTTAAGAGATAAGAGATATAAAAGAAACAAGTAAGTAAAGAAAAGATAAAAAAGAAAGAAGTGAATCTATAAAAGAGATAAAGAAAAATAAAATAAGATAAAATCAAAATTAAAATTAGACACTGGATTTTAAATCTAGTGTCTTTTGCTAAAAGTATTAAGTGAAGAAAAACTTATCAACAAATAAAGTAAACTTTTATAAAAATGCATTTAGTTTTTAACATAGCTAAATGCATCAAGATATAAATATATAATTAGTTTTAAATTCAATCATCACTTTATAATTCTGTTCTATTAAATTTAACTATGGCAAATAAAATTATTGAATTTCTCTAAGAGCAATAAATTTAGTTGCCAACTGTATCACACATCTATGACACTACTTGAATCAAATTTGGTCATAACATTAATATAAAAACTTTAAATTTAGTAGTATCTATGTAGCAGTTATATTCAAAACAAGTTATAAATTTAGTATCAAATCATTTTAATCTTATATAAATTTTACCTTTACTTCCGTTTTTATTTTTATTTAACCACTATTTAACTATAATTTTGTCTTAATTTAAAATTACATCATAAAGGTAAATATTTGTCATCTTCAGCCTTAGTTTGTCTTGAAATTTGCGCATCTTTTTTTAAGGTTAGTATAGATTCATTTGAGATTAAAAACAGATTTGCTATAAGCGAAGCTGAGCCTAGTATCGAAGAGCTAACTAGGATTGCTAAGCAAAGTGGCTTTAAAGCCAAGCTTAAAAAGCTAAATTTAGCCAACCTTTATCGCTATACTCCACCATTTATCGCTCAAGATAGAGATGGAGTTTATTTTACTATCTTAAAGTTAGAGCACGAGAGTAAAAGAGCTATTATTTATAAGGGCGGAAGTGATACTTTAAATATCAGCTATGATGAGTTAGCCATCTTAAGCAATTCTAAGATTATAATCCTTTCAAACGCGATTCTTTCTAAAAACATTAAATTTGGCTTTGGCTGGTTTTATAAACGAATGCTTAGTTATAAAACTATGGTTTATCAAATCCTTCTAGCCAGTTTTATAATCCAGCTTTTTGGGCTTGTAACTCCGTTGTTTACTCAAGTGGTTCTTGATAAAGTACTGGTTCATCATAGTATTAGCACGCTTAATGTGATAGCGTTCGCCTTTTTAGCTGTTATTTTATTTGAAATGCTACTTAGTCTTAGCAGAAACTATATATTTGCTCATACTACAACAAAGATTGATGCAAGGTTGGGTGATGAGCTTTTTTCACACTTGGTATTATTGCCTATGATTTACTTTGAAAACAGAAAAGTTGGAAATATAGTAGCTAGAGTAAGAGAGCTTGATAGTATAAGGGAATTTATAGCTAACAAATCAGTCACAGTACTTCTTGATATGCTTTTTAGCATTGTATTTGTAGCGATGATGTTACTTTATAGTATTAAACTTACTTTAATAGCACTAGCATTCGTAACTTCGATAGCTTTAATTTACTTTTTTATAACACCAACTCTTAGAAAAAGGCTTGAAGAGAAATTTCAAATGGGAGCAGCATCTAACTCATACTTAGTTGAAAGTATTACTGGTATGCAAACAATCAAATCTTTAGCCATAGAAGGTAGTATGAAAAAGCACTGGGAGGACTATCTTGGCAAGTATGTAAAATCAAGCTTTAACTTATCCAATCTAAGTAATATCGCAAGCGGCTTTGCAGGAGCACTGCAAAAGTTTATGACACTATGTATCCTTTACTTTGGAGTTGGACTTGTGATAGAAGGGCGACTTAGCGTTGGACAGTTGATTGCTTTTCAGATGTTTGCAGGTCAGTTTAGCGCTCCTGTTATGAGACTAGTAGGATTATGGAACGAACTTCAACAAGCGCTTCTAAGTGTAGATAGGCTAGGCGATATTCTTAATAACCCAACCGAGCAAACCACAGATAAGCCAATAGCGTTAAATAACATAAAAGGCGATATTAAATTTGATAATGTTAGCTTTAGATACTCGCCAAACTCAAATTTGGTATTAAAAAATTTAAACTTTGAGATAAAGGCTAATAAAAGTGTAGGCATAGTAGGAAGAAGCGGAAGCGGAAAAAGTACTATAACAAAACTAATTGAGCGGCTTTATATACAAAGTGAGGGCTCGATTTATATAGATGATCTTGACATTAGGCATTTAAACCCATATATACTTAGGGGTCATATAGGAGTTGTCTTGCAAGAGAACTATCTTTTTAGTGGAAGTATTAAAGAAAATATCTGTTATGCAAAACCAAGTGCATCTATGAATGAGATTTTAAGTGTTAGCAAGGCTAGTGGAGCTCATGAGTTTATACAAGCTCTACCGCAAGGTTACGATACGCTTGTGGGCGAAAGAGGCTCAAGCCTAAGTGGAGGACAAAGACAAAGAGTAGCTATAGCAAGAGCTCTTTTAAATACTCCTAAAATTTTAATATTTGATGAAGCGACTTCGGCGCTTGATTATGAAAGCGAAAGCATAATAAATAAAAATCTATCCCAAATCAAACAGAATAAAACATTTATCATTATAGCTCACAGGTTAAGCACTGTTAAAAACTGCGATGAGATAATAGTGCTTGATAAAGGCGAGATAGTAGAGCGCGGAACACACAACGAACTTATGATAAAAAATGGATATTATAAGCACCTATATAGCCAACAAGGGCTCTAAATGATTACTAGTTTTTTTGTAAATCAAATAGTTAAATTTGTTAAAATGTTTTGTTTGGATTTAGAAAAAGTGATTAAATTTAGTTTTCTAAAACCAAATAAAACAGATAAATGTAAATTAACAAATTTAATCAAGTTAGATAAATACACTCAACAATATACTTTAAATTTAAAAGAATTTACTAGCTTTGTTTTAGATATTTTAAATAATATTATTAACTATATATTAGTAAATTCATTCAAAGCTCACTTTAACTTCATATCAAATAAAAGAGCTTATTTATGTTAAAAATATTTAAAAAGATTGATGATGACTCACACGAATTTAAACCTCTTTTAGTAGAGATAGAATCCTCTCCTGCTAATCCTCTAGCAAATTTTATACTCTATACCGTTGTAGCTATTATAGTAGTATCTATACTGTGGCTTGTGTTTGCTAAGATTGATATTGTAGTTAGTGCAAGTGGCAAGGTTGTTCCTGATGGAGAGATAAAAATTTTAAAACCGATAGAAAGTGGAATCATATCAAATATCTTAGTAAAAGAAGGTGATAAAGTAAAAGCAAATCAAGCTTTAATCCTAATAGATCCAAGCGTATCGAAGGTAAATTTAACCACAAAGCAAGATGAGCTGAAAGCGTTAAACTACTCTATAGCCAGACTTAAAGCACTAAGCGATATAGATCGTGCTACTTTTAACGATATTGCTAAGAATAAAACAACCCATACTCTAAACGTAAAATTAGATAATATTAACAATAAAACGGATAAACAAGATAGTATATCTGCCTTAAGTCAAGATGAATTAAATTTGTATTTAAATCAAAAAGATAGCTACATACAAGGCATTAATCAACTAAATTTAAGGATAGAACAACTAGATAGCAATATCTTAGCAACAAAAGCCGATATAAAAAGACTAAACACGCTTAAAAAAAGCAGTGCTAAAAGGCTTAAAAGATTAGATAGCGTAAAAGATATAATAGCCTTAAAAGAGTATGATGAGCTAAAAAATGCCATAGCGGAGTATTCATCGCAACTATCGGTAGCTTACTCGAAACTAGATGAGCTAAATAGTAAAAAAGATGAAACAAGTAAAGAGCTAAGTAACTTTATATCTACTTCAAAGTCTAAGTGGCTAGATGAGCTGCTTATAAAACAAAAAGAGGCAAATACGCTCCAAGCAGATATAAACGCGATAGAGTTTCAAACCAAACAACAAGTCATAAGCTCTCCGGTAGATGGATACGTAGGCAAACTGTTGATTCACACTCAAGGCTCAGCCATAAACGCTCAAGAAGAGCTTATCTCTATAATCCCATCAAGTCAAAAACTAATCATAAAAGCAACGGTATTAAACAAAGATATAGGCTTTTTAAAACCAAACCAAGATGTGGCTATCAAAGTCGATACATTTAACTTCCAAAAGTATGGCAAACTAGAAGGTAAGTTAATCCATATATCAAATGACTCTATAAAAGATGAAAAGTTAGGTGAGGTATATGAGATAAAAGTTGGCTTAGTAACAAACTTTTTAATAGTAGATGGAGAAAAGAAAGAGCTAGAACCTGGAATGAGCGTAATCAGTGAGATAAAAGTAGGTAAAAGAAGAGTCATAGAACTATTTATTTATCCTATTATCAGATACCTTGATGAGGGATTAAGCGTTAGATAGAAAGAAGCAGCCCTACTTTTTAAAATATGCTTAGACTTAAGAGCATAAAAGGGAGTGCCACAGAAACCATAGACTATGAAGCAGTAGATAAGCTAATAACTATAAAAGCAGGAGATAAAGAGTACAAACTAGCAGTAAAGATAGCAAAGGATGGTAAGAGTGTATTAATAAATAGTTTTAATGATATAAATTTTAGTAAATATTTTAATAATATTTTAAAAACTGCTTGGGTAAAATTATGATGTTTTTATTGCATACTATAAATACTAAATTTAGGAATATAAATGAGTGATAATCAAGATATGAAACAAGAGAAAAGCGATGAAAATAGACATTCGTGTAAGCTATTTTTGTATGATAAGTGCATAAAATTTTATAAGATGGTTTTATGTTAGAATTTTTTTTGATGTTTATTCCAATTGTTGTGTTTTTTGCTGTTGCTAAAAAAACAGTAAAAAAATACACTAAAAATATTTCATTTGAAAGCAGCAAATTGATATATGTTTTAAAAAGAACATTTGTAGGGCTTGGAGAAGCACCTCGTGTTAGCATAGGATTTTACAGCTTTTTTGTATGTTTGATATCGCGTTGATATTTACTGTGTTTTTTAGGTTTATAGGGACACCAGATATTTTAGCTGAAGCAGATGTCGTAGCTGGTAGGTTGGTTTATTATAAAGAATATATAAAATTTAAACAACACAATTACTGTGATTTGACTTTAGAGATGGGTGACGGGAGTGGAGCTTAAATCTAGCGTTTGCAACATAGATATGTTTGAAGCATCAATAAGAAAAAAGCATGTTGTGATTCACAGCACGCCAGACTTGATAGCAATAGGAAAAATCTATATATATCAGATGGAAACAGACGACAAGAAAATGATAGTTAAATTTGATGACAAAGAGAAGTCGTCACATAAAAAATGGTTGTTTATAAGTGTTATGTTGTTTGTTTTTTCATTTGTTCTAATTTATATTTTAAATACAGATGAAGTCATGGCAAAACAGAAAAGAAAAAAAGATAAAGAAGAAAAACTTAAACAAAAAAGGAATTCATTGTGGCAAAAGTAGACAATTTAGATGGGCTGTTAAAAGAGCTTTGCAAACCAATTGAGAGCTTGGACGTTATAAAAAATTTACAAAATAATGAATTTAAAAAAGCAGCTGCAGGGGCTTTAGCCCTAGCAGCTGGAGTTAAAGAAATGTTAGAAGAAAATACAGACTTGGTTAAAAGACTTGGAGCTATGGCTCTTTTAGCAAATTTGATGGTAGATGTCTTTAAAGCTTATAATGAAATAGCAAAAGAAAAACGCTTAAGCTCTTCTACATATTTAAATTTAGCAATGATATTTAAATATTGAGATTGTAATGAAAGATATCATCTTTAAAATTATAATAAGCTTTATTTTTTTATATACTATACCGTTGATATATAATTATATCATGCAGAATAAGACCTTAGATTATGCTAAGGAAATTTTAATTGATTATGAGATTGCTTTTTTAAAGGCTAATGTGAAAAATAGGGCTTTATCTTTAGGAAAAAGTGAAGACGAAGCTGAAGCGATGGTTAAGAAGCTTAATACTATTTTTGAGCAAGAAAAAAGGAAATTCTATAATTATTGCAAAAATAATATATCAAATTCTCATTGTAGTACCAATATAAACTATAGCTTTAATTACATATTTAATCCTAGCAGAATTAGTATTACATATAAATTTGATAAAGAAACAAAAAAAATATATGATGATTTATATATAGTTGATTACATTGATGATAAATTTACAATTAATTGTAGAGATAAATCCACTCTTGAAATGGAACATTATATTGATAGTTTTAACTATAAAAAAGGACGCATTTGGATAAATGCATTTAATGAATGCTTGTATAAAAATATTCGCATAAACAAAAGTGATATTCTAGAAGCAAAAAGAGAATATAAAATTTATAATACAAAAGAATTTGATAATATAATTTTTTATTACAATAATAATATAAAATATTATAAAAAATAAAATAAAAAAGGATAAAAAATGGCAAAAGAAATAATACTTACTGTAGAAGAATTGATGAACCCTAAAATTATGACAAACTTATTTTTATATGGTGAAAAAACAAAACCAAACAACGACAGAGTAATAAGCGAAGAATTTATAGACAGAAAAGGTAATGGTGAAAAATATGGTGTAATAGTAAAAATTTTACCCAATGAAATAAGTAAATTTATGAATACATATGGTAGATTTGCAAATGCAAGCCAGACTGCTGTTGTGAAAGAATTTTTTGATAATTCAAGTTTGAAACCTGGCATATACGCAAGAAACGATATTGTAATTAGTAATGACAAAGGAGAATATAATCACTCTTATAAAGATATGTTTTTTAAAGGTAGTGATAAAGAAGAGTGGGCTAGAAGGCTCTATATATTAAATTCTCAATCTTTTACGGTTAATTCTTTTGCTAAATTTATAGTTAATAAAGATGGAACAAAGCATATAGAAAATTTAACCATGATTCCCTATTATGATAACTTTGATTTTGATTCAGGAAGTCTTGTAGGAAATATTGGAAATAATCTTTATTTGAAAGATGACATTGATCCCTATAAAATAGGTAAAACAGTATCAATACAATATCCATCTTCTAGTGAATTGCAAAATATACACACTAATTCTAAAATTTATACTTTTGCAGATTATGAAAACGATAAAAGAAGATATAATGAAGAGCATAGCTATATTAGCCCTGCAGACATGTTAACGCCAATTTTAAATATATCAGACGAACTTTGGAACTCTGGTGTTACAAAATTTATTGATAATGAAGGAAAAGTTATAATATATGGAACAAATAGTTCGGATGTTATAAATAGAATTAGTTCATCGGCTAGACATTTATATGAATATTATCTAAAAAATAAAGATAAAGGTGTTGTAATTATAGCTGGTAAGGATGGAGATAAAATACTAGGTAGCGTTTTTGGTAATGATATTTTATACTCATCTGGCTCTATCAGCAAAGAAGATAATTATGCTGATGAACTTAGAGGATTTAGTGGCTTTGATACCTATTACGTAGGAGATAAAGACATTATAGAAGATAGTGATGGTATAGGTATGATAAATTTTAATGGTATCACACTAAAAGGAGCTAAACTAGAAAAAGGAAGCACAAACAGATATAAAGATAAAGAAGGAAATACCTATATAAGAAAAGAAGATGGTTTTAAGTATGAAGGTAAAGATGGAAAAACACTAACTGTAAATTCTAAATTCGAAGAAAACACTCAATCTGGAGTTATAACATATACGACTCTAGGAGTTGTCTTAAATGACAATGACATAGTAGTAAATGTATCTAATCCAACACAACAAGAAGTTAAAGGATATATAGAATTTATCATATCACTAGATGAAGTTAGTTCAAAAGATTTAACCTTTAGACTTAAGAGCATAAAAGGGAGTGCCACAGAAACCATAGACTATGAAGCAGTAGATAAGCTAATAACTATAAAAGCAGGAGATAAAGAGTACAAACTAGCAGTAAAGATAGCAAAGGATGGTAAGAGTGTATTAATAAATAGTTTTAATGATATAAATTTTAGTAAATATTTTAATAATATTTTAAAAACTGCTTGGGTAAAATTATGATGTTTTTATTGCATACTATAAATACTAAATTTAGGAATATAAATGAGTGATAATCAAGATATGAAACAAGAGAAAAGCGATGAAAATAGACATTCGTGTAAGCTATTTTTGTATGATAAGTGCATAAAATTTTATAAGATGGTTTTATGTTAGAATTTTTTTTGATGTTTATTCCAATTGTTGTGTTTTTTGCTGTTGCTAAAAAAACAGTAAAAAAATACACTAAAAATATTTCATTTGAAAGCAGCAAATTGATATATGTTTTAAAAAGAACATTTGTAGGGCTTGGAGAAGCACCTCGTGTTAGCATAGGATTTTACAGCTTTTTTGTATGTTTGATATCGCGTTGATATTTACTGTGTTTTTTAGGTTTATAGGGACACCAGATATTTTAGCTGAAGCAGATGTCGTAGCTGGTAGGTTGGTTTATTATAAAGAATATATAAAATTTAAACAACACAATTACTGTGATTTGACTTTAGAGATGGGTGACGGGAGTGGAGCTTAAATCTAGCGTTTGCAACATAGATATGTTTGAAGCATCAATAAGAAAAAAGCATGTTGTGATTCACAGCACGCCAGACTTGATAGCAATAGGAAAAATCTATATATATCAGATGGAAACAGACGACAAGAAAATGATAGTTAAATTTGATGACAAAGAGAAGTCGTCACATAAAAAATGGTTGTTTATAAGTGTTATGTTGTTTGTTTTTTCATTTGTTCTAATTTATATTTTAAATACAGATGAAGTCATGGCAAAACAGAAAAGAAAAAAAGATAAAGAAGAAAAACTTAAACAAAAAAGGAATTCATTGTGGCAAAAGTAGACAATTTAGATGGGCTGTTAAAAGAGCTTTGCAAACCAATTGAGAGCTTGGACGTTATAGAAAATTTTAAAAATATATATGGAGAAGATAATGTCAAATGGCTGCCAAAATATAGTCTTATTATAGAAGCTTTCAATTCTGCAGCTGAAAATTGGGATTTTTGCAAGACTGTTGATGAGAATCTATCAAAATTAATAGGTAATATTACGCAAATATTAGCAATTGAAGTTGCAACTAGCAAGCTGAAATTTAAATCAAATATTACTATCTCAATTGTTGAAAATATTTTAGATGATATCGGTATCAACCTTGGTAATACTACTCAAAAACTTTATGATTTAACTCAAGATATTGAGCATTATTTTACTCGTCGTTCAAATATATCAATACAGTTTGTAAAAGATTATGATAATTTAAGCGATATCGAAAACAATGAAGCAAAAGCAATAAATTTAGTAAATAATTTTTATACACGAAAGGTTTATTATGTTAGATAGAGTGCTTAATTTTTTAAAACAAGAATTGAATATATTTTTATATATTTTTTTAATCTTTTTAATCTTTTTAATTTTCTCATATTTTATATCAAGTAGAATGTTTGTAACAATGTTAACAATTGTGTTTGTTTCTATGTGTTTCTATTTATTAATATTTATATATAAACTAGTTAAAGTTATTTTCAATATAAAAGACGAGAGGCCTTATTATGAAAAAGAGAATGACACAGAAGAGACAAAGTTTTACAGAAAAATTTCAGGCTGGATTGCAGATTTAATATAAAGGATAAATAATGGAGAATATTTTAGAAAAAGCTAGTGCAAAAATAGGAGAAACAGTCATTAATAGCGTTGCTGTTGGTTCTGCTATTGGTGTATTTGTAGCTGGAAAGGGGTCTCCTCAAGCAATAGCCGGAGCATTTGCAATTTATGGGATGATTAAATATTCGGGAGAATCTGCTGGAAAACAAACAGGCAAGGAATTGGACGAGTATTTAAAAAAAGAATTCGGATTTGACACTGATAAATTTGTAAATGATAATTTAGATAAACTAAAAAAAGCTATAAGTGATATTAACCCTGTAGATATGGATTATTGGAGTGATGTATTTAATAATACAATGAAGCATTTTAAAGATACTAAAATTCAATTTTTTTCCATATCCAACCCAATAGCTAATGAAGAAGATGGAAAAATAGTATTTACTATATCTTTAAAACAAGCGCTTCAAGAAGATGTTAAACTGCATATAAAAACAATGAACCAAACAGCAAAGGGTGATTTGGATTTTGAAACAGTTGATGAAATAGTGACTATATTTGCTGGTGCAACAGAATTTGAACACACTATAAAAGTAGCTAAAGATGGAATTTATGAAGGAGAAGAACAATTTAATTTATATATAGCAAATATTGACTATAATGGAGACGATAAAGTTCTATTAAATTACACGCCTGGTCTTGGCACCATCATAGACTTCGAATCAGACAAATGCCCAACTCCAACTAAACCAAACTTTAATCTTAGCTTTTCTTTACCATCAACACCAACTTATCATGGTGGAGGAGGTGGTGGAAGTTGGGGTGGCTTTGGAGGAGGTGGTGGATGGGGTTATACTCCAGCTATATACATACCTTCAACACCAACTATACCAACTAAACCAGCTTTAGCAAATATACCATATGTAGAATGCCCTAGCGAACCAGACTTAAACTCTGCAATGACAGTAAAGTTTAACAACCTTTCTACACCAACTACAAGAATGAGCTTATCCAACACTTCAACTCTAGCCTCATATCCAAAAACTACTACCGCTAACAATAATACAAATCCTACCTCTACTCAAGCAAACACTACTATAACGAATGAAGCTACTAAGATATACTTTGATATGAATGGTGATGGATTTAAAGAGAGAATGGTTGATTGGTTTGATAGTAATGAAGGAGTCTTGGTAAATGATATAAATAAAAATGGCATTATAGACAGTGGCAAAGAGATACTAGGTAATCACTACACTAGTATGAATGGATCTAAATCAATCGATAGTTTTACTCTGCTTAAAGAGTTTGATACAAACAACAATGGAGTTATAGATATAGATGATAACTCAAATTTAGCCATATGGATAGATAAAAATAAAAATGCTCTAACAGATAAAGATGAACTCTTTTATATAAAAGACTCTAACTCACCACTATCATCTATATCTATAACTCCACTTGATACACTATTAAGTGGGTATGATAGAAATCATGACTTTAAGATTGACATTAATGACTCTATCTATAACCACATCTATTATAAAGAAAACATTGATAATACTATAACTTTATATATCTATGGTGATGATAGTGCTAAAGAGTTCTTAGGAAGTAATAATACAACCAATCAAACAGTACTAACTAATAAAGGTATAAAACAAGTTAAAGAGATTATCTTTTATCAAACAAACTTAGATTTAAATAACTTCATTCAAGGAGATAATAAAAACAACCATATCATAGGGAATAACTACTCTAATACATTACAAGGTAATGGTGGCAGAGATATGCTTGATGGGTTTGATGGAGATGATATACTAGATGGCGGAAGTGGAAGTGATAAGCTAATAGCTGGATATGGAAACGACACTTTAATAGGTGGAAGAGACAATGACTACTTAGATGGTGGAGGATGGGATGATAGATATATCTTTTCTAAAGGAGATGGAGTAGATGTTATAGTTGATAGTGGCGGAATAAAAGATACCATAGTATTTAGTGATAAAAGCATAACTAAAGATAGCCTTATAATAAACTCTAATGGCATAGACTTAAACATATCAGTTAAATCAAACACAAAAGGCTACCTAAGCAATCAAATAATAATTAAAAACTTCTATAACATAGACAACAGAATAGAGCTGATTAAATTTAGTGATAACTCTACTTTAACAGTAAATGATATGATATCACTAATACCAACTAACAAAGCCGATACTATATACACAACAGAACTATCTCAAACAATAGATGCAAAAGATGGCAATGATATCATATATGCAAATAGTGGAAATGACACTATAGATGGTGGAAGTGGAGATGATACTATACATGCTAGAGGTGGAAACAATACCATCATAGGAAATAAAGGCAATGATACTTTAAACTCAGGAAGTGGAAATGACACTTATATATACACTATAGGAGATGATAAAGATAGTATAAGCGATAGTGGCGGAGTTGATGCTTTGGTTTTAAATGATATCTTAGAAAGCAAAGCTAAATTTAGTAAAGTTGGTAATAACTTAATTATAAGCTTTGATAAAGATAACCAAATAACCATAAATAACTACTTTATAGAAAATAACTCCATAGAAAGTATTAAATTTAAAGACAAAACACTATCTTTAAATAATGTCATAGATATATTTATAACAGATAAAGATGATACTTTAATTGGTACAAATGAAAATGATATCATAGATGCTAAAGGCGGAGATGACACTTTAAACGGTAGAGATGGTGATGACTCACTTTATGGTGGGGCTGGAAATGATACTTATATCTTTAGTAAAAATTGGGGTAAAGATATAATCGTAGAAAACGGTGGAATTGATACAATTAAATTTATAGATGATATAAAGCAAGATGATTTGCTTATAAAAAGAGAAGACTCAAATTTAGTAATTTCTAGTAAAGACGGCTTAAATTTAATTAGCGTTAAAAACTTGTTTGAATCAAACTATATTTATGAAAATAAAACTATAGATTTTATAGAATTTAATGATGGTAAAAAACTAAATCAAAAAGATATAATAGATTTGATTAACGCTATAACGGATAAAGATGATATTGTATATAATTATGAGCCTATAGATAACGATATTAATACTTTAGGCGGTAATGATACGATATATGGTAATATCAAAAACGATACATTAAATGGTGGAGTCGGCGATGACATCATCTATGGCGATATGGGCGATGATAATTTAGATGGATATGATGGAAATGATACTTTAAATGGTGGAAGTGGTAACGACAGGCTTAATGGAGGATATGGTAATGATATATATGTATTTGAAAAAGGCTTTGGAAGTGATGAGATTGATGACTATGATGGTAAAAATATCATTAAATTTGGCAATGGTATAACTAGGAAAGATGTGGTATTTAAAAGATGGGAAAACAATTTAAATATAACTATCAAAAATTCAGATGATAAAATAGAATTCTTAAATATTTTTAATAGATATGATAAAAAAATAGTACTTGAGCGTATAGAGTTCTTTGATGGCGATAATATTGAATTTAAAGATATTAAACAAATAGTAAGTTTGCCAACACAAGGTGATGATATTATATATGCAGATGGCAAGATAGATGGGCTTGGTGGAGATGATGAACTGCATGGAGGCGAGAATGATGATGTGCTAGATGGCGGAACTGGCAATGATAAGTTGTATGGCATGTATGAGAATGATACATATATATTTGGTAGAGGATATGGAAAAGATTTTATAGATGATGCATATTTAACCAGAGAATTAAAATCAAGACAACAAGCCTCGCCCCCAACTGGTATAGACACTATACAGTTTTTAAAAGGTATTAGAAAAGATGACTTGCTTTTTGAAAAAAGAGGAGATGATTTACTTATAGGTATCAAAAACGCAGATAAGTCTATAGACGAATTAGATGATGTTTTAACAATACATAAATGGTATTATGACGATAATAGAATAGAGAAATTTATACTTAGCGATAAAACAGAAATTTCTCAAAGCTTTTTACTTGAGTCAACAAATTATGATGATAATCTATCTTTAACAGAAGAAGATGATATTATTCATGGTCTTGATGGAAATGATATATTGTATGGCAAAGGTGGCAATGACGTTATATATGGAGATAATGGAGATGATACACTAAATGGAGATAATGGCAAAGATATTTTAGACGGTGGGGCTGGAAATGATACTCTTTATGGCGGAGAAAGTGATGATATATATCTTTTTGGAAGAGGAGATGGAAAAGATAGCATATATGAAAATACTTGGGGGTACGCTAGTAATGTGCTAGAGTTTAAAACTGGAATAACGCCTAAAGATCTAGTTATAATGTATGTTAAAGAAGGGTATAATGATAATAATTTAATAGTAGGATTAAAAGAAGGCGATAAGCTTATAAACGAACTATCTGATACTATTACTTTGGGATATTGGAAATATAATCCTGATGGAGTCATAAAGACTTTTAAATTTAGCGATGGGACTATATGGGGTGTAGATGAAATCAAAAAACATATAGTTAAAGACACTTTGTATACTCCACCACTTGTGCTTGATCTAAACTCAAATTCTACTACTTCGAATTTTCTTGAAAGTTCAATTGCTTACTTTGACTATGATGGAGATGGAGTTAGACAAAAAACTGCTTGGATAGAGAGCGGAGATGCTCTTTTGGCGGTTGATATCAACCAAGATGGCGTTATAAATGACGCAAGTGAACTTTTTGGTACTTATTATAAACTAAAAGATGAATCTTTTGCTAAAGATGGATATGATGCGCTAAAAGAATTTGATAGCGATAATAATGGTATTATAAATGAGTTTGATAAGGACTTTAACAAACTTTTAGCATGGAGTGATGCAAATACAGATGCCTTAACAGATACGACTGAACTTAAAACTCTTAAAGAGCTTAATATTTCAAGTATTCATCTTCCAGCCAAAGAAAATACACACACTATAGAAAATGGCAACATCATATCAAATGAGTCTGTTTTTTCTCACAATGACTTATCAAAAAGCATTAAAGATATATGGTTTAAATTTAGTGATTTATTAGCCAAATCAGAAGTTCCAAATGAGATTTTATACGATAATGAATTTAAAGAGATAAGTGTTGATTCTACACTTTATGTTGATAAAACTAAGATTTTATCACAAGCAGGTATTAAAGAGCTTATCATAAGAAGTGGCTATACTGGACTTAGTACTAGTGGTGTAAGCGCAAAAGCAAGTGGAAATGATGGACTTTTTACCTTAGAAAACAGATGGTTTAAATCGGATAATCTTGATACTATTTATGATAGTTCAAGTACACAAAGCTTAGCACAAGGTAGTGGTGTGGTTAGGGATTTAAATGATGTTATGAGTGATGATAAAGATTTGCAAGAAAATGTTCAAAACTATCAAGATGAAGCTATAGATAAAGAATTTGATGAGTTAAGTATAGATATGGATAATATACTTAATGATTGGGTTTTAAATGATAAATTTAACTCAACCAACTCCTTTGCTCCACCTATTGTACTTGATTTAAATGCAAACGGTATAACTTCGACATCATTAGATAACTCGGATGTGTATTTTAACTATAATAATAGCAACAGAAGAGATAAAACAGCTTGGATAGAACAAGACGATGCTCTACTTGGAGTAGATATTAATAAAGATGGCATTATAAACAGTGCCTATGAATTGTTTGGAACCTACTCAAAACTAGCAAATGCTACCTTTGCTAAAGATGGATATGAGGCTTTAAATGAGTTTGATACCAACAAAGATGGTGTTGTAGATAGCAAAGATAATAAATTTGACTCTTTACTTGTTTGGCAAGATGCTAATCAAGACGGTAAGAGTCAAAATAGTGAAGTTAAAACTCTAAAAGAGCTTGGAATTTCATCGCTATCTTTAAATATAACAACTCTAAATTTAAATGAAAATGGAAACAAAATATCGGCTCAAAGCTCTTTTACTACCAATGATGGAAAAACCGGTATTGTTCGTGATGTATGGTTTGAAGTAAGTGATAAACACTCCATAGCAGTTAGCGACTTAAGCGATGAAGATGAGAAAAAAATAGCCATAGTAGAGGCATTTCGTGGCTCAAGACTTACAGAACATCAAAGAGCAAATCCATATATATTGCTTTCGGTTTTGCAAGAGTATGATAATATTAAATTTGATACTATGAGCAAAATTTTAGCAAATAGATTGTTTGGAGAAAACTCAAAAAGTTGCCAACTGATGTATCAAGCACTAAATTTAAAATTAGCTCGCATAGTAAATGGCGAAGCCAGCGGAAATGAAGTTGCGCTTAGTATAAATTTACTATCAACTGCGCTAAAAAGAGATTATAACTATGCTATATTTAAGTTAAATCAAAACTATTTAACCAACAGGACTATTCAAGCTTTGCTTGCAAAAACAGGAGTTAAATTTAGCCTTGCTGATTCTATAATAACAGGAATTATAGGTAAACATAACTTTACACAAAACAGTAGCGATACTCTTGATTTCTCATCTGAAAATTCCGGTATAACTGTAGATAGCAGAGGTGGGAATGATGTTGTTATAGGCTCAAATTTTCATGATAAGATAAATTCTGGCAATGACAATGATATATTAATAGGCGGAAATGGTATAGATATATTAAGAGGCGGTGGCGGAAATGATCTTTTAATAGGTGGTAAAAATAGCACTATATACGAATACTATCTTGGAGATGGTGATGATGTTATTTACGATGAAGGTGGGGCAAAAAAAGATATCATTAGATTTGCTTTTTTAAAGTACGAAAACTTAAGTGTGGAAAAGCTTGGTGATGATATGAAAATTCATATAACAAGCTCATTTAACAGCGTAGATATAGTTGGAAGTATATTGATTAAAAACGGCTATACAACAGGTAAAATAGAAGAGTATTATTTCGATGGCAAGGTTTTGAGCTTTGATGAGCTTTTAAAAATAGTTAAAGCCTCTACAAGTTATAAATTTAATAAAGGTGATGGTGTTGTAAACATAGAAGATAGCGGTGGAAATGACATCCTTGTCTTTGGCGATGGGGTAAATTTTAAAAATATTATCATAACAAAATCAGAAAATAACTTGCTTATAGCTTTAAAAATCGATGGTAGAAGCTATGACGAGTTAACAGATAAACTAACTATAAAAAATTTCTTTAACCAAGATGGCAGGATAGAGAGTTTTATATTTAATAATGGAGTGATACTAAATCATAATGAAATATTGAAATTACTTAATGATATAAAAGATGATAAATTTATCATAGGCGATAGTTTTAATAATACTTTAAATGGTACAGATAATGCAAATGTATTAAATGGAAAAGGAGGCAATGATATATTAAATGGATATAAAGGAGATGATAGTTATATCTTTGAGTTAAACAGCGGTAACGATACTATAAGTGATAGTGGTGGAGTAGATAAAATAGTATTTGGCGAAGGCATCACAAGAGACAGCATCCAAAGCAAGCTTTTAGGAGATGATTTAGTCATAGCATTTAAAGAAGATGGGGTTGAGTTTGATAGTTTGAAGGATAAACTAGTTGTTAAAAACTGGGATAAACTTGATAATAAAATAGAAAAGATAATGTATAGTGATGCTAGAGAATTTGATATAGCAACTCTGCTTAACAGAGAAGTTAAATTTAATAAAGATAGTATGGAAATTATCTTAAAAGATAGTCTAAATTTCTCTTCAAAACTTATAGCAAAAGATTTAGATAATGATAAATTAAACTACAGTATAGTATCAAATGCAAAGCACGGAGAGTTTGTCTTAAGTAGCGATGGCATGTATAGCTATAAGGCAAATGATAAATTTGTAGGAGAAGACAGTATTTTAGTAAAAGTAAGTGATGGTATGGGAAGTGACGATTTTGCAACTATTAAATTTAACATAAAAGCACGTAAACCAGAGATTAAATTTAGTCAAACTACTGTAAAAGAGGATGAAATTTTACAAGGTAGTGTTGATATACTAAATGGTTATGATGGTTTGAAATTTGAGATTTTAACACAAGCTAAAAATGGTTTATTTAGCATAGAAAAAAATGGAGATTATGAGTATAAACCAGAGTTAAACTTTAATGGAGATGATAGCGTCGAGATAAGAGTAACTAACAGCCATAGTTTAAGTCAAAGTTTTAAAATAAATTTAAGTATAGAAGCAGTAAATGACACGCCAAAATTTGGTGATGATAACACAAGTTATGAGCTTAAAAACACAAATCAAATAAATTTAAGTTTAAATGCGACAGACATAGATAATGATAATCTTATATTTATACTCAAAACAGATGTTAAAAATGGCAAGATAAGTATAGATGAGAGTGGAAATTTAACCTATATATCAAATCCAAATTTTATAGGTTACGACAGTGCAGTTATAAGCGTAAGTGATGGAAAGGCAAGTGTTGATAAAGAGTTTAAATTTGATGTTAAAGGATATGAATTTAGCGAAGGAAGCTTAGTAATTGATAATGATGAAAATGTCAATTCACAAATAAAGATAAATGATGTAGAACTAGACCAAGCTAATTTTATAAAAAATAATGATAATCTACTCATATCTACGCCAAAAGGAATTGTTACTATAAATGGATATTTTACAGGTAACAAAGTTGTAAATTCTCTTAAATTTAATTCATCTACTATAGATATCTCAAACATACAAACTCCGATTAAACAGTGGTGGCAAATAAAGCCAACAGCAACACTCAAAGAGGCTGGGATTATACTAGCTACTGGTGAAAAAGAAAATTTAAACGGTTCAGATAAAGATGATACTATCGTGACAAACTCAAACGATACAGTTTATGCCAACTCCGGTAACGATACAATCATATCTTATAACAATGACATAGTATATGCAGGAAATGATGATGACACCTTAATATCTAAAGCAAACAACTCAACCCTACAAGGAGAAAATGGTAATGATACATATATCATAACTAAAGAAGCAACCAACACAACTATCAAAGATAAAGAGCTAATAAATTTAATAGAAGGTGGAGATGATACCTTAATACTTCAAGGAGTTAAAAAAGAAGAGATTAGCTTTAAACTAGATGGAGTATTTATGCAAGACTTAGTTATAAGATATGGAAGCGATAACAACACTACTTTAACAATCAAAAACCAAACAAACAAATATTCTCAAATAGAGACAATCAAACTAGATGATAACTCATTTATCTCAAATGAACAAATAGATAAGATAATACAACAAGTAAATGCTTATACGAGCGATAATGGTATATCAAACATAACTCACGATGAAGCAAGAAACAATCAAGCCATTATGCAAATATATGCTAGTGGATGGGGAAGTTAAGAGATAAGAGATATAAAAGAAACAAGTAAGTAAAGAAAAGATAAAAAAGAAAGAAGTGAATCTATAAAAGAGATAAAGAAAAATAAAATAAGATAAAATCAAAATTAAAATTAGACACTGGATTTTAAATCTAGTGTCTTTTGCTAAAAGTATTAAGTGAAGAAAAACTTATCAACAAATAAAGTAAACTTTTATAAAAATGCATTTAGTTTTTAACATAGCTAAATGCATCAAGATATAAATATATAATTAGTTTTAAATTCAATCATCACTTTATAATTCTGTTCTATTAAATTTAACTATGGCAAATAAAATTATTGAATTTCTCTAAGAGCAATAAATTTAGTTGCCAACTGTATCACACATCTATGACACTACTTGAATCAAATTTGGTCATAACATTAATATAAAAACTTTAAATTTAGTAGTATCTATGTAGCAGTTATATTCAAAACAAGTTATAAATTTAGTATCAAATCATTTTAATCTTATATAAATTTTACCTTTACTTCCGTTTTTATTTTTATTTAACCACTATTTAACTATAATTTTGTCTTAATTTAAAATTACATCATAAAGGTAAATATTTGTCATCTTCAGCCTTAGTTTGTCTTGAAATTTGCGCATCTTTTTTTAAGGTTAGTATAGATTCATTTGAGATTAAAAACAGATTTGCTATAAGCGAAGCTGAGCCTAGTATCGAAGAGCTAACTAGGATTGCTAAGCAAAGTGGCTTTAAAGCCAAGCTTAAAAAGCTAAATTTAGCCAACCTTTATCGCTATACTCCACCATTTATCGCTCAAGATAGAGATGGAGTTTATTTTACTATCTTAAAGTTAGAGCACGAGAGTAAAAGAGCTATTATTTATAAGGGCGGAAGTGATACTTTAAATATCAGCTATGATGAGTTAGCCATCTTAAGCAATTCTAAGATTATAATCCTTTCAAACGCGATTCTTTCTAAAAACATTAAATTTGGCTTTGGCTGGTTTTATAAACGAATGCTTAGTTATAAAACTATGGTTTATCAAATCCTTCTAGCCAGTTTTATAATCCAGCTTTTTGGGCTTGTAACTCCGTTGTTTACTCAAGTGGTTCTTGATAAAGTACTGGTTCATCATAGTATTAGCACGCTTAATGTGATAGCGTTCGCCTTTTTAGCTGTTATTTTATTTGAAATGCTACTTAGTCTTAGCAGAAACTATATATTTGCTCATACTACAACAAAGATTGATGCAAGGTTGGGTGATGAGCTTTTTTCACACTTGGTATTATTGCCTATGATTTACTTTGAAAACAGAAAAGTTGGAAATATAGTAGCTAGAGTAAGAGAGCTTGATAGTATAAGGGAATTTATAGCTAACAAATCAGTCACAGTACTTCTTGATATGCTTTTTAGCATTGTATTTGTAGCGATGATGTTACTTTATAGTATTAAACTTACTTTAATAGCACTAGCATTCGTAACTTCGATAGCTTTAATTTACTTTTTTATAACACCAACTCTTAGAAAAAGGCTTGAAGAGAAATTTCAAATGGGAGCAGCATCTAACTCATACTTAGTTGAAAGTATTACTGGTATGCAAACAATCAAATCTTTAGCCATAGAAGGTAGTATGAAAAAGCACTGGGAGGACTATCTTGGCAAGTATGTAAAATCAAGCTTTAACTTATCCAATCTAAGTAATATCGCAAGCGGCTTTGCAGGAGCACTGCAAAAGTTTATGACACTATGTATCCTTTACTTTGGAGTTGGACTTGTGATAGAAGGGCGACTTAGCGTTGGACAGTTGATTGCTTTTCAGATGTTTGCAGGTCAGTTTAGCGCTCCTGTTATGAGACTAGTAGGATTATGGAACGAACTTCAACAAGCGCTTCTAAGTGTAGATAGGCTAGGCGATATTCTTAATAACCCAACCGAGCAAACCACAGATAAGCCAATAGCGTTAAATAACATAAAAGGCGATATTAAATTTGATAATGTTAGCTTTAGATACTCGCCAAACTCAAATTTGGTATTAAAAAATTTAAACTTTGAGATAAAGGCTAATAAAAGTGTAGGCATAGTAGGAAGAAGCGGAAGCGGAAAAAGTACTATAACAAAACTAATTGAGCGGCTTTATATACAAAGTGAGGGCTCGATTTATATAGATGATCTTGACATTAGGCATTTAAACCCATATATACTTAGGGGTCATATAGGAGTTGTCTTGCAAGAGAACTATCTTTTTAGTGGAAGTATTAAAGAAAATATCTGTTATGCAAAACCAAGTGCATCTATGAATGAGATTTTAAGTGTTAGCAAGGCTAGTGGAGCTCATGAGTTTATACAAGCTCTACCGCAAGGTTACGATACGCTTGTGGGCGAAAGAGGCTCAAGCCTAAGTGGAGGACAAAGACAAAGAGTAGCTATAGCAAGAGCTCTTTTAAATACTCCTAAAATTTTAATATTTGATGAAGCGACTTCGGCGCTTGATTATGAAAGCGAAAGCATAATAAATAAAAATCTATCCCAAATCAAACAGAATAAAACATTTATCATTATAGCTCACAGGTTAAGCACTGTTAAAAACTGCGATGAGATAATAGTGCTTGATAAAGGCGAGATAGTAGAGCGCGGAACACACAACGAACTTATGATAAAAAATGGATATTATAAGCACCTATATAGCCAACAAGGGCTCTAAATGATTACTAGTTTTTTTGTAAATCAAATAGTTAAATTTGTTAAAATGTTTTGTTTGGATTTAGAAAAAGTGATTAAATTTAGTTTTCTAAAACCAAATAAAACAGATAAATGTAAATTAACAAATTTAATCAAGTTAGATAAATACACTCAACAATATACTTTAAATTTAAAAGAATTTACTAGCTTTGTTTTAGATATTTTAAATAATATTATTAACTATATATTAGTAAATTCATTCAAAGCTCACTTTAACTTCATATCAAATAAAAGAGCTTATTTATGTTAAAAATATTTAAAAAGATTGATGATGACTCACACGAATTTAAACCTCTTTTAGTAGAGATAGAATCCTCTCCTGCTAATCCTCTAGCAAATTTTATACTCTATACCGTTGTAGCTATTATAGTAGTATCTATACTGTGGCTTGTGTTTGCTAAGATTGATATTGTAGTTAGTGCAAGTGGCAAGGTTGTTCCTGATGGAGAGATAAAAATTTTAAAACCGATAGAAAGTGGAATCATATCAAATATCTTAGTAAAAGAAGGTGATAAAGTAAAAGCAAATCAAGCTTTAATCCTAATAGATCCAAGCGTATCGAAGGTAAATTTAACCACAAAGCAAGATGAGCTGAAAGCGTTAAACTACTCTATAGCCAGACTTAAAGCACTAAGCGATATAGATCGTGCTACTTTTAACGATATTGCTAAGAATAAAACAACCCATACTCTAAACGTAAAATTAGATAATATTAACAATAAAACGGATAAACAAGATAGTATATCTGCCTTAAGTCAAGATGAATTAAATTTGTATTTAAATCAAAAAGATAGCTACATACAAGGCATTAATCAACTAAATTTAAGGATAGAACAACTAGATAGCAATATCTTAGCAACAAAAGCCGATATAAAAAGACTAAACACGCTTAAAAAAAGCAGTGCTAAAAGGCTTAAAAGATTAGATAGCGTAAAAGATATAATAGCCTTAAAAGAGTATGATGAGCTAAAAAATGCCATAGCGGAGTATTCATCGCAACTATCGGTAGCTTACTCGAAACTAGATGAGCTAAATAGTAAAAAAGATGAAACAAGTAAAGAGCTAAGTAACTTTATATCTACTTCAAAGTCTAAGTGGCTAGATGAGCTGCTTATAAAACAAAAAGAGGCAAATACGCTCCAAGCAGATATAAACGCGATAGAGTTTCAAACCAAACAACAAGTCATAAGCTCTCCGGTAGATGGATACGTAGGCAAACTGTTGATTCACACTCAAGGCTCAGCCATAAACGCTCAAGAAGAGCTTATCTCTATAATCCCATCAAGTCAAAAACTAATCATAAAAGCAACGGTATTAAACAAAGATATAGGCTTTTTAAAACCAAACCAAGATGTGGCTATCAAAGTCGATACATTTAACTTCCAAAAGTATGGCAAACTAGAAGGTAAGTTAATCCATATATCAAATGACTCTATAAAAGATGAAAAGTTAGGTGAGGTATATGAGATAAAAGTTGGCTTAGTAACAAACTTTTTAATAGTAGATGGAGAAAAGAAAGAGCTAGAACCTGGAATGAGCGTAATCAGTGAGATAAAAGTAGGTAAAAGAAGAGTCATAGAACTATTTATTTATCCTATTATCAGATACCTTGATGAGGGATTAAGCGTTAGATAGAAAGAAGCAGCTCTACTTTTTAAAATATGCTTATTTTTATTAAAGGTAATATTTTGTAAAAAAATATATAAAATAGAGTAAATTTGCAAAATTAATATAGTGATTTTACAAATTTCTCTAATTTGCTTAGCAAATTTATTGCACGTTTATTTAACTAGGTTCCTGCTTTTTATAAATTCGCTATTTAGTTCAAATTTAACTCCATCATTACTTTCTAAATAGTAAAATTTACCTATAGTAGATATGGCTTTTATATTATGAATAGTAATAAATTTATCACCATTTTTTGTTATATAAGTGATATTGCTATCGTTGTTAAAAGAAATATTTTTATCTAAAAAATTATCTTTTGATTTAATTTCGTTTGGTAGGGCATTAAACGCGTTTTTGTCAATTACTAATGTTTGATATTTCAATCCACCTAAATTTAGTGTCTTATATAGCCAATCAGAATAAAATAGTATAATTCCAAAAGCTAAAATTGCAAACATTATGATAAGAAAGGCAGATATAAATTTTTTATTCGTCTCTTCGGATATCAGCAAAGCCCAAGTAAATGAAAGTGGGAAAAAGATAAAAAGTGCCTTACTAAAAATAGAAGTGCAAAATTAGATTGGATTACAAGTGATGGTATAAACAATGCTAATGTAAAAATAGAAAATAAAGAAGCAGCTACTTTTTCGCTGTTTATAGACAATGATATGAGCCATATATAGACAAGTAAAGAAAAAATCAAGATGAGAATAGGTGCAAGTTCATAAAATATTTTGATAAAAGAATTTAAATATGGCAAGATAAAAAGAACGGTAAAAATGCTTAATAAAAAGGCTAAAATATAAACAAATAAAGAGTTGGTATAAAACCACTTTTTATCAGCAAAATTTCCAGAAATTTTATCTGTATTATACAGATACCAAAATCCATATAGAACTACTAAAGATATAGCCAATAGTAGCAAAAAAGCTGAATTATACACTATGATAGATAATAACTCTTGGTACTGCAGAAATGGGATGTATTTATATTTTAAACCAAAGTGTATAAAAAATACAATAAGCCCAAATCCAAAAAATAACACTGTTGATATAAATTGATTATTTCTAATAAAACTTAATATGCTACATAAAGCCTCGATTTTTGCGAGCTTTGCTTTTTGATATATAATCTTATCAAAAAACTTATTTTTATACACTTTATAGTTTCTTGTTTCATCTAATTTGGCGTTATTATTAGATTTATTTTTTGCGTTTGTTTTTTCTAGTTTATACTTTTTTTCAAGATTAGAAATGATGCTTTGTTTTTTAGAATTTAATTCATCTTTTGATGTTTCTTGGATATAGTTTATCTCTTTTCTTACTTCTTCAAAATCGTTCAAAATTTCGTGTTTTAAGATTTTGATTTGTCTATAGATGTATTCGTCTATATTTTTTATATCATTTAATATATTGCGATTTAGCTTGTATTCTAAGGATTTATATAAGTTAATCTTGTCTAACAATAGCGATATAAGGATATTTGAATTTGAGTTATCAAAAGCGCATTTGTTGAAGTACTCACAAATAAATTCTATAAACTCATCACACTCTTTTATCTCTTTATCTTTTTTATAGAGAATTTCATCGAAGCTATCCATAGTCTATCCTTTTTATAGTAATTTTTATTATAGTTAGTTGCTGGTTAAACGACCTTGAATTTACTAAACTCCTACTATGGTAAGATATAAACCAAGATGCCATCTCTCAAAACAATGAACTTATAAGACTATCAGATAAAGTTAAATCAATAAATTTAAACTACACAGATACAACCAGCACACAAACATCAACCGCTACACTAAATGATACAAACAACACTACAGTAACTACACAAGATTTATACTTTAATGTAGATTTAAAAGACTCACAAGAGATTATAGATAACAACTCTATACCACCTTATATAAAAACACTTCCAAATGTAACTGCTATTTATATATAAAATTTTTATATACTTTACATATATTAATTATTTATATTAACATTAGAATTATCTAAATTCTATTTAGATACAATTTTAATATTTAAATTTTATTATCTAAATTTATAAAAAGGATAAAATTTGCAAGACAAATCAGCCGAAGAACTAAAAAAAGCTTTTTAAAGAACAAGATAGACTAAAAGCTAAAAAGATGTTTGGCAAACAAGAGATAAATTTAGATAAAAAACAAGAGATAAATTCAACTACTCAAAACAAGCAAAAGTCAAATTCAGAGTAAGGTAGGTTAAATTCTAACCACCAAACCACACGAACCAAATCTAACAATTTAAGCCAAAGAGACTATGATAAAGAGCCTTTGATTATAAAGGATAATAATTTAAATATTTTTTGTTACATTTCTCTTTTATGTATTTTTATAGCTTTTATTGTTTGGTATTTTTTTGGATATTTTCAAAATATAAAAAATACAACTATTATAGCACTGTTTGCAGGTGGTTTGTATTTGTTAGAATGGAGTGCAACAAGAAACAATCGCTATATAACTTTTAAAAACGATAGTATAAGTTATAATAGTAGAAATATGCTTGTTGATATAAAAATAAATGATATAAATAGTATAAATCAAACTTTTAGTATAAAGTATAAAAGATATGGCGGAATGTTATATAATAAAATAGCTATTTGTTTTATTATTTTTTTCTTTTTTTGCATGATACTAAATGGTATAATTTTTTATACAGTATCGCAGACCATTTTACTTCTCTTTATGCTGTTTATTGTGTTTTTTACCCCTAAATTTATACTTTATATTTATAACAAAGGGAGTATTTTTAATTATAAATTGTTTGACGCTATAGTTATAAAAAGTGGTTATAAATTTATAAATATTTTACCAAATAGTCCTAAAGAAAGACTTGAAATTAAAAAGTATTTTTTACAAAAAAATAAAATTAATATAGATAAAACAAATAAGATATTTTTCATAATATAGGAGTTTGAGATGAGTAGAGAAATAGAAGCAAAAAGAGAGTTAGATAGAGCCGAAATGCGTTTGTTGATTTCTAAAAATGAAATTTTAAAACCAGTCGATGATTTAAGTAAATTTGGTTCTTATGCTTCTCAATTATTAGCACAGACAGAGAATGAAAGAATGGTAGGCGGTATATTTGGCATTATTTCTGGCAATTTTATAAATTTAACTAAAAGTGAAGATATAGTTAGAACCATAATAAATTTGGGAATAGATGTGGTTACTGGTATAATTTTTAAATCAACACCAATAGGTATGGTTCTTGGATATATTGTTGGAGAAACAGTAAAAGATTTTGCAAATAATGTTTATGATTGGGCAACAAATAAAACTTTAGACATCCCAGAAGTCACATCAAATGGTTTTATAAAAGTTACTATGCCAGATGGTGAAGTATATGCTAGACCACTTACTCTTGATGCTAGAGGATTAATTATTGGTGGAAATGGTGATGATGTATTATTTGGTGGCAATGGTAATGATACACTTCAAGGAAATAGCGGAAGCGATATTTTACTTGGCGGTTTTGGAAATGATACTTATAATGCAAATATACGATACAATAGTCATCTACACAAAAAATAATCAAATTTCTATAACCATAGATGGAAACAGTGAGTTTAAAGAGCTAAAAAGTTATCTTTTATATAAAACAGATATAAATTTAATAAAACTAAAAAATGCATAATTTTAAACGATAAAACTAAAATTTATAGCCAAATTTAAGAAACATTGTCGATATCATCAAGGCTTTGGAAATCTTCTTTTATGATGATTTTATCGATATTTTCAAAGCTAAATATATTTATCTCATCTGTGTGCTTGTAGCTAAATTTAAGCCCATGTGATTTTAGTATATTATCAACTATATAAAGCCCAAGTCCAAAGCTTTGCTTAGCGTTTTTGCCTTTAGAAAACGGCTCTATGTAAAACTCAAGTTGTTGGTCAAGTTTTGAGCCTAGAGTGTGGAATTCTATGCTGTTTTGGTTGGCTAAAATTTTGATTTTTCTATCCAAAGAGTATTTCATGCCATTATCTATCATATTTTTTATCGCGATTGAAAATAGTTTGAAATCAACTTGAAGCATGATATCTTCTTCAAACATAATCTCAACTCGATTTTTATCTATCATTGCTAGTTTTATCGCTTCATCGATTAGCTCTTGTAGCGAAAACTCGCCCATCTCGTTAAGTCCGATTCCAGCGGTTGCTCGCTCGACTGCTGCAAATTCATTTATCAAGTCTTCAAGTTTTTCAAAAACAGATATAAGCCTGTCTTGATACTTACCTTTTTCTATCATTTCTACAGTTATTCTGCCTTTTGTTATGGGAGTTTTAAGCTCGTGCATGATGTTTCGTAAAAAAAGTTGCCTTGATTCGTTAAGCTTTTTTATCTGCATAACAGAGTTGTAAAATGCATCTGCAACTTCGCTAATCTCGTCATTTCCGGTGCTTACGTTTGAGATATCAAGATCACCATTAGCAAATTTGTTAATCTGCCTTTTAAGCCTTCTAAGTGGCTTGATTTTACGTATTATGAAGATATAAGTTATCAAAACTGTTAAAAAAACAAGAGAAAATATAACTTTTATGATGTCATATCTGTAGGGCTGATAGTCCGAGTCTTGTAAAAGCATCGTTGTATCGGCGTGTCTTATCCTTAAAAAATGCTTTTTTTTGTG
The DNA here is from genome assembly GCF_013201685.1 of Campylobacter geochelonis. Classification (NCBI taxonomy): domain Bacteria; kingdom Pseudomonadati; phylum Campylobacterota; class Epsilonproteobacteria; order Campylobacterales; family Campylobacteraceae; genus Campylobacter; species Campylobacter geochelonis. The sequence goes on along the minus strand of NZ_CP053844.1, from coordinate 1,278,537 downwards.
TAAAAGTATAGCCGATGAGCCGATATCGGCGGTGATTTCTTGTATGATGGTTGCGCTGTTTAAGATATAGTTTTTTCTCGTTTTATCTACAACTTCTGGCATTTTAAAATTCTTCATCTGCGACTCATAGTCATCATCGGTTATAAGCCCAGTCATATGTAAAAGTGTAGCGCGAGAGACTATGGAATACTTAGCGTTTAGCTCTCTTGTGTAGTTTTGTTTATCATAATCCATCAGCCATAAAAAAGCGAGCGAAATGCTAATAATAGCTAAAATAAATATAAAAGTTATGGTATAAAATATAGATGAACGCTTCATTGTGTTAGTTTATAACCAACTCCTCTGATGGCGTGTATGTATTTTGGCTCTTTTGAGTTTTCGCCAAGTTTTGTTCGGATTCTTCCTATGATGACATCTATGCTTTTGTTTGTTGAGTCTTCGCTTATCGCATCGCAGTTATATATAAGCTCTTCTCTTGTGATAGCGCCACCTTCTTTTTTAATCAAGTAACTTAGTATATCATACTCTGCGACTGTTAAATTTAGCGGTTGATCATTAAGTGTGATGATGTGTTCAAATTCATTTAAAACTAAATCTTTTTTTAAGTTTTTGCTATCTGCAACGCTAACTTTGCCTTCACTTCTTCTTATAAGGCTTTTTATCCTAACTAGAAGCTCTTGTGGGTTGTAAGGTTTTGGTAAGTAGTCATCAGCCCCAAAGTCAAAAGCGTTGACTTTATCGGTTAAATCGTGCCTTGCGCTTGATATGATTATAGGTATAGCGCTAGTTTTTCTTATCTCTTTGCACACTTCTAGTCCATCAAGCCCAGGAAGTGTAAGATCAAGTATAACTATATCAAAATTTTCTAATTTTAACTTTGAAAGTCCTATATATGGGTCATCTGCAATGATAATACTCATATCAAACTGCTCTAAATACTCTGTTAAAATCTCTGCTAACTCTACATCATCTTCAATCATCAAAATTTTTATCATAAGATTTTCCTTAAATTTAGGGCGATTATATCAAATTTGAAATATATTATCAAGAAAAAGGCTACTTTTTGTAGCCTTTAAATTTATTTATTATTTATCACTAAACCTTGCGGTACGCCATTTCTAATAACCCAGATAAGAGTTTTCTTATCTTTATTTTTAGCTATCGCTGTGTTAAATTCATCTATATTTTTAACCTCTTTATCGCCAACTTGTATGATAACATCTCCTCTTGAAAAACCAGCTTTAAATCCATCAGAGTCCTTATCAACGCTAACAACCAAAACGCCGTTTATATCTTGGCTTATGTTATATTTATACCTGATATCTTCGCTTAAGTTATTTACCTTTAAGCCTTTTACGCTCTCTTTTGAGCCAGTTGTTGAAGCTTGAGATGTTTTACCGCTATCCATATCGGCAAGTTTTACAGAGGTTTTCTCTACTTTTCCGCCTCTTTCATACTCGATATTGATGTTTTTGTTTGGTGTTAGTGAGCCTATGAGGTTTTTAAGGTCATTTGCTGATTTTATATCTTTATCGTTTGCTTTTATGACTAAATCACCTCTTTTTAGACCGGCTTTATCTGCTGGCATATCTTTTTCTATGCTGATTATCAAAGCTCCATTTGAGTTTTTATAAACATCTTTTTGCTCTTTTGTCAAATCGCTTATCATAACGCCTATATATCCGCGCTGTATCTTGCCATCGCTAATAAGCTGCTTTGCGATATCTTTTACCATATTTGATGGAATTGCAAAGCCTACGCCGTTGTTTCCGCCACCTCTACTTAGTATGGCTGAGTTTATGCCTATTAAAGCGCCTCTGCTATCAACAAGCGCGCCACCTGAGTTTCCAGGGTTAATCGAAGCATCTGTTTGAATGAAATTTTCATATTGGTTTAAGCCGATGTTGCTTTTATTAAGCGCTGAAATGATACCTTGCGTTATCGTACTTCCCACACCAAAAGGATTTCCTATGGCAAAAACCATATCTCCTTCAAGTAGTTTGCTTGAATCAGCAAATTTAATAGCTTCTAAATTTTTAGCATCAATTTTTATGATAGCAATGTCTGTTTTTGGATCTGTTCCTACGACTTTTGCTTTATATTCTTTATCATCATCGCTTAAATTTACTAAAATCTCATCAGCATCTTCTACAACATGGTTGTTTGTCACTATATATCCATCGTTTGATATGATAACGCCAGAGCCTAAAGAGCTAAATTGTCTAGTTTTTTCTTGTGGAATTCCAAAGTTAAAGCCAAAAAATTGTCTAAAAAATGGATCATCAAGCAACCCATCCATAGAGCCGTGAGGGCTAGATGAGACTACTTTTTTGGTTGATATATTAACTACTGATTTTTTAGCGCTACTAACTGAGTCGTGGTAAGAGATGACTACATCGGTGTCAAATTCTGGGTTTATTCTTTTAAAATCATTATCTGCATTTTTAAACTCGATATTTGCAGCCAAAAGAGCCGATGCAGCAAAAATAGATATAAAAACAATTTTCTTCATTCTTTATCCTTATGATTAATTTTTCTGAATTATAAATGTCTGATTTTAACATTTCTTTAATATAAAATTTTGAATAAGTAAATAAAAATTTGCTAAAGATTGATTGACATAGACTAAACTTTTTGATATAATAAGACTCAAATCTATATAGTTAAATAACTAAATATAAATTATATAACAATCATAAGGAAAGTGTAGATGAGTGATAGTTTATACGAAACTCTAGGCGTTAGCAAAGATGCTAGTGCTGAAGAGATAAAAAAAGCCTATAGAAGGCTTGCTAGAAAGTATCATCCTGATATAAACAAAGACCCAGAAGCTGAGAATAAATTTAAAGAGATAAATGGGGCTTATGAAATCTTAAGCGATGAAAATAAGCGTAAACAGTATGATATGCACGGCGATAATATGTTTGGCGGTCAAAATTTCCAAGATTTCGCTAGAAATGCAGAAGATATGGGCGACTTAAACGAAATCTTAAAAAATATTTTTGGTGGTGGTTTCGCTTCTGGAAATTTTAGATCAAATGGTGGCTTCTCATCTGGATTTAACGGCTTTAATGGCGGCGGTTTTGCTGAAGATTTGGATATAAATGCAAGGCTAAATATCGACTTTGACTTTGCCATAACTGGTGGCGAAAAACAGATAAATTTAAATGGACAAAGTATCAAAATTCGCATTCCTGCTGGCATAAAAGATGGCGAAAAACTTAGAATCAGAGGCAAAGGTAAAAAGTCTCAAAGAAGCAATGAAACTGGAGATATCATACTTATCGTATCTGTTGAAAACAGTTCTGAGTATAAAATAGATGGCGATGACTTGTATAAAAACATCGATATACCTTTAAAAACAGCTCTTTTTGGTGGCAAGATTGATGTTAAGACATATAAAAAAGATGTTAGCATTAAAATCTCTGAAAATACTAAAAATGGACAAAAAATTCGACTAAAAGGATATGGTATACAAAACAGAAGTAGCAAAATTTATGGAGATTTGTATCTTACTGTTAATGTTATACTTCCAAATATCAATGAACTTGATAGCCAAGCACGAAAAGTTCTTGAAGAAAATTTATAAAATATAAGGATAAAAAATGCATAGCTATGATGAGCCAGTATATCTTATAAGCGTAGTGGCTAAAGTTTTAGACATTCACCCTCAAACTCTTAGACAGTATGAAAAAGAGGGTCTTATAGAGCCAGATAGAACCGAGGGTAAGATGAGACTTTACTCAGAGCGCGATGTCGATAGGATAAAGATGATTTTGCGGCTTACTAGGGACTTGGGTGTAAATTTAGCTGGCGTTGATGTTGTATTTCAGTTAAAAGAGCAAATCGAAGAGTATGAAAAAGTAGTCGATGAGCTAAGAAGCGATATAGAGCGTCTAAGTCAAGGTACAAAGGTTACAAAAGGCTCGCTTGTAAAAAGAAAAAGCAGGTTTGATCTTATATTTTACGATGACAAAAAAGATAAAAAATAAATTTAATAAAACAATATAGTGTGGCAAAACTAGCAAGGTAGACAGTGGTTGGTTTTATCCGTTTAAGTAAAGCAAATTTGAGTAGGAAGGGAAGTTTTGGAAACTCAGTTCATAGTTATGGGTGTGTTGTTCGTCGCAAGCGTGCTATTTAGTAAGATTTCTGATAAATACGGCGTTCCTGCTTTGTTGTTTTTCTTAGCTATTGGCATGTTTGCTGGTACTGATGGAATTTTAAAGATAGAATTTAGTAATGCCAAACTAGCTGGGGATTTTGGAACTATAGCTTTGATTTTTATCCTTTTTGCTGGTGGGCTTGATACATCTTTTAAAGCTATTCAACCTATTTATAAAGCAGGGCTTGTTCTTGCGACTCTTGGAGTTGTGATAACGGCTCTTGTGCTTAGTAGCTTTGTTTATTTTGTTTTAGACTTTACATTTTTAGAAAGCTTTTTGCTTGCTTGTATTATTAGCTCAACTGACGCTGCGGCTGTGTTTGCCATACTTCGCTCAAAAGGCATTAGGCTTAAAAACAGCATAGGCGAACTGCTTGAGTTTGAAAGTGGAAGTAATGATCCTATGGCGATATTTTTAACTCTAACGGTTATTGGTATCATAACAGCTCCACAAGCTCCAAATGCCTTTATTTTGATTAAGGATTTGATTTTACAGTTTGTTTTAGGTGGTGCTTTGGGATATGGATTTGGCTTGATAATGCCTGGTTTTTTAAACAGGATAAAACTTAGCTCATGGGGACTTTATCCGGTTTTGATGATAGCTTTGGTTATATTTTTATTTGGTTTTACATCTAAAATAGGTGGAAATGGCTATATCGCAGTCTATATAGCTGGAATTTTTGCAAACAAAAAAGAGTTTATACATAAAAGAAATTTAATAGGTTTTTTTGATGGTGTTGCATGGTTAATGCAAGTTTTTATCTTCTTAACGCTAGGGCTTTTGGTTTTTCCAAGTGAGCTACCAAGTGTAGCGTTGATAAGCTGTGTGATAGCGCTATTTTTGATGTTTGTAGCAAGACCGCTGAGCGTTTTTATAGGACTTGCTTTATCTAAATTTAATATAAAAGAGAAGATTTTTATATCGTGGGTTGGCTTTAGAGGGGTTGTTCCAGTCATACTTGCAACTTATCCTATGGCGGCTGGATTAGAAAATGCTCATATAATGTTTAATGTGATATTTTTTATGGTTTTAGTATCTGTTTTGCTTCAAGGCTCGACTCTTGGCTTTGCTGCTTCGTTTTTTGGCATAAAAGATGAAGAGTATGATCCAAACATGCACCTTCCAAACAAACCGATTTATTATAGCGGATTAAGACAATTTACCATCCCTAGCGGTTCAAAAGCTATAGGTCATAGCCTAGCAGAACTTGATATGGATGATGACTTTTTGATACTTTTGGTTAAAAGGGACAATGAAAGCATTAAGGTTAGCGGCTCATATACTTTTCACGCTGATGATTTGTTGCTTATTTATTGCACTGATGAAGGCAAATACGAGGGGATTATAGCTGAGTTTAAAGCAAAAGTTAAGTAAATTTACTTAACTTTATTTAAATTTTAATGTTGATTAGCACAATTCGTTCGCGTTTTTTGTAAGATTAAATTTAAAACTCTCGCGCGTTAGTTTTAGATAGTTTTTAAATTTCATGGTTATATGAATTTTTATTCCGTTGTTTTGCTCTAAACAGTTTTTCAAATTTGTTAATTAAAATACTTTTATTTTAGTGATTTAAATTTATGGCGTTGTTGAAATAAATTTAAAAGATTTTATTTAAATTTATAGAGTCATTTCGCTTTTAACTTTGTTTTTAGTATCATTATAAATAGCTTAATCATAAATTTATGCACTCAAAAACTATGATTAAAATCTGAAATAATTTTTATAAAAGTCAAATTTAGCTTTATAAATTTGATTTGCCAAAGCTGATTTTATGGGGACTCTAGTATCAACAGATGTTTGTGAATTTATAAGTTAAATTTGACTTTTATAAGAAGTATTTTGCAAGTTTTTATGGAATTTATAAAAATGGATTTTATTAAATTTAACATCTTGTATTTTAAATTTATATAATTTAATTTTTCAACTAAATTTTGCGTATATAAACTAAATAGTAGTAGTATTTTATCAAAAAACTTTTTTAAAATTATCGCAAAGTTTATGTTTTTACTTAAAAATAGCGTTAAATTTAAAAGCAGTATTAAGAGTGTGTTAAAGTAAAAATTTAAATCAGATTAAGCAAAATTTAGCCACTAAATTTATAACTTTAAAGCCAAATTAGCGACTAAATTTTTACGTAAATTTAAGAAATCATAAAATAAATTTAACCAAATTAAGTCAAAATTTATTTATAAAGCTCAGTTGAAAGATATCTTTCGCCTGTATCGCAAAGAACCGTAACTATGACTTTATCTTTGTTTTCAGGTCTATTTGCTAGCTCATTTGCAGCAAATACATTTGCCCCGCTTGAAATTCCAACCAAAAGTCCCTCTTTTTGAGCTAAATTTTTAGCTGTTTTTAGGGCATCTTCGTTATTTACAGTGATAAACTCATCTATAACCGCGCGGTTTAAATTCTTTGGTATAAAATTTGCTCCTATACCTTGAATTTTGTGCGAACCAGCAAATCCTTCAGTTACCAGTGGAGATGCCGATGGCTCAACTGCTACTATTTTTACATTTGGGTTGTGAGCTTTAAGAACTTCGCCTATACCGCTAACAGTTCCACCAGTTCCAAAACCAGCTACAAATATATCAACCTTGCCATCTGTATCACGTAAAATTTCTTGTGCGGTTGTTTTTTTGTGAATTTCTGGGTTTGCTGGGTTTTCAAACTGTCGCGGGATAAACGAATTTGGAGTCTCTTTTGCTATCTTTTCTGCCTCATTAACAGCGCCTTGCATACCAAGAGCAGGTTCTGTTAAAACTATCTTTGCGCCAAGTGCGTCAAGTAGTTTTTGTCTTTCTATACTCATCGAGCTAGGCATGGTAAGTATAAGTTTAAGCCCAAAGTGAGCGCACACCATAGCTAGTCCAACGCCTGTGTTACCGCTTGTTGGCTCTACTATAACACTGTTTTTATCTATGAGTTTTCTATCCATAGCATCAGTTATCATAGCGTAAGCTATACGATCTTTTACTGAGTGAGCTGGGTTTAAAAATTCAGCTTTTGCTAGAATCGTAGCGTTGTGTGATAGCTTGTTTATCTTAACAAGCGGAGTGTTTCCTATAAGTTGTGTTACGTTTTGTGCTATTTTCATTGTATTTCCTTTATATAACAAAATTTAAAAATTTTCTATTATCTTCTTCTTGTTTGTAAAAATCTTCCAAACTAAGAGATAAAACTTCTTTTATTTCTCTATCAAATTTGTCAAAAGCCTTTTTTATAGGCTCATTTTTTACGATTAAATTTGTTATTTTTACATCTTTTTCTAAAGCCACAAAAATATCATAAAATTTAATCTCGCTTGGCTTTTTAGCTAAAAAATATCCGCCACTTTTACCTTTTAACGCTCCAATTATCCCTTCTTCTCTAAGTGGGTCTAGAATTTGTTGCATATAGTTTTTAGAGATACCAGTTTTTTCTGATATCTCTTTTATGGTTATCGGTGAAACTTCACTAGCTTTTGCTATTTCTAGTATAGCAAGTATTCCATTTACCCCTTTTGTTGTTAATATTGCCATTATCCTAACGCCTTTTCTAAATCTTTTATTAAATCATTACTATCTTCAAGCCCAACGCTTAATCTTATAAGACCAGCCGGAACGCCACTCGCGTTTAGCTCTGTTTCGCTAAGCTGTGAATGTGTGGTTGAAGCTGGATGAGTTATGATCGATTTACTATCGCCGATGTTTACGACTACTTTAAAAATTTCAGTTGAATTTAAAATCTTTTTAGCATACTCAAAATCTCCAACATCAAAACTTAAAAGCCCGCTTGCTTCGCCGTTTAAGAAGTATTTTTGAGCTTTTTCGTATGTGCTTGCGCTTTTTAAACCAGGATAGTTTACGCTTTTTACTTTTGGATGTTTTTCTAACCATTGAGCAATTTTAAGTGCATTTTCTGAGTGTTTTTTTACTCTTAAAGTTAGTGTTTCAAGTCCTTGGATTAACACCCATGCGTTAAATGGCGATAAGGTTGCGCCGATATCGCGAAGTAGGGCGATACGAATTCTAAGTGTGAAAATCGGAAGTGGAACATCTGTGTAAACAAGACCATGATAGCTCTCATCTGGTTCGTTAAAGTGTGCATATCTTGAGTTACCTTTGATATAATCATTTAGTCCTTTACGCGCAACTATTATACCGCCGATTGCCGAACCTTGTCCGTTTATATACTTGCTTGCACTATGAACTACAACATCAACACCTCTAGCTATAGGGTTAAATAGCACTGGAGTAGCGACTGTGTTATCGGCTATTGTGATGATTTTATACTTTTGTGCTATTGAAACGATTTTATCTAGATTTGGAATTGCGATTTGTGGGTTTGAGAGCGTTTCAAAAAATATCGCTCTTGTTTTATCATCTATTAACGCTTCTAAGTCATCAGCATTATCAGAGTCAAAAACTCTAGCTTCTATGCCAAATCTTTTGATAGTATGCGTTAAAAGTGTGGTTGAACCGCCATAGACTTTTTTTGCTACTATGATATTTTCACCAGCTTGAGCAAGATTTGCTACAGAGTAAAATATAGCTGCTTGACCGCTAGCAACTGCTAAAGCCGCCTCTCCGCCTTCAAGCGCTGCTAAACGAGCTTCTAAAACATCGGTTGTTGGGTTTGTTAGACGACTATAAATTTGTCCTAATGCACGAAGAGCAAATCTATCTGCTGCTACTTCACCTGTGCCAAAATCATAAGCCGTCGTTTGATAAATCGGAACACTCATCGTTCCAAAACCATCTTTTGAGTTATAGCCCTCGTGAAGTGCTAGTGTATCTTTTTGCATAAAGTCTCCTCTTTTTAAATTTTATGAAATTGTATCACGAAATAAATAAAATGTCAAGGGTTTTGATATATTTTAATATATTTTTTAAAATGCCTAAATATAGGCATTTCTCACTGCATACGTTTCAAAAATATTTATAAATATACTTATTATATATATTTAAATAATAGAAATTCAACAAATTTGGTATAATTAAGCAAAAAGGTAAAATTTTGAATATTTCCATAGAAGAAAAAGCAAAAAGAGTTAAATATATAAGAGCGTTAGAGCGGTTTGCAAAATCGGCTATAAATTTATTAAAAAGAGATGATTTTGATAAAGAGATGTTTAAAAAACGAGTTAGTAAAAATCTTGAAATTTTAAAAAGAGCAGAACCGGTTTATCTTGATCAGCCGTATACAAAGGGTTTGGAGGAATTTGTAAATTCTATAACAAACCTAAAAGAGCAAGATGAGCTTATAAAAGAGGCAAATTTACTTGATAAACTTAGAAATAACAAAAGCTATAAGAAAGATAAGCATAAGAAAATTGGCTTTGCGGATGAGTATTGAAATTTACGTTTTTATCTAAATTTGGTTAAATTTAAGCCGTATTTAAAGCTTTTAGTTATAGAATTATTTTTTTAACGGTGTCTCATTAGCTCAGCTGGTAGAGCATATCACTCTTAATGATGTGGCCGTAGGTTCGAATCCTACATGGGACACCATTTGCACTAAAATTAATAACAAAAAACCACTTAAAAATCACAATTTCTTAATATCATTGAAGTTCGCTAGAATCGTAGCTATATCATTATTTTACTTATATTTATTTAAGCAAATTTGTTAATAAGCGATATGTGGTGTATTTGTGAATTTAGCAAATTTGCTTGTTAAATTTCTGCATATTTTTAATGAATTTTGATACCAAGCCATTATGATTAATACTAGGCACACATATTTTTTATTAAAAAAATGAAAGAAGTATAAAATATGACCTACAAACAAATATATGGTTAGATTATAAAATAAAAAATAGTGCAACTCAAACCTTGCGATTATCTATTAAAAGTATGCTAAATATAAATTAAAGATAAAAACAAAACAAACTAAAACGTCCAAAACTAAAATATAAAAAGTATGCAACCTATCCAAAGCGCCATTTAAATATGCCAAAGTAGCGCTAGCAAGTGATTTTATAAAGTCAAATTTAGTAAAAGCCAACCATAATTTTAAGTGAAACTATGTTTTCAATTTTTATTTTTATATAGATTCCTACGCGACTTAGATGCGAGAGAAAAGCGTAAAGTTGTATCTTGTGGTGTAAATTTGCAAATTTAGTATCATTTAACTTGTTTTTTATATACTGTGGTTTTATGCCAGATACATTAAGCGCGGTTTCAAGCTAAGTTTATGAAGCTAGATAGTGTTTGCACAACCTTTTTTTATAATAAATTTTTATAAATTCGAGAAGTAATCATAGCTTTGTTAGTTGATACAACCGTTTAAGAAGTGCGATTTATAGAAAAATACTAAATAATTTAAAAATTCAAAAATATTTAAGCGACTTTATTATATACTCACATTTCGATTTTATTTTGTAGATTTTACATCGCATTATAATTTTGGCCCCTTCGTCTAGCGGTTAGGACGCCGGCCTCTCACGTCGGCAACACGAGTTCGAGTCTCGTAGGGGTCACCAAACTTCATCTTTTAGATTTTAAATCAAAATTTTATCACTTTTCCTTATAACTCTTAAATATCCATAAAATGGACTGAACATAAACTTTTTTATTATTTTTGACTAAATTTGCTTAAACGATGTCTTGCATTGAAAAATAGATAAAATTTGCTATTTTTGTAATATTTTTATAAATTTATTTAGGTCGCAAAAAAACATTTCTAAATTTTCCAACTTTTAAAATTTGTTAAATTTAAAAGCAAGTAGATACGTTATTAAGCTTTTTTAACTATCATTTTAAAATCATAAATTTAAGGAAAAAGCATGAGAGTTGTTATTTTTGATATGGATGGAACGCTTATAAATAGCGCTAAGGCGATAGAAATAACGATAAATACAACTAGAAAAAAGCTTGGTTTAACGCCTGATTTAAGTAGTGAATTTATTGTTAAAACGATAAACGATCCGTCGAAAAATTACGCTGTTGAGTTCTATGGACTCACTAATGTGGCACCTGAGTTGAAAATGGAATTTGAAAAGGAATTTATCAAAAACTACGCTCTTTATGCAAGACTTTATGATGGAGTTAAAGAACTTTTAGAAAAACTTCATCAAAATGGCTATTTTATCGCACTTGCTAGTAACGCGCCAACAGTATCTTTAAAAGCTATTTTGGAGAAAAATAAGGTTTTAGAGCTGTTTGATAGCGTTGTAGGAGCAGATAAAAACACGCCTCAAAAACCAGATCCAACGATGCTTTTTAACGTTTTAAAAGAAGCTAGCAAAATAAGACCAGTTAAATACGCTTGTTTTGTTGGCGATAGCATAAAAGATGAAAAGGCAGCAACTAATGCAAATATACCGTATTTGCAAGTTACGTGGGGGTTTGCCGAAGCATCAACTAGTTTTTTAAGCGCATCAAGCACCAAGGAAGCTTATGAGCTTATAACAAACCTTTTTTATGATAATTAAATATTTCTTTTGATATAATCATCAGACTTTATTGCGATATTACTAACAAGGTGCTAAATTTGGATATTTTTGAAGGAACTCCAAGGGAGAAATTTTTTGACATTATATTTAATGCAAATAGAAATTTAGTTGAAAATGAGATAGAAAATTTGCTTATAAAAATCATAGCTTTAAGCGAGCTTTGCGAAGAAAATGGTATAAGTCAAGCTCAAGTTCAAAACTATATATTACAAAACCCAGACAGGATAGAAGATGGGCTAAATGACGCCTTTATCCATCATGTGGGCAATATACTTTCAAACAACGAATAGGGGTTTTATGGACTATTTAGAACAGATAGATAAGATTATGTTAAATTTCATATCCGAACTTGGATATGAACCTATAAATTTAATGTTTTCTAAGATAAATTCAGGTAAAAAACTTCGCTCAAAACTTCTACTAAAGATAACAGATATAAACGAAAAAAGCCTTAAGCTTTGCGCTATTATCGAGCTTATTCACGCTGCTAGCTTGCTTCATGATGATGTCATAGATGAAAGCGATGTAAGGCGTGGAAAACCATCTATAAATGCTACTTTTGGCTCTAAAAACGCCATTATGTTAGGCGATATTCTTTATTCAAAAGGCTATTTTGAACTTTCTAAATTTGAACCCTTTATCGCTTGTAAACTTTCCGATGCGGTATCTAAACTAAGCATTGGCGAGCTTATGGATGTTAGCATGGGCGAAGCTTTTAACGAAGATAAAAACGCTTATATGCAAATGATTTATAACAAAACCGCAGTTTTAATCGAAGCTACAGCTCAGTGTGCTGCGTTTTTACAAGGAGAAGATGAGCTTAAATTCGGTGAGTATGGTAGAAATTTAGGTCTTGCTTTTCAGATAGTTGATGATATTTTAGATGTTACGCAAGATTCAAAAACTCTTGGCAAACCAGCGCTAAATGACTATAAAGAGGGCAAAACAACGCTTCCTTATATCTACCTTTATGAAATTTTAGATGAAAAAGAAAAAGCTATTTTAAAAAACTATTTTAAAAAAGATTTAAGCGATGAGCAAATTTTTTGGATAAAAGATAAATTTAGCGAGCATAAAATCATAGAAAAGTGCGCAAAAGATGTCAAAAATCTAGCAAATAGCGCCATAGAAGCTATAAAAGAGTATGAGAATTTAGGCTTGGTTGAAGTTATACGAAGCATGACAGATAGGGAATTTTAGTGAATTATCTAAATATAAGTTTTACTCATAAAAACACAGATATAGGCATTAGAGAGAAGCTATCTTTTAGCGATGATGATAAAAAAAGAGAAATTCTAAGGCTGATTTGCTCAAACCAAAATGTCTCAGAATGCATGGTGCTAAGCACTTGTAACAGAGTTGAGGTTTTGGCTTTTGTAAATGATTTAGAAAAATCAACAAGCTATATCTTAAAAGCCATTTCAATTTTAAGTGGCGTTGCGCTAAATGAGCTTGAAGAAAGAGCTGATATCTACTATGGAAGTGGGGCTATACACCACCTTTTTGCTGTGGCAAGCTCGCTTGATAGCTTGGTTGTTGGAGAGACTCAGATAGTTGGTCAGATAAAAGATGCGTTTAAATTTGCTCTATCTAATGAAAATTGCGATATAAATATAAAAAGAGCGGTTGAATACGCCTTTAAATGCGCCGCTGAAGTAAGAAATAAAACTGAAATTTCTAAAAACCCAGTATCGGTTTCAAGCGTGGCAGTATCAACTGCAAAAGATATCTTTAAAAGTTTAGATGGCATTACAGCCGTAGTTGTGGGCGCTGGTGATATGAGCGAGCTTGCTTGCAAACACCTTATAACAAATGGCGCAAAAATCATCATAGTAAACAGAAGTAAGCAACGAGCTCAAGATCTTGCAAACTCGCTAAATGGCGATGTTAAAATTGAGCCGTTTGAGAAGCTAAAAAGTTGTATAAATAGCCATCAGCTTATATTTTCGGCGACCTCTTCACAAGATGTTATCATAAAAAACAGTATGCTTGAAAATACACCTTTTGATAGGTACTTTTTTGATATCGCAGTGCCAAGAGATATCGATATAAGCGAAAATGAAAGCATAAAGCTTTATAGTGTGGATGATCTTCAAGAGATAGTTAAGATAAATTTAGCACTTCGCGAAGAGCAAGCGCAAATCGCTTATGGCATCGTTGGAAAAAGCACAAATGATTTTTTTAAATGGCTTAAAACTCTAGCAACAACGCCTATAGTAAAGGCTTTAAGAGGCAAGGCAAAAGAAGTTGCTGAGATAGAGATACAAAAAGCTATAAAAAAAGGTTATTTGAAAAAATCAGATAAAGATGAGGCAAGAAAGCTTATACATCAAGTTTTTAAGGCATTTTTACACACACCAACGATAAATTTAAAAAGCATTGGTGATGACGAAGATGGTGAGTGTATGTTACGCTCAGTTCAACAAATTTTTGATATAAAAGATAAATTTGAAGAGTATAGCTTAGGCATTGAAGAGATGGAGAAAATAGATGAGATTTAGTAAACTTTTTGTACCGACAACAAAAGAAGCACCAAAAGATGCAACGCTTCCAAGCCATGCGTTTTTGCTTCGTGGAGGTTTTGTAGAACAGCTTGGTAGTGGGCTTTATAGCTTTATGCCACTTGGAAAAATGGTCTATGATAAAATTTATAAAGTTATAAAAGAGGAGATGGATAAAAGCGGAGCTCAAGAGGTTCTTTTTAGCTTTGTAACTCCTGCTGAACTATGGAAAGAAAGCGGCAGATACGATGTTTTTGGGAAAGAGCTTTTAAGGATAAAAGATAGAAAAGACAATGAGTTTGTCCTAAGTCCAACCAACGAAGAAAGCGTTGTAAATATGGTAAAAAACCGCATTACAAGCTACAAACAACTCCCACTTCATCTTTATCAGATAAATACAAAATTTCGCGATGAAGCAAGACCTAGATTTGGGCTTTTAAGGGTACGCGAGTTTGTTATGAAAGATGGATATAGCTTTCATGCAAATGAGGAAGATTTGAAACGCGAATTTAATGTTATGCATGATACCTATAGTAAAATTTTTACTCGTTTAGGGCTAAATTTTCGTGCAGTAGAAGCTGATAGTGGTGCGATTGGTGGTAGTGGAAGCAAGGAATTTATGGTACTAGCTGATAATGGCGAAGATGATATATTAGTTTGTGATAGTTGTAAATACGCTGCTAATGTTGAAGCTGCCAAAAGAGCGCCTAGAACTACAAATGCAACCCCGCCAGAGGCAAATATGATGAGTAAATTTGCAACTCCTGGAGCAGATACAATAGAAAAAGTGGCAAACTTTTTTAAAGTTGATAAATTTTATACCATAAAAGCAGTTATTAAAAAAGCTATTTATGAAAAAGATAGCAAAGTTGTTGTATTTTTCGTGCGAGGAGATGATGAGCTTCAAGAGACTAAAGCGCAAAATGCGTGTGGCGCGCTTGAGCTAGTTGATGCTGATGAGAGCGATATCTTAAAAGCTGGTTTGGTTGCAGGATACTGTGGGCCTGCAAATTTGCCAAGTCAAACACTGTTTTTTATAGAT
This sequence comes from Campylobacter geochelonis, assembly GCF_013201685.1. Taxonomy (NCBI): domain Bacteria; kingdom Pseudomonadati; phylum Campylobacterota; class Epsilonproteobacteria; order Campylobacterales; family Campylobacteraceae; genus Campylobacter; species Campylobacter geochelonis. Next base: position 1,263,390 of record NZ_CP053844.1, on the reverse strand, counting down.
AATGAACTAAAAGGTGCTAAACAGATGATTTGTGGTGCAAACGAAGCTGGATACCACACGATAGGATTTAATGTAACTAGCTTTAAAGATGAGAGATTTAAAGATCTTATAGCAGTTCAAGAAGGCGATAGATGCCCTTACTGCGATGGAATTTTGCATAAGACAAAGGGTATTGAAGTTGGGCATATTTTCCAGCTTGGGCAGAAGTATTCAAAGGCAATGAATGCGACATTTTTAGATATAAATGGTAAATCACAACCATTTTATATGGGTTGTTATGGTATAGGTGTAAGTCGCTTGGTAGCGGTTGTTATAGAAAGTAGCCACGATGAAAAAGGGTGTGTGTGGACAAGACAAACTGCACCTTTTGAACTTGAAATAATTATATCAAATTTAAAAGATGAGGCGCAGGTTGAATTTGCTACCACGCTTTATGAAAAGTGTCAAAATTTAGGCATAAAAACTCTTCTTGATGATAGAAACGAGCGCTTTGGCGTAAAGATGAGCGAGTTTGAACTACTTGGTTTTCCATACGCCGTGCTAGTTGGCAAAAGCCTAAATGATGGTGAAGTTGAGCTTATAACAAGAGATGGTTTGATAAAAGAAAAAGTAAGCATAAAAGATATAGAAGAAAAGATAAAAGAAAAGCTACTATGAGAAATTTCACTCTTCCATATATATTTTTTGAAGCTATTTTTATCTATCTTTTTATAAGTAAATTTGGCTTTTTAAATTTTATTTTAGAGGTCATACTTAGTGGAATTTTAGGAGTTTTTATCATATTTAAGTTAGGGTTTTCAAATTTTACAAACCAAATCAAAATCCTAACTCCTAGTAGTTTGTTTGGAAATCTTGGGAGCGTTTTTGGAGCATTGTTATTAGTTTTACCTGGTATTTTTTCAGATGTAGCTGGAATTTTGGTTTTGGTTGTATCTTTTTTTATAAACAAAAAACTTAAAACTAAGGAAAATGAGTATAATAATACGCAAGATTATACGCAAAATTTTACACAAAAACCCAGATACGACAACGATGATATCATAGATGTAGAAATCATAGAAGAGGAAAAAGATAATGGAAAAATTAACCATAGCAACTAGAGGAAGCGCTTTAGCGATGTGGCAAAGTGAATTTATACAAAGCGAGATAGAAAAAAAACACGGCATAAAAGTTGAACTTTTAAGCATGAAGACAAAAGGAGACATTATCCTTGATACTCCACTTGCAAAAATAGGTGGTAAAGGTCTTTTTACAAAAGAGCTTGAAGAGAGTATGTTAAGAGGCGAGTCTGATATCGCCGTACATAGCTTAAAAGATGTTCCTATGCAGTTTCCAAATGGTCTTAAACTTGCAGTTATAAGCGAGCGTGAAGATGTACGAGATGCTATGATAAGTGAGAAATTTGCTAAATTTAGCGAACTTCCACAAGGCGCAAGAGTTGGAACGACTAGTCTAAGAAGAAGAATGCAGCTACTTGCTTTAAGACCTGATTTGACTATCGTTTCGCTTCGTGGAAACATAAACACGCGCCTTAGAAAGCTAAAAGAAGGAGAGTTTGACGCTATTATCTTAGCGGTTGCTGGGATTAAGAGAATCGGGCTTGATAAAGAGGTTAAATTTATCGCTCCTTTTGAAACAGACTTGATGATACCGGCGATGGGACAGGGAGCTTTGGGAATCGAAGCTGTTGATAAAGGCGAAATTTTAGAAAAAATTGATTTTTTGAACAATCAAAAAGCTGTTATCGAAACAACGATAGAAAGAGAATTTGTTAAAGTTTTAGAAGGTGGTTGCCAAGTTCCAATCGGAATAAATGCTAAATTTGATGGCGAAAATGCAGTTGTAAACGCTATCGTTGGTTTGCCTGATGGAAGTGAGTTTATAAAAGAGAGCAGGGTTGTTAAAAAAGCTGATTATAAAACTGCTGGAGCTAAGCTAGCTGATGAGTTTATCAAAAAAGGTGCAAAAGAGCTTTTAAAAAGGGCTGAAGATATGGCAAATGCTTTACAAGGCGAAAATATACACTAAGGAAAATTTATGCAAACACCAGTTTATGAGGAGTTTAGGAAGTCATGGACAGCTTATGTTAAAAGCTTTATATTTTTTATAATTCTTGTGATTTTAACTGTGTATTTGGTGCAAAATAGCCAAAATATATCTAAATTTACTCTATCGCTAAGCGAAAAAACTGGCTTTATGTGGATTAATGAGTGGTGTAAATTTGCCTTAGTTGTCATTTTACTTTTGCTTTTTCTTAAGCTGATTTTAAACGTTTTATACATAAGAAGCTTTAAACTTTATACAGATAAGAGTGGCGTTTGGCTATATAGTGGGATTTTTCCGTGGTCAAAGGGAAGTAGTGGTATAAAGTGGCAAGATATAGAAGATGCGAGTTACTATACTGGATTTGTAAGCTGGTTGTGTCGCTCGTGGACAGTACAAGTAACACACCGTTTTACAAAATCAAGTAGTATTTATCAAAACAATATGGCAAAAGGTCAAAGAGCTGTTGAACATATAAACGAGCTTCATAAGCACTTTTTTGTAGGAAATTCAGACGAGATTAATTACAACTAGAGTTTAAATTTAGACTAAGGAAAAATATGCGAGAGTGGATAGAGAAATTTAAAGCTGCTGGGCTTTTAAGGGTAATTGATGAGCCAGTTGATATAGATCTTGAGATTGCCCATATAAGCTATATCGAGGTTAAAAAACCTGATTCTAAGGCGCTTTTGTTCACTAAGCCTGTGAGTAAAGATGGCAGGCACTATCCGCCGATTTTGACAAATACTTTTGGAAGTTTTGAAGCGTTAAAATTAGTTCTTGGAAAAGATGCGAACGAAATCGCAGATGAGATTCAAAATTTACTAAAGCCAAAAAAACCAACAACTTTTAAAGAGAAATTTGACTTTTTAAGATATCTTGTTAGCCTTAGAAACGTCTTTACAAAGCGTTTAAAAGAGCAAGGCGAGTGCCAAAAAAATCAAAAATTTGGCGAACAAATCGATTTGTATGACTTGCCAAATTTAAAAACTTGGGAAAAAGATGGTGGAGCATTTATCACGATGGGGCAAGTCTATACCAAATCCCTTAGCGGGGAAACCCAAAATTTAGGTATGTATAGACTTCAAATTTACTCTAAAAACGAGCTTGGAATGCACTGGCAAATCCACAAAGATGGCGCGAACTTTTATAATGAGTATAAAAAAGCTGGACTTAAAATGCCAGTATCTGTTGCAATCGGTGGCGACCCGCTTTATATCTGGTGTGGACAAGCGCCACTTCCGCATGGAATTTTTGAACTTTTGCTTTATGGATTTATCCGCAAAAGCCCAGCGAAGTTAGTAAAATCTCTAACAAATGATATCTATATCCCACATGATGCAGACTTTGTCATCGAGGGTTTTGTCGATACAAATGAGCTAAGAGATGAGGGACCATTTGGCGATCATACTGGTTTTTATACGCCGATTTTGCCATTTCCTGTGATGAAAGTAAGTGCTATAACCCATAAAGATGACCCAGTTTATCATGCTACTGTGGTTGGAAAGCCACCTTTGGAGGATAAATTTATGGGTTATGGGACTGAGCGGATTTTCTTGCCGCTTTTTAAGACTACGGCTCCTGATTTGCTTGATTATAAAATGCCTGAAAATGGCGTTTTTCACAACCTGATTTTAGCTAAAATCAACGCATGGTATCCAGCTCATGCTAAACAGATGATGCACGCATTTTGGGGTGTTGGACAGATGAGTTTTGTAAAACATGCTATTTTTATTGGAGCAAATGCGCCTGATTTGGGAGATTTTGAAGCTTTAACGCGTTATGTGCTAAACCGCATAAGCGCTAAGAGTCTGTTTTTTAGCGAGGGAGTGTGTGATCAACTAGATCATGCTAGCCCAAATGCTTGTTTTGGCGGGAAGCTAGGAGTTGATGCTAGTGAGGATTTAAGCGTTGAAGATGTGGTTGATGTGCTTAGTGATGATGAACTACTTGCTAAATTTAAAAGCGTAGATAACGATATAATCGACCTTAAGCAGTATTTTACTGATACTAAAAATCCAATTGTGTTTATAAATTATGATAAAAAAAGCCTCGTAAAAGATAGTTTTAAAAAATTACTTGAGTTTAGAAACCACTTTAAAATTCTCATCTTTTTTGACACGACAAATGCCATTAGCAACATTTATATGAGCGTTTGGAGAGTTACAAACAACATCGATGCTTTGCGTGATATTTTTATAGATAAAGAGCAAATTTGTGTTGATGCGACTGTGAAATTTGAGTGGGAGGGCTACACTCGTGGATGGCCAGATGAGACAAACTGCACAAAAGAAGTTATAAAAAGCTTGATTGATAGGCAGTTAATCGATGATGATAATGAGTTTTTTAGAAAATTTGAGATAATGGGATAACCCAAAAAATACTGCATTTATCTAAAAAAGAGTAAGAAAAGATGTTTTAACTCTTTTTTAGATTTTATTTTGAAGATGTAAAATTTTTAAACGAAGCTGCTAAAAAAGCTACTAAATTTAGCGATTTTATCTAGCTAAAAATCCGCCATCTATGACTAAATTTGTTCCAGTTACCCATTTAGACTCATCGCTTGCTAAATAAAGCGCACCATAAGCGACATCTTTTGGCTCGCCAACTCCACCAAGTGGATGGTTTGATGCAAAAATACTTTTAAACGACTCATCTCCAATCTTATCTTTCATACTAGCGACAAGTTCTGTCATAACCGTGCCTGGAGAGATGGAATTTACTCTGATGTTGTATTTAGCATAGTTTATCGCATCTTGTTTACTCATCGCGATAATAGCTGCTTTTGAAGCACAATACGCTCCAAAATTTTCGCTCCCAACGACTCCTAAAACTGAGCCTATGTTTATAATAGAGCCAGAGCGCTCTTTTATCATCAACAAAATAGCTTGTTTGCTCATCAAAAATGAGCCATTTACGTTTATATCAAAAACACGTTTCCATTCGCTAAATTCAAGCTCGTGGGTGTGTAAATTCTCTCCTGTAATCCCAGCATTATTTACTAAAATGTCTAATTTAGCAAATTTATCTAACACAAATTTATATAGCTTTTCCACGCTTTTTTCATCGCTAACATCAGTGCTAAAAAACACGGCATTTTCGCCAAGTTGATTCATCAAAGCTTTGTTTTCATGTCTTGAAACAACCACAACCTTAGCGCCTTTTGAAACAAAAAGTTTGCAAATCTCAGCGCCGATACCGCTACTTCCGCCAGTTATAATTGCGATTTTATCCTTTAGTCTCATAATCTAACTTTTAAAGTGTGGCTTTTCAAAGTATCGACATGCTCGCCTTTTGCAAGCTTTACAAGCTCATCGGCACTTATCACGTAGTAGTCATGAAGGCTTCTGTTAGTATAGCTTTCTATCTCTTTTGAGTGCTTGTCAAACATCTCAAACGCTTCTTTGTCATTAACTAGTAAAAAATCACTTCCCGAATCAAACGCATCAAAGAGAATTTCACTTGCTAAAGCTACGCCACACTCTTTATCAACGTTATAAATTTTGCTTCCGCAATTTTGATTTTTAAGCTCAAAATTTACAAGCTTTGCGTAGATATTTTTTACAAAAATTTCAGCCTCTTCGTCATCATAAACAGCTATATAGAATTTGCTAAAGTCGGCTGGATAGCTGTTTTTGTTAAAATTTTCTAGCAGGTCTGTAAAATACTGAAATTTCTCTTTTGGTTTGATTTTTATACCAAGCAAACCTTTTAGCTCTTTTACGCACTCATCGGTGTTAAAAGGATCATTTAAAAATTTTGGTTTTATATAATACGCAAGCCACTCTTTTACAATCGATAAAATTTCATCTTGTCTGGTTGGAAATTTTTCTATGAGATACTTTGCGAAAACAAAGCCGCTATTTCCTATAAAATCTTCTTTGAAGTTAATAACCTTGCTTGAGTAAAAAAGCGGTTCAAGACTTAGATAATACCCCATTTCACTTTGAAATTTATCAAACGGTTTAAAAGCTTTGATAAAGTCATCTTTGTTTATGATAAAGTCTTTTACAACTCTTTTTTCTATGATAGGAGATATGGTTAAGACCTTGCCAAATTTAGCTACTATCTCGTTAAAATCGTTATCTAGGCTAATTATACAATCATTTACTTTTAGGAATTTAACATCGCCAAACTCAAAATACGGATCGTTTTTTTGGATATCTAAAAAAAGCTCTTTTATGTTTTTGAAGTTGTAATCTTTATAAAAATATGGCTTGTTGTAACTCGCGATGTCTATTTTAACATCGTATCTAAACAGATAAATTTCTAACATCAAATCCCTTTTTTGTGAATTTATCTTGAGATTATAGCAAAAATATCTTATAAAGAGTTTTGAAGCCAACTTCATATAAAATACTTAAGAAAATATCAAATTTCATCTCAAGGAAAGTAAATTTATGGAAAAACAAGAACTTTTTAAACCTCTTTATGCACTAAACCACACTCCGATAAACGCTCATTTTAGCAAAAACTCGACCGATTTTGTCGTAAGAGAAAACCCTTTGTATGAATTTAGTGGCGATGGGGAGCATCTGATTTTGCATATACAAAAAAAGGATTTAACAACTCCAGAAGCACTTAAAATTTTAAGTGAAATTTCAGGATGTAGGATTCGAGAATTTGGCTATGCTGGGCTAAAAGATAAAGAGGGCATGACAGTTCAATACATCTCACTTCCTCGTAAATTTGAGTCAAATTTAGCAAATTTTAGCCACGAAAAGCTCAAAATTTTAGACTCAACTTATCATAACAACAAAATTCGCATCGGACATCTTAAAGGAAATAATTTTTTTATAAGGCTTAAAAAAGTTATGCCAAGTGATGCTTTAAAGTTAGAAAATGCTATCAAGAAAATCGATGAAATCGGCTTTGCAAACTATTTTGGATATCAAAGGTTTGGTAAATTTGGCGATAACGCAAAAAGTGGTTTAGAGATTTTAAAAGGCGAAAAAAAGCTTAAAAATCCAAAAATGCGAGATTTCTTAATCTCAGCTTATCAAAGCGAACTTTTCAACAGATGGCTTAGCAAGCGAGTCGAGATAAGTAAATTCTCAAATGAATTTGAGGGGTTGGAGATAGCGCAAATTTATGGTTTTAGCAAAGATGAAGTAAAGAATTTAAAATCCCAAAAAAGCTTTTTTAAACTACTTGATGGCGATGTTTTGGGGCATTATCCGTTTGGTAAATTTTTCTTATGCGAGGATTTAAAAAGCGAGTGCGAGAGATTTGAAAAAAGGGATATAACTAGTTGTGGGCTTATAGTTGGAAAAAGAGCGTATCAAAGTGCTGGTTTAGCTCGTAAATTTGAAGATGAAATTTATCAAAACAGCTATGAATTTGAGAATTTAATGGAGGGAAGCAGGAGATTTGCTTGGTGCTATCTTAAAGATGTTAGCTTTAAATACACTCCAGAAACAGCGCAGTTTAGCTTCTCTTTTTCGCTTGATAAAGGCTCGTATGCTACAGTGGTTTTAGAAGAAATTTTACATCGCGATATTTTCGAGCAAGAGTAGAGCTAGTTTAAACGCTATTTGGTTTATAAATTTGCAAAGCAGATATAGCGTTTTAGAATATAACTTAAAATTAACTAAATTTAAGTTATATGTAATGTATAAATTTAGCACTTAAATTTATTTTGATAAAATTTTAATTTTAAAATAGAAGTATTTCAAAGGTTTGGTTTTTAAAATCCATTTTAAAACAGCTAAGTAAAAGCTAAATTTAGCTATAGTTCCAGCTGGCATAGCAAACGATCGCTTTGGCGCTGGAGCCACAGAGGAAAGTCCGAGCTGCTCTAAGACATGGTTCCATCTAACAGATGGCTAGGGAAACCTAAGGGATAGTGCAACAGAAAGTAAACTGCCGCGAAATCGGCGATGGTGAAACGGTGGGGTAAGAGCCCACCAGCGTTTGTGGCAACACAGATGGCTTTGTAAACCCAACCTGCAGCAAGAAGGGACGGTTTTGTCTTAGTAATACAACCCTTCGCTTGAGCTAAGTTGCAAAATTTAGCCTAGATAAATGATCGTTTTTAACAGAACTCGGCTTATCGCTATGCCTTTTATTTTAACCCCCTTTAACCCTTGAGCAAATCCGCTCAAGGGCTTCTTTAACGAGGTTTTGTTTAACTTTTAAGAGTTTAAAATTTGGTTAAGTATGATAACTACAATCGCAATCGGCGCAACAAATCGAAGCATAAAATACCACAACTCAAACATCGTTTTACTTTTCATATAAGGCATAAAAAAGCCCTCGATTCGCTCTTTTGGCAAGGCAAATCCAACAAAAATAGCACTTAAAATCGCACCGATTGGAAGCATGACATTTGATGAGACAAAGTCTAAAATATCAAAAAAGCTCTTTTTGCCAAAAGTTAAAACATTAGCAAATTCTCCACTCAAAGAGAGTATGCAAAGCACGCCAAGTATGAAAATAACGACTCCAAGATAGCTTAAAGCCTTTTTTCTTGAAATTTTATACTCATTTGTAAGGTAAAAAGTAAATGGCTCTATCATAGAAACCGCTGAAGTAATACCAGCAAAAAACAGCGATAAAAAGAAGAAAAATGCCAAGATATTTCCCGCTACTCCAAGCTTTGCAAAAAGAGATATAAGAGAGAAAAACACGAGTCCTACGCCTTGCTCTTTTGGGTCTGAGCCAAACTCAAAGACAAATGTAAAGACTATAAGTCCCATCATAAGCCCAATTAGGATATTTATAAGAACGATATAAAATGAGCTTGAAACTGGATTTGTATCATCGTTTAGCGAAGCAGAGTAGGTTAAAATACACCCAACCCCAAGGCAAAGCGTGAAAAAAGATAGTCCAAGAGCCGATAAAAGCGAGTTTAAATCAAGCTTTGAAAAATCCACATAAAAAAGAAATTTAAACGCCTGGCTAAACCCATCAAAGAAAAATGAGTAAAAAAGCATAGCCAAAAGCATGATAAAAAGTGCTGGCATCATGTAGATATTTAGCTTTTCGATGCCGCTTTTAACGCCTTTTGAAACGACAAAAAGGGTTAAGAAAAAAGCACAAAAAAAGTAAAAAATGCTTCCATAAATATCACTTGAAACAGCTTGTCCAAAAAGCTCTTTTGCCTCATTTATCCCAACTGGAAGAGTAGAAAATGATACAAAAATATATCTTATAACCCAGCCTAAAATCACAAGATAAAAGGATAGAACTAAAATTCCACCAATCATAGAAAAACCAGCAAATTTCCATAAATTTTTATGTTTTATTGCTAAATTTTTATACGCATTTACAGGATCTTTTTGACTAAGTTTACCCATAGCAATCTCAGCTAAAAATATAGCAAAACCTATGCTAACTGTGATAACAAGATATAAAAGCACAAAGGCAAAACCACCATTTGCACCAACAAGAGTTGGAAATTTCCACGCATTTCCAAGCCCAACAGCTCCTCCGGCAACTGAAAGTATGAAGCCGATTTTAGAAAAATTTTCTCTCATATTTTATCCATAAATTTAATGTATTAACGTCGCACAAGCGATAGAACTTCCCAAACTGCATGCCCTTTGTCTGGCTAATCTCGCTTTTTCTATTTTGTTTTCATCAAGATAGACTTTACTTATAACATCGCAGGCTATATCAATGCCTTTATTGCAAGCTTTTTCGTAAAAAAGCACCGTATCATGCTTGTCTAAAGCACCAAAAATGCCAAAGGCTAGATTAAAACACGAACTACCAAAGCCGTTATCGCAGTTTAAAACAGCAAGCTCTTTAATGCTTAACTCATCTGTCAAAACTATCTTTTTTTCATATAAAAAGATATAGTAATAACTCCCACAAAGCACAATAGCGAGTATTATAACAAAAACCCATCTCATCACTCTACTCCGATTTTTATATCTTCTAGCTCTCTGCAACCAATGCCTTCTTTTAGACAAGATTTTTGCCAAAATTCATAAGCTTTTTCTATATTTTTCTCATTTCCACCCCAAGCGTTTTTATACATGCTTCCAGCCTTATAACAGCCCCAGGAGTGTCCCATTTCGCAGCTTTTTATAAAATACTTAGTTGCCTCTTTACCATAAGGTGGTTCATAATCAAACGCATAGACCATACCAGCATTATAACACCCTCTAGCAAAGCCCATTTCGCATGATTTTTTAAGGTAGATTATAGACTCATCAAGTCTATTTTTCTCAGATAAAAATTGACCTAAATTTGAGCATGAAATTTTGTTTTTACCAAATTCACACCCCTTTTTATAGCTATCTTCTATCTCGTAGTCAAATTTGCCATCTTTGTTTTGTTTATTAAGCTCATATGCGAGTTTTGAACAAGCTTTGTAGTTGCTACTAGCGCAATCTTTTCTTAAATTTGTTATTTTACTTTCATCTTGCATTTTTTTAGGGCAACTTGATAAATTTCCGTAATTACAGGCTTTGGTGGTAAAATTTTTTGATTTTTCTTTATCTAAATACTTAAAATGCTTTGCCAATCTAGCACAAGCTATGCCATTTTTTTCATCACATAAAACACTATTTGTCTTTAAAAACTCCTCAAGTTCGCTTGTGGGGTTAGTTGTTAAGTTAAAAACAAGCGCGTGAAGATTTTTCATCTTATCACATCCAAGTTTTGCGTATTTGCATGATTTTTCGTAGTTTATAAGAGCTTTTGCTTTATCGTTTCTGCTCTCATAAATTTCACCCAACGCCACGCAACTAGCATAATAAAATTTATTGCAAGACCTAGATAGATACTCTATGGCCAAATCCTCATTTTTAGATATCTTGCCTAAACCATTTTTATAAATTTGACCCAAACTATCACATGTTTTTATACCAGAACTTTCGCAACTTTTTTGATATAAAAGCACTGCTGTTACATTATCTTCAAGATATTTTTGAGCTATATTTCCAGCTTTAAAACAGTTGTCTAAAATAGGGTTATATGCACAGATTTTTTCATAATACTTAAAAGCTAAGCCATATTTTTTTTGATAGACATAGAAATTTCCAAGCTCTTCACAATAAACCATATCAGAGCTTTCGCATTTACTTTTTATCTTTGATAGTGCGTCAAAATTTGTATCTTTTGTAAAGTCGATTTTAGGCTTTTTTTCTGCTTGAATTTCATAACCTTTAAAGCTTAAAAACCCATAAATAACTAAGCATATCAAAGCTGTAAAAAGTAAAATTTTATCAAATTTCACTTTCTTACCTGACCTTGACCGATGATTTTATACTTATAAGTTGTTAGCTCGCTTAGTCCCATAGGGCCTCTTGCGTGAAGTTTGTTAGTGCTTATGCCAACTTCAGCTCCAAAACCAAACTCATAACCATCGCTAAATCTAGTTGAAGCATTTGCATACAAACAAGCACTATCAACTTCGTTTAAAAAACGCTCGATGTTAGTAAAATTTTCACTTATTATAGCTTCGCTATGGCTTGAGCTAAAACGCTCAATGTGATCTAGTGCTTCATCTAAGTTATGCACGATTTTAACATTTATCTTCATATCAAGATACTCGGTATCATAGCTCTCATCGTTTGCTTTTTTGATACTTAAATTTGGTATTTGCTTAGATAAAAAAGCAACCGTTTTTTCGCACCCATAAATTTCAACGCCCAAATTTTCAAACTCGTTAGCTAAATTTAACAAAAACTCGTTAGCGATGTTTTTATGGATTAAAAGCGTTTCTACGGCATTACAAGCGCTTGGTTTTTGGCATTTGGCGTTTATACAAATTTTAAGCGCGTTAGCTAAATTCGCACTTTCATCTATGTATATATGGCACATTCCTTTATCATGTTTTATAACTGGTATGCTAGAGTTTTGACTTATAAATTTTACCAACTCGCTTCCGCCACGAGGCACGATAACGTCGATAAATTTATCCATTTTTATCAAATTTATTAAATCCTCGCGCTTAAAATCATCTAAAAAAGTTATGACATTTTTATCTATGCCGTTTTTAACTAACGCTTTATGAAGTGCACTAACTATGGCTAAATTTGAGTGTTTTGCCTCTTTTCCGCCTTTTAAAATGCACACATTTGAACTTTTAAAACACAAGCTTGCAACTTCAGCGGTTACATTTGGACGACTCTCGTAAATCACGCAAACCACGCCTATAGGAATTGCTACTTTTTGAAATTTAAGCCCAGCATAATTTACCCAGCCATCAAGCACGACGCCAACTGGATCTTTTAGCCTAGCAGTATCTAACAGGCTTGCTAAAATCGCGTCTATTTTTTTATCATCTAGTGTAAGACGCTCGATTAAAGCGGAGTTTAAATTTGCACTTTTTGCAGCCATAACATCAAGTTTGTTTGCTTCTAAAATCTCAAATTTTGCATTTTTTACCTCTTCAAGCATATCTAAAAGCACTTTTTCTTTTAAATTTGGGGTTAAATTTAGAAGGGTTTTTTGCGATGATTTAGCCAATTCTAGCCTTTTAACCATTTTTTATCCTTGTTTATCTTTGTTTAGTAAAATCATAATATAATTTTAGTTAAAAAATGATTTATAAAAGGATAAGTATGGAGAATGTTTATGATTTAGCCGTTATTGGCGGAGGACCATGTGGAATTTCATCAGTAGTTGAAGCCAAAATAAGCGGTTTGCAAAAAGTTTTGCTTTTAGAAAAAGGCGATAACCACTCACAAACAATTAGAACTTTTTACAAAGACAACAAGCGTGTAGATAAAGAATACAAGGGCATGGATAGCGAAACTAAAGGTAAAGTTCACTTTGAAACAGGCACTAAAGAGGATGTTTTAAACTACTTCGATGGGCTTTTGGATAATGAGGGAGTGGACGCTGTTTTTAAAACCGAAGTTGAAAAGGTTGTAAAAGGCGATGATGGAATTTTTACAGTTATTACTCCAAACGCTCAGTATAAGGCTAAAAATGTCATTATAGCAATCGGTAGAATGGGAAAACCAAACAAACCAGAGTATAAAATTCCGCCTTCAATCACTCAAAGAGTAAATTTTAACCTTGACAAGTGTGGTGTAAATGAGAAAATTCTAGTCGTAGGTGGCGGAAACTCAGCTATAGAATATGCTATAACTCTTTCAACTAGCAACATTGTAACGCTTTCATATAGAAGAATGAATTTTACAAGATTAAATGAAATAAACGAAAGAGATATCTATAAAGCCGCAAAATACGGCGATGTTATACTTCGTCTTAATACAAACATCGAAAGCTTAGAAAATGAAAATGGAAAAGTTCTAGCTCACTATAAAGATGGCAGAGATTTTGTTTACGATAGAGTTGTGTATGCTATAGGTGGAACTACTCCGGTTGATTTTTTGAAAAACTGTGGTGTTGGTATAGATGAAAATGGCGTTCCAAAGATAGATGAGCATTGTCAAAGTCAGATTCCAGGGCTTTATATCGGTGGGGATTTGATAACAAAAAGCGGTGGTTCGATTGTAGTTGCGCTAAATCACTCAAATGCTATTATCAACCACATAATCAGCACAAAATAGATGGTTATATCGCAGTTTAAAGATGGTTACAGATATAACAGCGATACGATAATGCTCTATGATTTCGCCCTTAGTTTAAAGCTTAGTGGCGAAATTTTAGAAGTTGGTTCAGGAAGTGGAGTGCTTGGGCTTTTGCTAAAAAGAGATTTGAAAAATACTTTGATTACGATGATAGATATACAAGATGAAAATATCGCGTTGTCTATACAAAATTCGCGTGAGAATTCGCTAAGTTGTGATATAATCCAAGCCGATTTTTCTAAATTTAAAAGTGATAAAAGATTTGACCATATCATCTCAAATCCACCATTTTACCATGATGGTGTTAGACAAAGTCAAAACAAGCACTTGCAAATAAGCAGGTATGCTTCAAATTTAAGTCTTGAGAATTTGATAAGCAATTCAAGCTCGCATCTTAAATCCCATGGCTCGCTTGTTTTTTGCTATGATGCAAAACAGCTTATGTATATAGCTCATCTTTTAAAACAGAGTAAATTTGCGCTAACAAAGCTTAAATTTGTATATCCAAAAAAGGGCAAAAGCGCAAAACTAGCGCTAATTGAAGCTAAAAAAAGCTCTCGCTCGCTTTGTGAAGTGCTAGAAAATATATACTTAAGCGATGAAAACGGATATGCAAAAGAGGCGCATGAGATTTTTAAGAAAGCGAATTTAACAAGTAAAGATGTGTGAGATAAAAGATGGATTTAGTTACTGTTTTGATGCAAAAAAGTGTGAAGTTTGCAAAGGAAATTGTTGCATTGGAGATAGTGGATATATCTGGATAGATGAGGCTGAAAGTGCGCGTTTAGCAGCGTTTTTAGGGCTTAGTGTTGAAGAGTTTAAAGCTAAATTTACAGATAAATTTGGCATTAGATATAGCATAAAAGAGCGTGAGTTTGAGGGCGGTTATGCTTGTGTGTTTTTTGATGAGATAAAAAGATGTTGTAGCGTCTATGAATTTCGCCCTAAACAGTGCAAAACTTTTCCGTTTTGGGACTATTTTAAGAAAAATTATAATGAGTTGGAGAAAGAATGTATAGGTGTAAAACCTCTATAAAGTTAGTTTTTATTTTACTGTTTTGTTTAAATTTATCAGCTTCTAATACGGATAATAATCAAAGCAATGAGAGTTTTATGATACTTAAAGGGCTTAATTTTGAAGATGAAGACCCGACAAACTCATCAAAAATTTTTGAATATTTATATGATAGTACAAAAAATCCAGAGTATCTAAAAGAGGCGATTAAAATCGCTTTTGCCTATAAAAGTAAGAATTTAGGCGATATAGTAGAAAAGGGAAAAGTTGTTTTAAAAGATGATGATGACTACCTTAGAATGCGTGTTGCATACTTGATGGAAAACTCAAAGCCAGATGAAGCTTTATTGATTATGAAAAAAATGGTAAAAGCTAATCCAAGTGCAAAAAACTACTCCATCTTAGGCGTGGTTCAAGATATTTTAAACTCAAACAAAGAAGCATTAGTCAGTTTTAAAAAAGCATATTCTATAGAGCAAAATGATGAAAATTTGCTAAGAATGGTTGATTTGCTCTTAAACAAATTTGGAAACGTCAAAGAGGCAACAACCGAGCTTGAAACTTACAAAAGACTAAAAGGATGTAGTGTTTTAGTATGCAATGTGTTAAGTGATATTTATAAAAGAAATCATAACTATCCTATGCTTATTAAAACCTATGAAGATATTTATAAAAGCACGAAAGATACGCAATATCTCGATGAGATAATAAAATTTTATCTTATCAACAAAGACTTTAATAAAACTAAAAATTTACTTGAAAAATATGACTATAACAACAAGCTTTTGCTTGAAATTTATGGGTTTAATAAAGAATTTGACAAAGCTATAAAAAAAGCAGATGAGCTTTATAAAAAAAGTGGCGATATGGAGTTTTTGGCTATAGAAGCGATGTTTTTATATGAGAAAAATGGAGCAAATTTAGATAAAAAAATACTTAAAGATATACTAAATAAATTTGAAAAATCAATGCCAAATTTAGATATAGCCATGCTTGAAAACTACTATGGGTATTTGTTGATTGACCATGAAATCGATGTGAAAAAAGGTATAAATTTAGTTAAAAAAGCGCTTTTAAAAGAGCCAAATTCGCCTTATTTTCTTGATTCGCTTGCGTGGGGGCATTTTAAACTAAATGAGTGCAAAAAAGCTGATGAAGTGATGAAAAGTATAGATAAAAGCGAAAAAGAATTTTTTAAAAGCGAAGAGGCAAAAGAGCATATAAAAGCTATCAAAAAGTGTTTAAAAGGAGTTGAAAAATGATACTTGATAAAATCATAGAAAAGACTAAAGAGGACTTAGAAAAAAAGAAAAAACTTATCCCATTTGACACACTAGGAAGAAGTCTATCTTCAAACCCATATATGCCACGAGATGTTTTTAGCGTGCTTAAAACATCTGAAAACGACCCTTATAAAATCATCGCTGAGGTTAAAAAAGCAAGTCCGAGCAAAGGTGTTATAAGAGAGGATTTTGATCCTGTTAGCATAGCTGTTAGTTATGAAAAAGGTGGGGCAAATGCCTTTTCTGTACTTAGTGAACCACACTTTTTTCAAGGAAGTTTGGAGTATATCTCGCTCATTCGTCGTTATACAAAAAGCCCGATTTTGCGAAAAGATTTCATAGTAGATAAGTATCAAATTTTAGAAGCTGCGGTTTATGGGGCGGATTTTGTTCTTTTAATCGCAAAAGCATTAAGCCAAAAAGAGCTTAAAGAGCTGCTTGAGTATGCAAGATATTTTGGGCTTGAGGCTTTGGTTGAAACTCACGATAAAGAAGATGTTAAAAAGGCGATTTTTGCAGGAGCAAATATCATCGGTATAAATCATCGTGATTTGCAAACCTTTGATATGCACATGGATTTATGCGAAAAACTTATCCCAATCATACCAAATGGCAAAATCATAGTCGCAGAAAGTGGACTTTACGAGCATGAACAGCTTGTAAATTTAAACAAATTCGGAGTTGATGCGTTTTTGATAGGTGAGAGTTTTATGCGTCAAGATGACGTTGAAATGGCAGTGAAAAAGATAAAAGGAGCATAATATGGAGTATCTTTGTGCGCCGTGGAGAAGTGAGTATTTTAGCAGTAAAAAATGCGAGTGCCCATTTTGCGATGCGATAAACTCGCCAGAATTTGATGAGAAAAATGGCGTATTATTTCGCGCAAAACATTGCTTTGGTATCATGAATCTCTACCCATACAGCCCTGGGGCTTTTATGGTGATTCCTTATAAACATACCGATAAAATCGAAGAGTTAAGCCAAGAAGCGTGGCTTGAGATGAGCCATTTTGTAAGATGTGGAGTTGAGATTTTAAAAAAAAGAGTTCATGCAAGAGGCGTAAATATCGGCATGAATTTAGGAAGCGCAGCTGGAGCTGGGATAGCGCAACATGTGCATTATCATTTAGTTCCAAGGTGGGAGGGCGATACAAATTTTATAACAACCATATCTGCTACTAGAGTTATAGGTGTGCCATTTCATGAGCTTTATACAAATATAAAAAAAGGCTTTGATGAGTTAAATTTAGAGTTTTAACATATTTTAAAACAGTTCTAAAAGCTTAACTCTTTGTATAAAATTTCAAACTTTAAATTTATTTAGCTTTAAAAACTTTTAAAATTTAAACATAATTTAGCATAAATTTACATCCACTTTCCCATAAATTCAGACTCAAATTTAGCAAATTCCGCTCTTTTAAATTAAAGATTATTAAAATGTATTAAATAAACTTTGTGATATAATTTTGCGGTTAAAAATATAAATTTAAGGAAATAAAATGGCTTTTGTAAGCGTAGAACAGGCGATTGATGATATCAAAAATGGCAAAATGATAGTTATGGTCGATGATGAAAACAGAGAAAATGAGGGGGATTTGGTTTTTGCTGGAGCATTTTGTGATATGGAAAAGGTAAATTTCGCTATCACTCACGCAAAAGGCGTGCTTTGCACTCCAGTAAGCAAAGAAATCGCAAAAAAGCTAGGCTTTGTGCCGATGGTTAGCAACAACACTTCAAGCCACGAAACCGCATTTACGATTACAGTTGATGCAAAAGATGCAACAACAGGCGTAAGCGCATATGAGCGAGATATGACGATAAAACTTATCGCTTCAAGTAGCGCAAAACCAAGTGATTTTGTTGCGCCTGGACATATTTTCCCACTTATTGCAAAAGATGGTGGCGTACTAGAGCGTATCGGACATACCGAAGGAAGCATTGATTTGTGCGTTATGGCTGGATTAGCGCCTGTGGCTGCGATTTGCGAGATAGTAAAAGAAGATGGCACGATGGCAAGAAGAGATGATTTGGATAAATTTTGTAAGAAATTTAACCTTAATATGATTTCAATCGCACAACTTGTCGAATACCGCCTTAAAAACGAGACTTTGGTTAAATTTAGCCCACCACAAGATAGCCAAATAGCTGGGATTAACGCAGAGCTTTATGATGTAACAGATCATAAAAATAACTTGCACAAAGTCTTTGTTTTTGGCGATATAAAAGAAAATACAAACGTTAAATTTCATAAAATTTCATCCGATGTAGAGTTTTTGACATCTTTAAAATACGCCCAATTTATGAAAAGCTTAGAAATCTTAGAAAAAGAAGGTGGCGTGCTTGTCTTTTTAAGTAACAGCGAAACTTGCGATAGTGAAGTAAAAGAGTATGGCATAGGAGCGCAAATTCTTTTAAATTTAGGTATTAAAAAGATAACTTTACTAAGCTCAAGCGAACACAAAGAGTTTATCGGACTTAGTGGTTTTGGGCTTGATATAGCAGGTTATTTAAGCTAATATGATACTTCATATCGATCTTGACTGTTTTTTTGTCGCAGCAGCGCGTATAAAAGATAGCTCATTAATCGGTAAAAAAGTCGTTGTTGTCGGTGGAAACAGTGGCACGATTTTTGGTGAAAAAGATAGACTTGGCACTGTGATTTTAAGTGCGAGTTATGAGGCTAGAAAATTTGGCGTAAAGTCTGCGATGTCCTTAAACAGGGCAAAGGCTTTATGCCAAGACTTAACTATAGCTAAATCCGATATGGCATTTTATAAAGAGCTTTCAAGCCGCCTTTTTAAATTTCTTTACACTTTTACTCCTGATATTGAAAAATTTAGCATAGATGAGTTTTTTGTCGATTTAAGCGGAATTGAGGCTAAAAACGATCCGCTAAAATTTGCCAAAGAGCTTCAAGAGCAAATTTTAAAAAATTTAAAATTGCCGTGCAGTATCGGCATAAGCGAGGCTAAATTTATAGCCAAACTTACAACGGATTTGGTTAAGCCTTTTGGCGTAGGTATGATAAAAGTCGATGAAATCCCACAAAAACTTAAAGATGTTGATATATCAAAATTCCCAGGAGTTGGAGCAAGTGCGCTAAAGTTTTTAAATAAATACGGAATTTATACCATAACAGATGCAAAAAATGCTAAATTTGTCTTTGAAAAGCTTGGAAAAAGTGGTATAAAACTGTATGAGAATTTAACCGGAACTGGCGAAAACAGCCTAGATTTGGCATCTAAACGCAAAAGCTTTTCTCATGCTAGAACATTTGATTTAATCACCGATAGAGATGAGCTCGAAAGAAGAGTTTTAGTTCTTTGCAGATACCTTAGCTTTGATATTTACAAATTTGGACAAAACCCAACTAAATTTGACCTAAAAGTTCGCTATGAAGATAGATACACAGTTTCGCATAGCGTTACTGTTAAAGAAATTTTCACGCAAAGTTTGCTTCAAAAAATAGCGCTTGAGCTTTTTAAAAAGTGCGATGTAAGAATCTCCTCACCAGTTATGTATATAAGTATCGGCGCGGCTGGATTTGTCGATGAAAGTTGTATAGAAAAAACGCTTTTTTCGCAAATTGGAGAGTCTAAAAACAAAAAAGCAAATTTAGCCATACAACAAATCAGAGAAAAATATGGCATAAATTCGCTTATGTTTGCAAAAGAGATAAAAAATTAAGAGAAATTTGGTTAATATAACCGCCAAATTTGAAAGGAAATTTATGAAAGTAAAAGATATTTACGCGATGATAGCTATCATCTTTGCTACAAATTTTAAAGGCGCGATAGAAGAGGATAAATTTAAAAAACTAGCTCCAGCTTGGGTTTTAAAAAATGAAACCGATGAAAATAAAAAGGCTCATGAGTTTTGGCAAAAGGCTTTAAAAGAGGATTATAGCGCTGTTTTAAAGGATTTTGAAGAGCTTAAAAAAGCTTTTGAGATGGACTTTTTTAAACTCATTAGCGATATGGACGTTACTTTGTTTTTTGAAAAAGCTCGTTATCAAAAGCCTTTTAAAGAGCTTAAAGCTTCGCACTCTGCGAATATGCTTGCATTTTTAGCAGCTATTTTTAAATCAGATACCGATGAGAAAACTCACAACTTTTTAGGGCTTTATTTGACAAATTATTTTATGGAGTCATTTCGTGGGCTTGCTGCTTATCTTAAGGCAAACGCAAAGAGTGATTACTATAAGGCGCTTGGTTGGTTTTTAGATGATTATTTACAGATGATAAAGACAACTTTAGGACTTAAAATTTGAGCTGGTGGAACCAAATTTATAACAACTTCGACCCTGTCGCTTTTAGCCTTTTTGGGCTTAGCGTTCACTGGTATGGGATAATGTACATTTTAGCGCTTCTTACAGCACTTTTTATGGCGAAATGGTTTGCGAAAAAAGACAAGCTTGGTTTTTCTGAGAAGCTTTTAGATAATTATTTTATCTGGGTTGAAATCGGCGTTATACTTGGCGCTAGACTTGGATTTATTTTCATTTATTCAGATGAGCAGATGCACTATATAACTCATCCTTGGGAAATTTTTAACCCATTTCATAATGGCGAGTTTGTAGGAATTCGCGGTATGAGCTATCATGGCGCGGTTGTTGGGTTTATTATAGCTACATTTTGGTTTTGTAAAAAGCATAAAACAAACAGCTTTGCTTTGCTTGATTTAGTAGCTTTGTCTGTGCCTTTGGGATATGTTTTTGGACGAATTGGAAATTTCTTAAATCAAGAGCTAGCTGGAGTTCCTACAAGTATGCCATGGGGGATAGAGGTAGCTGGCATTTTAAGGCATCCTTCGCAACTTTATGAAGCGTTTTTGGAGGGTGTTGTGATTTTTGTGGTATTATTCTTTTATAGAAAGTATAAAAAATTTAATGGAGAACTTATAGCTATCTATACGATTTTATATGCTTTGATGAGATTTGTTAGTGAAATTTATAGAGAGCCAGACTTTCAGCTAGGGACTTATATGTTTGGTCTTAGCATGGGTCAAATTTTATCCTTTTTAATGCTGTTTTTGGGTATTTTTACCTACTTTTATGCATGGAAAAATAGAGATAAAAATTTAAGTAATTAGAAAGCTTAATTGATATATAATTTCAAAATTAGTTTTAAAATTTAATTTTTCTTAAAGGAGTTTATATGATGCAACGCATTGAAGGGTTTCTTGGCAAATCCGTAGATGGCAAAAAGAGTCGAATTCCTGCTTTGCAGGACTTAGCTCAGAGTATTACGGGGTTGATTTTAGCCTGTTTTATGATATGCCATATGATTTTTACTGGGACAATCTTGTTTGGTACTGATGCATTTGAATCTGTTGTGAAATTTGCTGAACCAGGTGGAATTTACCAAGTAACAAATTTCGTAGCCCTTGTTATTTTAATCATATTTATGGTTCATGCTTTTACAGCTATGAGAAAGTTTCCTGCAAACTATGCAGCTTATAGAGCATTCAAAGCTCACAAAATTCGTATGAGACACTGCGATACAACGCTTTGGTGGTTTCAGTTTATAACTGGATTTTTGTTATTTTTCTTTGCAAGTGCTCACATTTTAACTATAGTTTTTGGAGAGAAAATTACTCCAGATTTATCTATAGGAAGATTTTCACAACTTCATATCTTTTATCTACTTTTGCTTATCGTTACAGTTTTACACGCTAGTATTGGAACATATAGATTGATTATGAAATGGGTAAGTATAGATGGAACTAGAGCAGAAGCTCATGCAAGAAGAAAACTAATCAAAACAATCAACTTTATAGTTTGGGGCGTTTTTTTCCTTCTTTCTGTAATTGCAGATGTTGTTTGGTTGAGTTTAGGTTAAGGTAAGGAAATATAATATGAATATAATTTATTGTGATTCGTTAGTTATAGGTGGTGGTTTGGCTGGTCTTAGAGCAGCTGTTGCTTCTGCTGAAAAGGGAAATAGTACTATAGTTTTAAGTCTTTGTCCAGTTCGTCGTTCACACTCAGCTGCAGCACAAGGCGGTATGCAAGCAAGTCTTGGAAATTCTAAGATGAGTGAGGGCGATAACGAAGATGTTCACTTTGCAGATACTGTTAAAGGAAGCGACTGGGGATGCGATCAAGAAGTTGCTAGGATGTTTGTTCAAACTGCACCAAAAGCGATTCGTGAGCTTGCTAGTTGGGGCGTTCCTTGGACTAGAATTACTAAAGGTAAAAGAAGTGCGGTTATAAACGCACAAAAAACAACTATCGAAGAAAAAGAAGAGGTAAATGGACTTATCCACTCAAGAGACTTTGGTGGAACTAAAAAGTGGAGAACTTGCTACACAGCAGACGCCACAGGTCATACTATGCTTTTTGGTGTGGCAAATGAGTGCGTTAAACACAATGTTGATATAAGAGATAGAAAAGAAGCTATAGCTTTGATTCATAAAGATAATCGTTGCTATGGCGCTATCGTAAGAGACTTAATCGATGGAACAATAGAAGCTTATGTATCTCGTGGAACACTTATAGCAACTGGTGGTTATGGTAGAATTTACAAACATACAACTAATGCTGTTATTTGTGAGGGAACTGGAGCTGCGATTGCGCTTGAGACGGGAGTTGCTCAACTTGGAAACATGGAAGCGGTTCAATTTCACCCAACCCCAATCGTTCCTAGCGGAATTTTGCTAACTGAGGGTTGTAGAGGTGATGGCGGAATTCTTCGTGATGTTGATGGATATCGTTTTATGCCTGATTATGAGCCAGAGAAAAAAGAGCTTGCAAGTAGAGATGTTGTAAGTCGTCGTATGATGGAGCATATCAGAAATGGCAAGGGCGTAAAAAGTATCTATGGAGAGCATTTATGGCTAGATATTTCTATTTTGGGTCGTGAACATATAGAAAAAAACTTACGCGATGTTCAAGAAATTTGCGAAATTTTTAATGGTATTGATCCTGCAGATGAAGGTCCAAAAGGATGGGCACCAGTTCTTCCTATGCAACACTACTCAATGGGTGGAATCAAAACAAAACCAACAGGCGAAAGCCCAACTTTAGCTGGTTTGTTCTCAGCTGGTGAAGCGGCGTGTTGGGATATGCACGGCTTTAACAGACTTGGTGGAAACTCAGTTGCTGAAACAGTTGTTGCTGGTATGATAGTTGGAGATTATTTTGCTGATTATTGTAAATCACACGATATAGATATCAACACTCAAGATGTTCAAAAATTTGTTGATAGAGAAGAAAACTACATAAAAGAGCTTCTAAGTAAAGAGGGTAAATTTAACGTTTATGAGATAAAAAATCGCATGAAAGATGTTATGTGGGATTATGTTGCTATCTTTAGAACAGGCGAGGGATTAGAAAAAGCGGTTAAAGAGCTTGAAGAGCTATATAAGAAATCTTTAGATATCAAAGTAGAGAACAAAGAGCCGTTTGCTAACCCAGAGCTTGAAGATGCTTATAGAACTCCAAAGATGCTAAAACTTGCACTTTGTGTTGCTTATGGAGCGCTTTTACGAACAGAGAGTCGTGGCGCGCATTATCGTGAGGACTACACAAAAAGAGATGATGCTAACTGGCTAAAAAGAACTCTTACAGCTTGGAAAGAGGGCGATACTATGCCAACAGTTACTTATGAGCCACTTGATATCATGAAGATGGAAATTCCACCAGCATTTAGAGGATATGGCGCAAAAGGTAACATCATAGAAAACCCACAAAGTCAAATAAGACAAGCAGAGGTTGATAAAATCAAAGAAGAGTTAGAAAAAGAGGGTAAAGGTAGATATGAGATACAAGATGCTCTAATGCCTTATGAACTTCAACCAAAATTCAAAAAACCAAACGAAAGAGTAGGAGTTGGTAATGAGTAGAAAAATAACCATAAAAGCATTTAAATATAATCCTTTAAGCAAGGTCTCAAAACCACATTTTGCGACATATGAGCTAGAAGAAGCGCCTGGTATGACGATTTTTATCGCGCTAAATTTAATCCGCGAAAATCAAGATCCAAGCCTTAGCTTTGATTTTGTTTGTAGGGCTGGAATTTGTGGAAGTTGCGGTATGGTCATAAATGGCGTGCCAAAACTTGCTTGTAGAACTCTTACAAAAGATTATGAAGATGGAGTTATCGAGCTTATGCCACTTCCTGCATTTAAACTTATAAAAGATTTAAGTGTAAATACTGGCAAATGGATGGCAGCAATGAACCAAAGAGTTGAGAGCTGGGTTCATACAAACAAAGTAACAGATATCTCAAAAATAGAGGAAAAAGTAGACCCACAAGCAGCTCAAGATACTTTTGAGCTTGATCGTTGCATTGAGTGCGGAATTTGCGTTGCGAGTTGTGGAACTGCGGTTATGAGAAAAGATTTTATCGGTGCTGTTGGATTAAATAGAATCGTAAGATTTAAATCAGATCCCCTTGATGAAAGAAGCGATGCGGACTTTTATGAGCTAGTTGGCGATGATGATGGCGTATTTGGCTGTATGAGTTTGCTAGGTTGTGAGGATAACTGTCCAAAACACCTTCCACTTCAAAGCAAAATCGCCTATCTTAGACGAAAACTTGCTACTGTAAAATAACTTCTTAAAGTAGGGTTAAATTTAAATTTAACCCTATATCTTGCATTTGGATTTAATAAATTTTTGGTAAAATTGTCATATTTTAGTTTTTAAAGGCGATTGATGGATGAATTTTTAACGCAAATTTGGGGTATAAACAAGCTTTACTTAGATCTTACAAAAAG